>DASTVB010000215.1:0-19480 GCA_035759315.1 Telluria sp. | reverse complement strand
CGGCGACAACAGCCGCATGTTCTTCGTCGGCCAGCCGTCGCTGCAGGCGCGCCGCCTGTCCGAAGTCACCTACGAGTGCATGTGGCTCGGCATCGCCAAGGTCAAGCCGGGCGCGCGCCTGGGCGACATCGGTTTCGCGATCCAGCAGCACGCGGAAAAAGCAGGCTACAGCGTGGTGCGCGAATTCTGCGGCCACGGCATCGGCACCGTGTTCCACGAAGAGCCGCAAGTTCTGCACTACGGCCGTCCGGGCACCGGCGAGGTGCTGGAAGCAGGCATGATCTTCACGATCGAGCCGATGATCAATGCCGGCCGCCGCGAAATCCGCGAAATGGGCGACGGCTGGACCATCAAGACCAAGGACCGCAGCCTGTCGGCGCAGTGGGAACACACCGTGCTGGTAACCGAAACCGGCTACGAAGTGCTGACCCTGTCGGCCGGCTCCCCTCCTCCACCTGCCTTCATCCAGGCCGCGCAAACCGCTGCCGCCTGAGCCATGGGCGCCGCGCTCCTGCCGTCGCTGCGCGGCGCGCTGAAGCAGCGCCTCAAGGACGAGCGCGCGGCGCACATTGAAGCCTTCCGTGCCGACGGCAAGCCCGAGAAACTGCTGCGCGGCCTGCGCGCGGCGGTCGATTCAGTCCTCACCGAAGCCTTCCGCGCCGCCGACCTGCCGCCGAACACCGCGCTGGTCGGCGTCGGCGGCTACGGCCGCGGCGAACTGTTCCCCCATTCCGACGTCGACGTCCTGATCCTGCTCGGGCAGCCGGCCAACGCCCTGACCGAAGCCCGGCTCGAGGCGCTGGTGCAGCTGCTGTGGGACCTGGGACTCGAAATCGGGCACGCGATCCGCACCGTCGACGAGTGCCTGTCCGAGTCGCGCGCCGACATCACGGTGCAAACCAGCCTGCTCGAAGCGCGCCTGGTGGACGGCGACGCCGCGCTGTTCGCGGAACTGCGCGCGCGCTGCCAGGAAGCGATGGACCCGCAGGCCTATTTCATCGCCAAGACCACCGAGATGCGGCTGCGCCACGCCAAGTACGAGGACACCGCGTTCGCGCTGGAACCGAACTGCAAGGAGAGCCCGGGCGGGCTGCGCGACCTGCAGGTGATCCTGTGGGTGGCCAAGGCGGCCGGCCTAGCCTCGTCGTGGGGCGAGCTGGCGCAGCGCGGCCTGATCACGCGTACCGAAGCGCGCCAGCTGATGGAGAAGGAGCGCGCCTTCAAGGACATCCGCATCCGCCTGCACCTGTACACCAACCGGCGCGAGGACCGGCTCGCGTTCGACGTCCAGACCCCGATCGCCGAAACGCTCGGCCTGCACTCGACCGGCTCCGGCCCCAACATGCGGCGCGCCAGCGAATACCTGATGCAGCGCTACTACTGGGCGGCCAAGACGGTCACGCAGCTGAACAAGATCATGCTGCAGAATATCGAGGCGCGCCTGTTCCCGCAGCCGACCGTCTCGACGCCGATCAACGCGCGCTTCAACGACGTCAACAGCTTCATCGACATCACCGACGACGACACCTTCGAGAAGACGCCGACCGCGATCCTCGAGATCTTCGTGCTGATGACCGAGCGCCCGGAGATCAAGGGCATGACCGCGCGCACCATGCGCGCCCTGTGGCACGCGCGCCTGCTGATCGATGGCGCGTTCCGCGAAAACCCGGCCAACAAGGCCAGCTTCCTGCGCATCCTGCAGGCGCCGCAGGGCCTGGTGCACGCGCTGCGCCGCATGAACGACATGGGCGTGCTGGGACGCTACCTGCCGACCTTCCGCCGCATCGTGGGGCAGATGCAGCACGACCTGTTCCACGTCTACACGGTGGACCAGCACATCATGATGGTGGTGCGGAACATGCGCCGCTTCACCATGACCGAGCACGCGCACGAGTATCCGTTCTGCTCGCAGCTGATCGCCAATTTCCCGAACCGCTGGCTGCTGTACATCGCCGCACTGTTCCACGACATCGGCAAGGGCCGCGGCGGCGACCACTCGCACCTGGGCGCGGCGGACGCGGAGCAGTTCTGCCGCGACCACGGCCTCTCGGCCGAAGACACCGAGCTGGTGGTGTTCCTGGTCGAGCAGCACCTGTCGATGTCCACCGTCGCCCAGAAGCAGGACCTGTCCGACCCGGACGTGGTCGACGCGTTCGCGAAACTGGTGAAGGACGAGCGCCACCTGACCGCGCTGTACCTGCTGACCGTGGCCGACATCCGCGGCACCAGCCCCAAGGTATGGAACGCGTGGAAGGCCAAGCTGCTCGAAGACCTGTACCACATCACGCTGCGGGTGCTGGGCGGCGAGCCGCATTCGGCCGACCGCGAACTGAAGAACCGGCAGGAGGAGGCGCTTGCCACCCTGCGACTGCACGGCCTGCCGCGCGGCGCGCACGAAGCCTTGTGGCAGCAGCTGGACATGGCCTACTTCCTGCGCCACGACGCCTCGGACATCGCGTGGCAGACGCGCGCACTGATTGGCCTCCTGGACAGCGCCGACCCGGTGGTGCGCTGCCGCCTGTCGCCGGCCGGCGAAGGCCTGCAGGTGACCGTGTACGCCAAGGACCAGCCGGACCTGTTCGCGCGCATCTGCAGCTACTTCGACCGCAAGAACTTCAGCATCTTCGACGCCAAGATCCACACCACGAAGAACGGCTACGCGCTCGACACCTTCATGGTCACCGAGCAGAATTTCGCGCGCAACTATCGCGACATCATCAACCTGATCGAACACGAGCTGGCGGAAGTCCTGCGTTCGCAAGGCCCGCTGCCGCCGCCGACCCGCGGACGCCTGTCGCGCCTGTCGCGCACCTTCCCGCTCACGCCGACCGTCGACCTGCGGCCGGACGAGCGTGGCCAGTACTACCTGCTGTCGATTGCGGCGAATGACCGCACCGGCCTGCTGTATTCGATCGCGACCGTGCTCACGCGCTACCGCGTGAACCTGCACACCGCAAAAATCATGACCCTCGGCGAGCGCGTGGAAGACGTGTTCCTCGTCGACGGTGCCGTCCTTAACAACCCGCGCGTCCAGCTCCAGTTTGAAACTGACATGCTGGAAGCGCTCAAGATCTAGAACCAACATGACCGAACCGCTCCGCCTTTCCAAACGCATGTCCGAACTTGGCCTCTGCTCGCGCCGCGAGGCCGACGAATGGATCGCCCGCGGCTGGGTGCGCGTCGACGGCAAGGTCGTCTCCGAGCTGGGCTCGAAGGTGCTGCCTTCGCAGAAAATCACGGTGGAGCGCCAGGCCGCCGCCGAGCAGTCCAAGCGCGTTACCGTATTGATCAACAAGCCGATGGGCTATGTGAGCGGGCAGGCCGAGGACGGCTACACGCCGGCGGTGGCGCTGATCAAGGCCGAGAACCGCTGGGCGGAAGACACATCGCCGGAACAGTTCCATCCGACCCAGCTGCGCAGCCTGGTGCCGGCGGGACGGCTGGACATCGACTCGGTCGGCCTGCTGGTACTGACGCAGGACGGACGCATTGCCAAGCAGCTGATCGGCGAGACCACCACCGTCGAGAAGGAATACCTGGTGCGCGTCGAGTACACCAAGGAAGGCAAGCTGCCGGACACCGAGCTGCGCAAGCTCAATCACGGGCTGTGGATGGACGGGAAGCCGCTGCTGCCGGCCAAGGTGCGCTGGCAGAACGAAGACCAGCTCAGCTTCACGCTCCGGGAAGGCAAGAAGCGCCAGATCCGGCGCATGTGCGAAATGGTGGGACTGAAGGTGGTGGGCCTGAAGCGCGTGCGCATCGGCAAAGTCAAGCTGGGCGAGCTGCCCGTGGGCCAATGGCGCTACCTGCGCCCGGACGAGCAGTTCTGAAGACCAGGGGACTGTCCCCGAAGGGGACCGTCCCCCGGTGTTTGGAAAGGCTACTGGCTCATCCAAACACCGGGGGACAGTCCCCTGCGGGGACGGTCCCCTAATCCATGATTTTGAATTTGAGCTGGAACGACACCCCGCCATACAGGCGGTTCTTGTACGACGGGATGAAGCCCACATTCAGCCCCACCCGCTGGTACTCGATGCTGGCCGTCGGGATCAGCGCCGGGAACCATCCGCCGTCGCGCATGTTCGGGTAGCCGTCGAATCCTCCCACCACCGCTCCCAGGCGCACCATGCCCACCGACCACGGCTGGTAGTAGACACCCACGTAATTCGAGTATTTCCGGTCGCTGTTCAGCATGCGTCCCGCGGTGACCGAAGCCACCGTCGAGAAGCGGTATTCGGCCCCGATGCCCTTGTTGGCGCCGTTCAGGCCCAGGTTGCTGTCGAAGTGCACCGTTGCGAAACCGGGATTGATCCAGGTTTCTGACAGCGGCTTCGATTCGATCGTCCCCGCTACGGCGACGCCGCCGGCCAGCATGCCGGCGATCAGGATGGCGCTACGCATGCCCATTGCCTCAGGCCTGGATGCGGCTGGCCGACGCAGCGCACCAGCGGTACAGCGTCACCACGATCGCACCACCGACGGCCAGCGCGATCAGCATGCCCACCGATTCGCCGATCGCATCGGTGATCGCCAGGGGTTCGCCGGTGCCGCTCATCACGATCAGGCCCGCCAGCGCCACGTTGAACAGGCTCTCGCCGACGATGAAGCCGGACATCACAAGCACGCCAAGGCGCGAGGCCGCTTCGCCGTTCGGGCGGGTGCGCATCGCACGCTCGAACAGGAAGCCCGCGAACGCGCCCACCACGACCGGCAGCGTCACCGCCGACGGCAGGTAGATCGCAAGGCCAACGCCCAGCGGCGGCAGGCTGTAGCGGTGGTGGCTGCTGGCCTTGAGGAAGAAGTCGATCGCGACCAGCACCAGGCCAAGCATCGCGCCATAGCCGACCAGGTCCCACGGCAGGTTGCCGCCGACGACGCCCTTGGCCAGCGTGGAGATCAGCAGCGCCTGCGGAGCGGCCAGCGGCTCGTCCGAGATTGCATGCACGTTCGGCGCGCCGGCAAAGCCGTTCGCGTGATTGAGCAGTTCCAGCACCGGCGGCACCACCATCGAACCGGCAAACACGCCGATGATCAGCGCGACCTGCTGCTTCCACGGCGTTGCGCCGACCAGCTGGCCGGTCTTCAGGTCCTGCAGGTTGTCGTTACCGATGACGGCCACCGCCAGCACCACTGTGGTGACGAACAGCGCGAATGCGATCAGCGCCTGGGCGGCGTTCGCGTCGAGCAGCTCACGGCCGACATAGCCGATCGAGGTCGCTGCGCCCAGGATGGTCAGGATCGCGATGCCGGACACCGGCGAATTGGAGGAGCCGATCAGGCCGGCCATGTAGCCGCACACGGCGGCGGCCAGGATGCCGGCCACCAGGATGTAGCCGACGCCGACCGCGATCAGCGGCACCGACAGCGTCTCGAGCGCGGTGCCCTGGATGAAGCTGGCCAGCAGCCAGCCCGCCGGCACCATCGCGATCAGGGTGACCAGGCCGACGATGAAGATCGGCAGGTCCTTTTCTTCGCGCGGCAGTTCTTCCCCACCCAGCTTCGAGCGGCGCGACGCTTCCATCGCCGACTTGAGGCCGCCGATGATCGGCTTGGCGAGCGAGGCCAGCGTCACGATCGCGGCGGTGCCGATCGCGCCTGCGCCGATCATGCGCACCTTGGTGCTCCACACGCCCAGCGCCTGGTCGGCGGCCGAGGCGGCGCTGGCGGGCTCCATCGAAGTCAGGAACGGAACCAGCACGCCCCATGCGATCACCAGGCCGGTCAGCATCGCAACGCCCACGGTGATGCCCATCAGGTGGCCCGCGCCGAGCAGTGCCAGCGAGCTGGCCGCGCCGATGCCGGTCGCGCCGGTGCCGAACTTGAAATAGGTCGCCACTTCGGCGGCCATGACCTTCATCGCCGCGAACGCGGCGAATGCGGCCGACGCCACCGAACCGAAGATCACCGCACGCAGGCCGGCCTTGCCTTCCTGGGCGCCCGAACGCGTCGCGGTGCCGACCTTCAGCACTTCCGCGGCGGCGACGCCTTCCGGATACGGCAGCTTGGACTGCGACACCAGCGCGCGGCGCAGCGGCACCGTGTACATCACGCCCAGCACGCCGCCGATCGCGCAGGCGCCGAAGGTTGGCCAGAACGGCACTTCCGCCCACCAGCCGATCATCAGGAGGCCAGGCAGCACGAAGATCACCGACGCGAGCGTGCCGGCCGCGGACGCGATGGTCTGCACGATGTTATTTTCCTGGATCGTCGCATCGCGAAACGCCGACAGCAGCGCCATCGAAATCACGGCGGCCGGGATCGAGGTGGCGAACGTGAGGCCCACTTTCAGGCCGAGGTACACCTGTGCCGCGGTAAAGATCAGCGTGATGAGGACGCCGAGGATGATCCCCCGGAGCGTGATTTCCTTCGGGGTGGCGGATGCCAGGTTCATGCATTGTCTCCAGTACTTTTTGGTTTTGGGTGAAACAGGTTTGCCTAGTCGTCCTCGCTTGGGTCGAGGCCGGGGAACATCACTTCGGTAAAGCCGAAACGCGAGAAATCGCGGATCCGCATGGGGTACAGGATGCCGAGCAGGTGGTCCACTTCGTGCTGGACCACCCGCGCGTGGAAGTCGTCCGCCTCGCGTTCGACCGGCACGCCGAACTGGTCGAAGCCGGCGTAGCGCAGGCGCTTGTAGCGCGGCACCGACCCGCGCATGCCGGGCACGGACAGGCAGCCTTCGAAGCCCTCTTCCATTTCTTCCGACAGCGGCGTCAGGACCGGATTGATCAGTACCGTTTCCGGCACCGCCGGCGCATCGGGGTAGCGCGCGTTCTGCCTGAAACCATAGATCACCAGCTGCAGGTTGACGCCGATCTGCGGCGCGGCCAGGCCAGCGCCGTTCGCCGCGTGCATGGTTTCGAACATGTCGGAGATCAGGTCGTGCAGTTCCGGCACGTCGAACTTGCGGATCGGTTCGGCCACACGCAGCAGGCGCGGGTCGCCCATTTTCAGGATCGGCCGGATCGTCATGGCGCGCCTCGCATCCGCCCCAGGAATTGGGCGTAGCCTGCGGCGGTCTCGGGGTGCTTGAGGCCCATCGCAGTCATCGCTTCAAGGTAGCCGAGCTTGGATCCGCAGTCGTAGCGCGTGCCCTGGTAGCGGTAGGCCAGCACGCGCTGGTCGCGCATCAGCGCGGCGATGCCGTCGGTGAGCTGGATCTCGCCGCCGCTGCCGGCGCCGATGTTTTCCAGGTAGTTGAAGATGTCCCCGGTGAGGACGTAGCGCCCCACCACGGCCAGCGTGGATGGAGCCGCGTCCGGCTGCGGTTTCTCGACGATGCCCGACACCAGCTCGACGCCCGGCCGGTAAGGCGTGGCGCTGACGATGCCGTACTGCCTGGTCAGTTCGCGCGGGACGTCCTGCACCGCCAGCAGGCTGCACTGCTCGGTTTCGAACAGCTCGGTCATCTGCTGCAGCACCGGCTTGTAGTCCGGCGTGGTGTCCATGAAGTCGTCCGCCAGCAGTACCGCGAACGGGTCGCCGCCGATCACCGGGCGCGCGCACAGCACCGCATGGCCGAGGCCGAGCGCCTCATGCTGGCGGATGTAGATGCAGGTGACGTGCTTCGGAATCACGTTCTGGACCACCTCCAGCAGCGCGCGCTTGCCCGCAGCTTCCAGTTCCGCTTCCAGCTCGTAGGCCTTGTCGAAATGGTCTTCGATCGCGCGCTTGTTGCGGCCCGTGATGAACACCAGCTCGGTGGCGCCAGCGGCGACCGCCTCCTCGACCGCGTACTGGATCAGCGGCTTGTCGACGATCGGCAGCATTTCCTTCGGCTGCGCCTTGGTGGCCGGCAGGAAGCGGCTGCCTAATCCGGCTACGGGAAAAACAGCCTTCCTGATCGGTTTCATTCCTCGCCCCCGTCCTTGACCGAGTCCAGCAGTGCCAGCAGGCCCGGCTCGTCGAGCAGGGCCACCCCGAGTTCCTGCGCCTTCGCCAGCTTGCTGCCCGCGTCGCTGCCTGCGACGACGTAGGAGGTCTTCTTCGAGACCGAACCGGACACTTTGCCGCCGGCCGCCTCGATCAGCGCCGCCGCTTCGTCGCGGCTCATGGTCGGCAGCGTCCCGGTCAGCACGAAGGTCTTGCCGGTCAGGCCGCCCGCGGTCTTGACGTGGGCGCCCTCCTTCCATTTCAAGCCCGCTTCGACCAGTTGCGCGACCAGGTTTGCGTTGTCGGCGTCGCCCAGGAACTCGGAAATCGATTTCGCGACCACCGGGCCGACGTCCTCGACTTCCAGCAGCTGGATGCCGCCTTCCCAGGTCGCAGCATGCATCAGCGCCGCCAGGTTGCCGAAGTGCGCAGCGAGCGCCTTGGCGGTCGATTCGCCCACGTGGCGGATACCCAGCGAATAGATGAAGCGGGCAAAGGTGGTGTCCTTCGATTTCTGCAGGCCGTCCAGCACATTCTGCGCCGATTTCTGCGCCATGCGCTCAAGGCTGCACAGCGAATCCAGATCCAGCCGGTACAGGTCGGCGGCGGTCTTGACCAGGCCCTTGTCGACCAGCTGGTCAATCAGCTGTTCGCCCATGCCCTCGACGTCCATCGCGCGGCGCGACACGAAGTGCATCAGGCCGCCCTTGCGCTGGGCATTGCAGTGGGTCCAGCCGCCCGAGCAGCGCGCGACCGCCTCGTCTTCCGGCTTGACGATCGGCGAGCCGCACACCGGGCAATGGGTCGGCATGACGAATTCGCGCACGTTCGCGGGACGGCGTTCGGGCACGTAGGACACCACCTCCGGGATCACGTCGCCGGCACGGCGCACGATCACGGTGTCGTTGATGCGGATATCCTTGCGGCGCACCTCGTCCTCGTTGTGCAGCGTGGCGTTGGTGACGGTGACGCCGCCGACCGACACCGGAGCCAGGCGCGCCACCGGCGTGATCGCCCCGGTGCGCCCGACCTGCACCTCGATGTCCTGGACCGTGGTCAGCGCTTCCTCGGCCGGGAACTTGTGCGCCACCGCGAAGCGCGGCGCGCGCGACACGAAGCCCAGCGTGCGCTGGTCCTCGACCGCATTGACCTTGTAGACCACGCCGTCGATGTCGTACGGCAGTGCGGACCGGCGTGCGCCGACGCCGTTGTAGAACGCGGTCAGGCCCGCCGCGCCGGTGACTACCGCGCGCTCGGTGCACACCGGCAGGTTCATCTGCTGGTACCAGTCGAGCAAGGCGCTGTGCGAATCCGGCATTGGCATGCCTTCCAGCGCGCCGATTCCGTAGGCGAAGAAGCGCAGCGTGCGCTGCGCGGTGATGCGCGAATCGAGCTGGCGCAGGCTGCCGGCCGCTGCGTTGCGCGGATTGGCGAATTCCTTTTGCCCGGCGTCGCGCTGGCGCTGGTTCAGGCGCGCGAAGTCGGCCTTGTACATCAGCGCTTCGCCGCGCACTTCGAGCACTGCCGGCACCCTGTCGCCGGCCAGCCGCAGCGGGATCGCCTTGACGGTGCGGATGTTGGCGGTCACGTCTTCGCCGGTGGTGCCGTCGCCGCGGGTGGCGGCCTGCACGAACAGGCCATCTTCGTAACGCAGGCTGATCGCCAGGCCGTCGAATTTGAGTTCGGCCGCGTATTCGACTTCGGTGGCGCCCAGGCCTTCGCGCACGCGGCGGTCGAAGTTCTCGATGTCCTCGTCGGAAAAGGCGTTGTTCAGCGACAGCATCGGCACCGTGTGGGTCACCTGCTGGAACGCCGCCAGCGGCGCCGCGCCGACCCGGTAGGTCGGCGAGTCCTGCGATACCGCCTCGGGGTGTTCGCTTTCGAGCTGCTGCAGTTCCGCGAACAGCTTGTCGTACTCCGCGTCAGGGATGGTCGGCGCGTCCTGTACGTGATACGCGAAGATGTGCCGGTTCAGTTCCTGGGTCAGCCAGGCCATGCGGGCCAGGTAGTCTGCTGCTTGCGGCATCAGGAGAACAGGCGCAGCGCGCGGGTCGAACCGGCCGGAATGTCGGCTTGCGCCATCTCTTCGTAGAACTCGAGCACCTGGCCGTTGATGGCGGCGATTGCTTCGTCGGACAGCGGCTGGTTGCTGTCGTCGACGATGGTCGCGTCCAGGCGCGCCACCAGCGCCTTGGCGCAGGCGACCATCGCATTGAAGCCGTCGCGCGACGGCGCCACGCATGGCACGTCGAGCAACAGCGTCAGCTGCGAGGTGGTTTCTTCGGCCAGCGTGACGTTGGTCGAGAGCGAGAACAGGTGCCCGCCCTCGCCGTCAGGCATCACGAAGCGGCCGTCCGGGCGCACGTCGAAGCCCTGCTTTTCCAGCGCGCCGATCAGCGTCGGGATCGCCCATGGGGCGCCATTCGACAGCAGGTTCACGCCCAGTTGGGCGTCGTGGCCGGCGACGAAGCGATGCAGGTTGCGCGCTTCGGCCATCACTTCGATCATGTCCGGGATTTGCGGCTCGGCGCCGATCTCGTCGCCCATCGAGCGCAGGCGCGTGACCAGTTCCGAATATTCGATTTCGTTCAGCGCGGTGGTGCGGCTGGCCATCTGCACACCGGCCTGCAGCCTGGTGTACACGCCGCCGTGGCGCACAGGTTCCCAGTCGCCCGAGACCGCCAGGCCGATATAGTGGATCGGCTTGTTTCCGACGTGGCGCAGCGTCTGCAGCACCGGCAGCACCTTGTCGCCGCGCACCGCCACTTCGAGTTCCAGCGGCACCAGCACGTCGATCAGCGGGTCGACCAGGCTGGTCGCCAGTTCGGCCGGCGTCGCTTCCGGGTCGGTGCCGTGCACCACCGGCTCGTCCAGCACCGGCTCGGCGGCGTCGCGCCCCGAGGCCGCACTGCCGTCCAGCGACGGCTCGGCGCGGTCGCCCGGGCCGTTCATCAGCACGTCGTCATGGTCCGACGAGAATGCGCGTTCGACGCTCTTGCGCGCCTTGTACTCGTGCCATTTGTTGTAGCCGATAACGACGGCGACGAACACGCCGGCCGCCGCGAGCAAACTCATTTGAAGGTCGTCTGTCATGCTGCTTGTACCTCTGTAGCGAAATGTGCGGCGGACTCCATGTCCACCGCCACGATGCGCGATACGCCCTGCTCCTGCATCGTCACACCGATCAGTTGATTGGCCATCTCCATCGCAATCTTATTGTGGGAGATGAATAGGAATTGAGTATGTTCGGACATGCGCTTGACCATGCGGCAGAAGCGCTCGGTATTGGCGTCGTCCAGCGGCGCGTCCACCTCGTCCAGCAGGCAGAACGGCGCCGGGTTCAGGCGGAACATCGAGAACACCAGCGCGGTCGCGGTCAGCGCTTTCTCGCCGCCCGACAGCAGGTGGATGGTCGCGTTCTTCTTGCCCGGCGGCTGGGCCATCACCTGCACGCCGGAGTCGAGGATCTCGTCGCCGGTCATCACCAGCTTGGCGTTGCCGCCGCCGAACAGGATCGGGAACAGCTCGCTGAAATGGGTGTTCACGCGGTCGAAAGTATCCTGCAGCAGGTCGCGCGTTTCCTTGTCGATCTTGGAGATTGCGTCCTCCAGCGTGTTGATCGCTTCGGTCAGGTCGGCGTTCTGCGCATCCAGGAAATTCTTGCGCTCGGATGCCTGCGCCAGTTCGTCCAGCGCGGCGAGGTTGACCGCGCCCAGCGCTGCGATCGCGTTGTTCAGGCGCGTGACTTCGCCCTGCAGGTACTGGGCCTTCATGTCCGGCGTGAGCTTTTGCGTCAGCTCCGCTTCGTCGGCGCCGGTGGCCGCCAGCGCCTCGGCGAACTGCTCCTGGTTCAGGCGCGCGGCCTGCTCCTTGAGCTGCGTCTCGGTGATCTTGTCGCGCAGCGGCTGCAGGCTGCGCTCCGAGCCCATGCGCGCCTCTTCGGCGTGGCGCAGGTGCTGGGCGACCTGGTCGAGTTCGTGGCGCGCATCGGCCAGCGCGCGCTCCTGGGTCGAACGGCGGTCCAGCAGTTCCTGCAGGCCTTCGTTGGCGGTTGCCGCATCCAGCGACTCGAGTTCCTGGTGCCCCATCTCCAGGCTTTCGGCGACCTGCGCCGCCTGCTGGGTGGCGGTGGCGATATTGCGGCGCAGCTCTTCGATCTTGCTGCGGTGTGACTTCTCCGCGAACTGCGCTTCCTGCGCCGCGCGTTCCAGCTCGCGCAGCTGCTGGCGGGCGTCAGCCAGCGCCTGTTCCTTCGCCATGAATTCGGTCTGCCCGTCTTCGTGCGCGCCCTGCAGCTCGGCCAGTTCCATGTCGAGCTGTTCGAACTGCTGCTCGGACTCGGCGCGCACCTGCTGCTGCTCGGCTTCCTGCGCCGCAATTTCGGCCAGGTCGGTTTCGATCTGCGTGCTGCGCTGGTTGAAGCGCGCTTCGATCTCGGACTGCTTGACCACCTCGATCTGCAGCGCGTGCACCGACTGCGTCAGCGAAGCGGCGCGGGCGCGCGCTTCCTGCAGGCGGCGCGCCAGTTCCGACACGGCAGCTTCGGCGCGCACCGAACGCGCGCGCGCTTCGTCGGCCAGCAGGTGCTGGGCACGCAGCTGCTTGCCGATGTTTTCGATTTCCTGGATGCGCGACAGCGTGCCGTCGCTCTCCGCGTCGGCCGCGTAAAAGCGCACCGAGGACTGCGTGACGATGTGGCCCTGCGGCGTGACGAAGCAGGCGCCGGCGGGCAGCTTGCTGCGATCGTGCAGCGCGCTGGCCGCGTCGTCGGCCACGAACACGTCGTGCAGCCAGTCGTTCATCAGGCCGCGCAGGCCCGGCTCGTTCAGCTTGAGCAGGCTGGCCAGCGATTTCAGGCCCGCGACTTCGTGCGAGGCCGCCGGCGTCATCGACGGCGCGTACATCGCAAGCCGCGCCGGGGGCGCATCGCTGAAGAAGGACTTGGCCCAGTCGAGGTTCGACATTTCGAGCGCGCCTGTGCGCTCGCGCAGCACCGCTTCCATCGCGGTTTCCCAGCCCTGCTCGATGTGCAGCTTCTGGTACAGGCGCGGCAGCTTGCCCAGCTCGTGCCTGTCGAGCCATGGCTGGACCTTGCCTTCGGTCTGGACGCGTTCCTGCAGCTGCTTGAGCGCCGCCAGGCGTGCATCCAGCTGCGCGTTGGCCGAGGTCTCCTTCTGCACCAGGGCCGCGGCGGCGCTGCGCTCCTCGTCGAGCTGCGCCTGCTGCTGCAGCGCCTCCTCGAGGATCATCTGCTGTTCTTCCAGCGCCTGCTGCTTTTCCTCCAGCTGCATGCGCAGGTTGGACAGCTGCGCGCTGTCGGGCAGGTTCAGGCCGTTCTTTTCCTGCTGCAGGCGCTCGCGGCGGCCGGCCAGCTGGTTCAGGATGTTCGATGCATTGCGCTGGTGCGCCGATTCGAGCTCGATGCGCTGCTGCAGCTGCATGATGCGCTCGCGCGACGCGGTCGACTTGTTCTGCGCCTCGCGCCATGCGGCTTCCAGGCCCGGGATGCGTTCGTGCTGCTGCTCCGCCGCGACCTGCGACTGTTCCACGCGGCCGGCCAGTTCCTCCAGCACGAATTCGCCTTCCTCGACTTGGCTTTCGTAGGCCTCGCGCTGCGACTGCCACTGCGCACGCTGCGCCTGCAGGCTGCCGATCTGGTTCTGCAGGCGGGTGCGCGACTCGATCACGTACTTGATCTGCGCTTCGAGGCTGCCGATTTCGGAGTTGGTCTGATAGAGGTGGCCCTGTGCCGTATGCAGGCGGTCGCCGACCGCGAAGTGGGTCTGGCGCATCTGCTCGAGTTCGAGCTCGACATGGCGCAGTTTGGCGGTCTGTTCCTCGAGCGCGGTCTGGGCCTGCTCCATCTCGAGGAAGTAGCGCTTCTGCTCGGCCTGCGCTTCAGTCTTGCGCAGCAGCCAGAGCAGCTTCTGCTTTTCTTCCTGGTCAGCCTGCAGCGTATGGAAGCGGGTCGCAACGACGGCCTGCGCTTCCAGCTTTTCCAGGTTGGCGTTCAGTTCGCGCAGGATGTCTTCCACCCGCAGCAGGTTCTCGCGGGTGTCGTGCAGGCGATTTTCCGTCTCGCGCCGGCGTTCCTTGTACTTGGAGACGCCCGCCGCTTCTTCGAGGAACACACGCAGCTCTTCCGGGCGCGACTCGATGATCCGCGAAATCATGCCCTGGCCGATGATCGCGTAGGCTCGCGGCCCGAGACCGGTGCCGAGGAAGATGTCCTGGATGTCGCGCCGGCGTACCGGCTGGCCGTTGATGTAATAGGTGGAGGTGCCGTCGCGGGTCAGCGTGCGCTTGACCGCGATTTCGGCGTACTGGCTCCACTGGCCTGCGGCCTTGCCCAGGCTGTTGTCGAACACCAGTTCGACCGAGGAGCGGCCGGCGGGTTTGCGGTGGGTCGAGCCATTGAAGATAACGTCCTGCATCGACTCGCCGCGCAGCTCGGACGCCTTGGACTCGCCAAGCACCCAGCGCACCGCATCGATGATATTGGATTTGCCGCAGCCGTTCGGTCCAACCACGCCCACCAGCTGGCCCGGGACCTGGAAATTGGTAGGATCGACAAACGACTTAAATCCCGACAATTTAATGGAAGATAGACGCACGTTCTCTACAGTTCTTGGCCAAACAGCCGAATTCGGTTAGAAGGAAACGGAATAGTGGATCATCATACCATCTAATGGTTGCCCTTCGGCCAATAACAGGCGTAGCCCCGGAGCACTTCCCCGGGCCGGCAACGCACGGTGTAAGGCGTGCGTTTTGGCTGCCAGCTCCAGCGCTGGTAGGGCCGGTCGTGGCCCGCCAGCTTCATCGCGAGGACGGTCATCCATTTCTCGGTGTCGACCGGCTCGCGCTCCGGCATCAGCACCAGCAGCGAGGCGCACAGCGCCAGCAGCACGATCCGCAGCTGGATGCGCGGCTCGTGCAGCGCGCGCTGGATGAAAATCAGCGCGACCGCGGTGCCCAGCGCGAAGCCGAACAGGGCCTCGGACACCGTATGGGCCCGTACTTCGACCCGCGACCATGAGGCCAGCGCGCCGAGCACCATCCCGGCCACCACGGCCGTATTGAGAACCTTTTTCTTGCCTGAATCCTGGAACAGCAGGAAGCACACCACGGGGAAGATCGCGGCGGCGCGCGCCGCGTGCCCGGAGAACCCGGCCATGCCCCATTCGCGGATTCCGATGCCCCAGCCGAGAAAAGCAACCTTGCTGGCCACCACCGCCACCATCGCGCCGCCGAATACCACGCACCAGAACAGAGCCAGCTCGACCCGGCCGCGCGCGGCCATCAGCACGGCGACCAGCAGCGCCAGCGGACCGGTGAAAGAAAGCCCGCCGAGGGCGGTGATGTGCTGCCAGAACTCCATAATGCTCGCGCTGAGTGGGGACGGTCCATTCTACCCAATGTTGAACGGCAGGAAATGTTTCAATCGTGCTAGCGCACGGCCGCAGGAATGGAGCCGGGACTCAGCGGTTTGCGCGATCGCAAATTCCTTTGAGCATGTTTCCCTACCATGAAGCGACCGCAACCGGTCAATTCAATAAAGGGGAAGCAATGAAATTCCTGCGCAGCCATTTCAAGCCAAGGAAACCGGACCTCGTCCTGACCCTTGTATGGGCAATCCCCGCGCTGGGCATTTGGGCCGGACTGGCTGCGTACGCGGCCGCCTTGAATGCGGCAGTCGCCGTGGCTGCCGGCTGGTGGCTTCGGAACGAATTGCACCGCCCGGCGCAACTTGCGACGGAAGCTGCGCACCGCATCGCCAATGGCGACCTGTTCCCCGCCACTGAGGAGAATCACGATCCGCTGCTGCCGCGCTTGGCGGGGCCAGCACGCGCCTCGCAGGGCTGGTGGGCTCGGTGCGCTACGGGACCGCGTCGCTGGCGCAGGGCGTGGAAGACATCGCACACTGCAGCACCGAGCTGGCGGCGCGCACCACCCAGCAGGCCGCGTCGCTGGAATCGACTGCATCGTCGATGGAGGAACTGACCGCCACCGTGCGCCAAAACGCCGACAACGCACACGAGGCGAGCAAACTGGCTGCGACCGCATCCGGCGTCGCAGTCTAGGGCGGCGACGTGGTATCGCAGGTGGTCGGCACCATGGCCTCGATCAACGAGTCTTCGGGCCGCATCGGCGAGATCATCGGCGTCATCGACGGCATCGCCTTCCAGACCAATATCCTGGCGCTGAACGCTGCGGTGGAAGCGGCGCGCGCCGGCGAACAGGGGCGCGGTTTCGCGGTGGTGGCCAGCGAGGTGCGCAGCCTGGCGCAACGCTCCGCGGCGGCGGCCAAGGAAATCAAGGTGCTGATCGACGATTCGGTCCAGAAGGTCAACGCCGGCACCGAGCTGGCGGACCGGGCCGGCCACACCATGCTCGACGTCGTCGCCAGCATCAAGCGGGTCGCCTCGATCATCGGCGAGATCGCCTCGGCCAGCAGCGAGCAGACCGCCGGCATCGAGCAGGTCAACCGCGTGATCGCCGAGATGGACCAGGCCACGCAGGGCAATGCGGCGCTGGTCGGCCGCACCGCCGACGCGGCCGGCGCGATGCGCTCGCAGGCGCAGTCGCTGCAGGCCGCGCTCGCAGGCTTTGGTGGCGCCGGAGCGGCGCCCGTGGCGCCGGCCGCGGCGGCGCCGGTCCCGCTGTCGCGCGTCGTGCCGCTGCGGCCGAAGCGCACGGCGACGACACCGCACGCGGCCACCCCGCCACGTGCGCGCGCAGCGGCGCATGCGCCGGCGGACTGGGAAGAATTCTGATCCGCGCCCAAGTCCGCCCCGCTTAAAAATTGCAAATCTGCTGCGTCCACTCCTACACGGGTGGGGCGCAAACTCCGATTCACGTGCCTTTCGTCGGCTCGCATCATTGGGTCTCCGATAACGCAGCTGTGAAACGTTTCAGCGAATCGAAAAGTTTCACAATTCGTTTTCGGGAATCCCAGTGTTCAACGAAAGGAATCAATCATGGCTTCGAACAAAAAATCGAGCAGCAGCAAGTCCTCCAGTTCGGGCAACAAGCAATCGGCCGGCGGCGGTACCCGCGGCGGCACTCCGGAGCAGCATGCAGAAGCAGGTCGCCAGAGCCACAAGAATGACGCCAGCCGCCAGTCCGGCTCAGGCGGTTCGCGCTCCGGCGGCGGCGCCGGTGCCAGCGGTGGCAACCAGGCCGACAACCAGGCCGGCAGCAACCAGGGCAGCAGCGGCGGCAGCAGCCAGGGCGGTTCGCAGTCCGGCGGACGCCAGGGCGGCAAGAAGTAAGCGCTGGACCCACTAACCAGCCTGCCGCGGGAAACCGCGGCAGGTTTTTGCGTTTACGGGCCGCCGTAGGGGATGTAGGTCACGCCATGCGAAACCTGCCCCACCAGCAAGTCGCGGTGCTCGGCGCTCTCGCTGATCGCAACCAGCACGTCCGCCGCACTGGCGCGGCCGTCGGCCAGCACGTCGATCCAGAAGTCGATCCCGGCCTGCTCGGGCTCCCGGTCCAGGATGTGGCGGTAGTAGCCGGTGACGAGGAAGCTGTTGGTCGGGTTGGCGCCGTACATGGAGACGAACTCGTTCGACTGCATGAAGTGGCCGGCGATCGACAGCAGCGGCGTGCCCTGGTCCATCGCGTGGATCCAGAAACCGATCCCGGCTTCGTCCGGAGGGCGGTTGAACACGGCATCGTAGATCCGGTACACGCGGGCGGCGCCGGAATCCATGCCGAGATCGACGGTGCGGTCGCTGAACTCGAGGCGCGAGATGCCGACCAGGGTGTCCTTGCCCTGCCCCACCGTGTGGATGCCAAGGCCGGCATCCGACACCGTGACCAGCGAATTGAAGCGCAGCCCCGGATAGCGCGCGATGTCGAAGCCGCCATTCCCGATCACGGTGTCGTTGCCTGCGTCGAGCGTGAATGTGTCGTTGCCCGGGGTGCCGACCATCCGGTCGTCTCCGCTGGCGTTGGACAGCCCGGCCAGCAGCCAAAACGGCTCCGGGCCCAGCCCTGACACCGTGGCGCGCACGTCGATGTAGTACAGCCCGGGCGCGGCGAGGTAATGGCTCAGCAAGGCCGAACTGTGCAGCGATTCGCTGCGCACCAGGTTGAACTTTGAATCGTACAGGCGCAATTCCACCGGGCCGCCGTTGGCCAGCGCCGGATGGACATAGTTCAGGGTCAGCTCGCCGGCGAAATCGGCCCGGAACATGAAATAGTTGGAACTGGTGTGGTCGAGCGTGCCCACGATGTGCTTTGCCATCGTGGTGAACATGGCGCGCTGCAGCGTGGTGTTGCTCGAATCGTCGTAGGTCGTATTCGGCTCGTCCGGGTAGAGGTAGTACGACTGGCCGGTTTCCACGACCGTGCCGTAGGTTTCATCGCGGTTCATGGTGGCTCCCATCAAAACGTGGTCGGTTTGGCCGGGCACTGCCGCGACCGGCTGTGCTTCTAACTTAATCCACGGTTGTGGCCGCACCCCAGGCAGACCGCCCCGAAGTTTGTCCAACATCAGCATCCGGTCACGAACTATTGATGAGTACGGTGCCGCACAGACCTCTCATTGCCAAAAATTTATTCTCGGATCATTAAAAACCATGAAGGGATTCACCGTGAGGCATGCCGTAACCGTATTGCTGCTCAGCTGCGCCGCCAGCGCCTTCCACCCCGGGGCCCATGCCCAGGCACTGACGCCGGAAAAGGTCAACGCGGCCGACATCGTCTCCACCGTCGGCCCGAAAAGCCGCGGCGCGGCGGTGCTGCGCGCGCAGGTGCTGCTGGCGCGGGCCTACTTTTCGGTCGGCGAAATCGACGGCGGCTATGGCAGCAACATGCGCCGCGCGATCTCGGGCTACCAGGCCAAGATGGGGCTGGAGCCGACCGGCACGGTGAACCGCAAGACCTGGGAAGCGCTGAACGCGACGCCCGCGCCGGCGCTGACCACCTATGTGCTGCTGGACGCCGACGTGGCCGGGCCGTTCGAACCGATTCCCGAATCGATGGCTGACAAGGCCAAGCTGGCCACGCTCGGCTTTACCAGCGCTGTCGAGGCACTGGCTGAAAAATTCCACATGAGCCCTTCGCTGCTGAAACGCCTCAACCCTGGCAAGGACTTCACCCTCGCCGGCGAGGAGATCGTGGTCGCGAACGTGCTGGACACCGAGCCGCTGCCCAAGGCCGGCAAGATCGTGGTCGACAAATCGGACCACACGCTGACGCTGTTGGACGCATCAGGACAGGTGATCGCCCAGTTCCCGTCCTCCACCGGCAGCGAGAAGGATCCGCTTCCGATCGGCAGCTTCAAGGTCAAGCACATCACCGCCAACCCGGCCTTCTTCTACAACCCCAAGCTGTTCTGGGATGCGGACCCGGCCGACACCAAATCCAAGATCGCGCCCGGCCCCAACAACCCGGTCGGCGTCGCCTGGATCGACCTGTCGAAGGACCACTACGGCATCCACGGCACGCCGGAGCCATCGGCGGTCGGCAAATCGCAATCGCACGGCTGCATCCGCCTGACGAACTGGGATGTGGCGGCACTGGTCAAATCGGTACCAGCCGGTATCGAAGTCATCCTGCAGGAATAGAAAGGTAACAAAACCATGAGAATCATCCTGAC
>DASTVB010000214.1:0-18583 GCA_035759315.1 Telluria sp. | reverse complement strand
CAACCTGGGCCTGATCTTCGAAAGCGGCCACGGTGTGCCGCGCGACGAGCAGGCAGCCCTCGGCTGGTTCAGCAAGGCGGCGACCCACGGCCACGCGGGCGCACAGGACATCATGGGCATGCGGCACGAACATGGCCAGGGCGTCCAGCGTGACTACGCGAAGGCCGCCGACTGGTACCTGAAAGCCGCGGTGCAGGGATCGGCCAGCGCCCAGTATCACCTGTGCCAGCTGTACTCGGCCGGCCACGGCGTGCCGCTGGATCCGCAGCAGGCGCAGGACTGGTGCGAAAAGGCCGCCAGCCAGGGCCACCTGCGCGCCCAGTTCGACATGGGCCTGCGCTATGAGAACGGCAACGGCGTGAAGCGCGACCTGAAGGCCGCGCTGTCCTGGTTCCTGCGCGCCGCGGAACAGGAATATGCGCCGGCCCAGTTCATGGTGGCGCGCCTGTTCGACGACCCGGACGTGCAGGCGCCCGATGCCGAGCAAGCCTTCCACTGGTACCGCAAGGCCGCCGAGCAGGGCCACGCCCAGGCCGAGTTCGCGCTAGGCCTGCGCTACGACAATGGCCACGGCGTGCCGCGCAATTACGAAGCCGCGCATTTCTGGTACCTGCGCGCCGCCCACCAGGGCCACGCGCGCGCGCAGTTCAACCTGGGCGTGATGCATAGCTGCGGCCACGGCGCCCAGCTCGACCTGATGCAGGCCTGCGGCTGGCTGCTGCAGGCGACCCAGAACGGCTACGAGGCCGCGCGTGCGCAACTGCGCCGCGTGCAGGCCCGACTGAACCCGGCGCAGCTCGATACGCTGCACCGCTTTACCGCCAACGACGCCGCCGGCCAGCACACCGCCATCGCTGCCTGATCGTCCTCAGCATTAACCCCCTCAAGAAGGAATCCGATGAAAAGATCCAAGCTGCTGCTTTCGCTGGCGTTTGGCGCCGCGTCGCTGACTGCGTTCGAACTTCCTGTCCACGCCGCGCCGGCAGCCACGCAGGCGGCGTCCTCGTTCGACCGCAAGGCCTACACGATCCCTTACAAGAAGTTCGTGCTGAAAAACGGCCTGACGCTGATCGTGCACACCGACACCTCGGTGCCGGTGGTGGCGGTGAACATGTGGTACCACGTCGGTTCGCGCAATGAGAAGCGCGGCAAGACCGGTTTCGCGCACATGTTCGAGCACTTCTTCTTCAACGGTTCGGAGAACTATCCGTTCGGCTTCCGCGAGGCGATGGACGACCTCGGCGCGAACAACCGCAACGGCACGACCAATACCGACCGCACCAACTTCTTCGAGGACGTGCCGGTGTCGGCGCTGGAGCGCACGCTGTTCCTCGAGTCGGACCGCATGGGCTTCCTGGCCAACTACATCAGCAAGGAAATGCTGGAGCGCGAGCGTGGCGTGGTGCAGAACGAAAAGCGCCAGGGCGAGAACCAGCCGTATGGCCGCGTGCGCAACGAGATCAGCGCCAAGATGTACCCGTATTCGCACCCGTACTCGTGGTCCACGATCGGCAGCATGGAGGACCTGAACGCAGCCACGCTGGAAGACGTGCGCGAGTGGTACCGCACCTACTATGGCCCGAACAACGCCGTCATTTCGCTGGCTGGCGACATCACGCCGGAACGCGCGTTCGAGCTGGTGGACAAATACTTCGGCGCGATCCCGCCGGGTCCTCCGCTGCCGCGCACCGAAACCTGGATTCCTGTCCTCGACCGTAACATCCGCGACGAGATGGAAGACCACGTGCCGCAGGCGCGCGTGTACCGCAGCTGGCATATGGCTGCATGGAAGGATGCCGACATGCCGCGCCTGATGCTGCTGGGAGACGTGCTGGCCGGTTCAAAAAGCGCGCGCCTGACCAAGCGCCTGGTGTACGACAAGCCGATCGCCACCAGCGTCAACGCCTATGTCAATGATGGTGAACTGGGTAGCACCTTCAACGTGATCGCGACCGTGAAGCCGGGCCAGGACCCGCGCGAAGTAGAGCGCGAGATCGACGCGGTCATGGGGGAGCTGCTTGACAAGGGCCCGACCAGCGCCGAACTGGCGCGTTCGCGCACCAGCATCCTGGCCGGATTCTCGCGCGGGATTGAGCGGCTCGGCGGCATGGGCGGCCGCTCCGACATCCTGGCCGAAGCGATGACCTACGGGGGCACCCCGGACGCCTACCTCAACAACCTGGAAGTGATCGCTACTTCCAGCCCGGCACAGGTGAAAGCCGCCGCCGGCAAATGGCTGCGCGGGAACCACTACACGATGACAGTGAAGCCGTTCGCCAAACTGGCGGCTGCCAGGGCCGATGTCAACCGCAAGGAACTGCCGTCGCTGGGCGACGCGCCCGAGGTCAGGTTCCCGGCGATGCAGCGCGCCACGCTGTCGAACGGCCTGAAAGTGATCCTGATGGAGCGCCACAGCGCGCCGATCGTCAATGTCACGCTGGCAGTCGATGCCGGCGTCGCATCGGACAGCAGCGCCAAGTCCGGCCTCGCGTCGCTCGCGCTCGAAATGCTCGACAAGGGGAGCAGGACCCGCAATGCGTTCCAGATGTCCGATGCGCTGGAATCGCTGGGCGCGCAGCTGGGCACCGCGACCACTTCCGACATGTCGGTGGTGGGCCTGAACGCCATGTCCGCGAACCTGAAACCGTCGCTCGATGTGATGGCGGACGCGGTACTCAACCCGGCGTTCGCGAACGACCAGTTCACGTTGCAGAAGCAGCGCCGCATCGCGCAGATCGCGCAGGAGAAGGCCAACCCGACCACGCTGGTCAACCGCCTGGTCCCGCCGCTGTTGTACGGCGCGGATCACGCCTACGGCAAGCCTGCCACCGGTACCGAGAAAACGGTGGAGGGCATCACGCGGGAAGACCTCGTCAAGTGGCACGGCGAGTGGTTCAAGCCCGGCAGCGCGACGCTGATCGTCGCTGGCGACACCACCATGGACCAGCTCAAGCCGGCGCTCGAATCGGCGTTCGGCAAGTGGAAGGCTGGCACTGCTCCGGCAAAGCAGGTCGCTACCGTCGCGCCGACGCGCGGCAAGCGCATCTTCCTGATCGATAAGCCGGACGCCCCGCAGTCGGCTATCGTCGCCGCCCACATCTCGCTGCCACCTGGCCAGCCGGAAGACCTGGCGGTGGAGCCGGTCATGCAGAACTATGGCGGCATGGCGACATCGCGCCTGAACCGCAACCTGCGCCTCGAAAAACACTGGAGCTACGGCACCCGCGGCCAGCTGACCAATGTGCGCGGCCAGCGCTCGTTCCAGACGCTTGCGCCGGTCCAGACCGACAAGACCAGGGAATCGATGATCGAAGTGGACAAGGAGATCCGCGCGATCGCCGGCGCCCGCCCGATCACTGGCCAGGAGTACAGCAACATCATGCGCAACATGACCTCGCGCCTGGCTGGACGGTTCGAGACGCTCAGCGCGCTGGAATCGGCAGCGCTCACCAGCGTCAACCTCGGACTCCCGGACGATTACTGGGCGAAGTACGCGGCCAACCTGCGCGCGCTGACCGAGCCGCAGCTGGCGGGCGCCGCCGCGCGTTTCGTGCATCCGGACGAAGTGGTGTGGATCGTGATCGGCGACCTGCGCCGCATCGAGAAGGGCGTGCGCGACCTGAACTGGGGCGAAGTCACCGTTATCACCCCCGACGGCACCCCGGTCCGCTGACCGGGAAGGGGACCGTCCCTCCGGGACTGTCCCCCGCTTTTTTGTCGGATTCGGCACAATCATGTCCGAATCCGCCACAAAGGGACTGTCCCTCCGGGACTGTCCCCCGCCTTTTGTCGGATTCGGCACAATCATGTTCGAATCCGCCACACCGTCGAGCCCGGAGCCTCAGCATGGATCCCAGCCAGCGCTGGGATGACGGTCTTCCGGATAACTGTTTTGTAACGGTGTTGTACCGCCGCACCGCCGACCCCGGCATTTCCGCCGACCCATCCGAAGAATGCTAAACTACTGTATAAACATACAGTTAGGCAAGAATGCGGATGGAACTCACCGACAAGCTGGAAATCCTCGCCGACGCGGCCAAATACGACGCGTCCTGCGCCAGCAGCGGCGCGCCCAAGCGCAGCTCCGACGGTAAGGAAGGCATCGGCGCCACCAACGGCATGGGCATCTGCCACAGCTATACCCCGGACGGCCGCTGCGTCTCGCTGCTCAAGATCCTGCTGACGAATTTCTGCGTCTACGACTGCCAGTACTGCGTCAACCGGCGCAGCTCGAACGTGCCGCGCGCGCGTTTTTCGGTCGACGAAGTGGTCAGGCTGACGGTCGATTTCTACCTCCGTAATTACATCGACGGGCTGTTCCTCAGCTCCGGCATCATCCAGTCCGCCGACTACACCATGGAGCAGCTGGTGGCGATCGCGCGCGAACTGCGCGAAGTGCACCAGTTCCGCGGCTACATCCACCTCAAGACCATCCCGGACGCCGATCCCGCGCTGATCGCCGCCGCCGGCAAGTACGCCGACCGCCTGAGCGTCAACATCGAACTGCCGACGCAGGACAGCGTGCAGCGCCTGGCGCCCGAGAAGAACGTCCACACCATCAAGCTGGCGATGGGCGCAATCCGCGGAAAGCTCGATGAGAAGGAAGCGGAGCCGAAGTCGCCGCGCTTCGCTCCGGCGGGCCAGAGCACGCAGATGATCGTCGGCGCCGATGCCAGCGACGACCAGACGATCCTGTCGACCGCCGAAACGCTGTACAGCAGCTACAAGCTGAAACGGGTCTACTACTCCGCGTTCAGCCCGATCCCGCAAAGCCCCAAATCGGTGCCGCTGGCGCCGCCGCCGATGCAGCGCGAGCACCGCCTGTACCAGGCCGACTTCCTGCTGCGCAGCTACGGCTTCCAGGCCAGCGAGCTGCTGCCGGCCAGCGGCGGCAACCTCGCGCTCGACATCGACCCCAAGCTGGCGTGGGCGCTGGCGCACCGCGAGCACTTCCCGCTCGACCTGAACATGGCCGACCAGGCGATGATCGCGCGCGTGCCCGGCATCGGCCTGCGCAACGCAAAGCGCATCGTGGAACTGCGGCGCATGCGGCGCGTGCGCTACGCCGACCTGACGCGCCTGCGCTGCAGCATGAAGAAGGTCGCGCCCTTCATCGTCGTCGCCGACTACCACCCTGCGCGCGACACCACGCCGTCCGACACGCTGCGCGTGGCGCTGGCGGACGCCCCCAACCAGTTGAACCTGTGGCCGGAGCTGCAGGCGGCATGAACGCCGCGGCCGCCGTTGCGCAGGGCCAGGCGGTGTTCGCCGCCTCGTTCGACGCCTGGCGCAGCGCCGCGCGCGAGCTGCTTGCGCACGGCATCGCACCGCACCTGGTGCAGTGGACGGAAGTGGAGGGCGGCGGCGACCTGTTCGCGCAGGCCCAGGGCCCAGCCGTACGCGAGCCTGAAATCGAAAGCGGTAAACTCGAACCACCTTTCCAACTTCATGTATCCCGCACCCTGATGGAGCTGATACAGAACGCCGCCTGTTGCCGGGTCCCGGACCGCTGGGCCTTCCTGTACCGCGTGCTGTGGCGCTGGCAGCAGGGCGAGCATGACGTCGCCTCGCCGGCCGACGAAGACGGCGCGCGCCTTGCGGGCATGGCCAAGGCGGTCAGCCGCGAAATCCACGACATGCACGCCTATGTGCGCTTTCGCGAGCGCGCGCCCGAACTCGGGCCGCCGCGTTTCGTCGCCTGGTTCGAGCCGCGCCACGACGTGCTTCCGCAGGTCGCGGACCACTTCCGCCAGCGCATGGGCGGCACCACCTGGATGATCGCCACGCCCGACGCCACCGTAATGTGGGACAGCGAATCGCTGCATTTCACCGGCCCCTTGCTGACCGGCGCCGCCGACATCGAAGACGCCGGCGAAGCGCTGTGGCTGACCTACTACCGCAGCATCTTCAATCCGGCGCGCCTGAACACCCAGGTCATGCAAAGCCATATCCCGTCGCGCTTCTGGAAGAACCTCCCTGAAGGCGCGATCGTTCCTGCGATGGTGACGGAAGCGGCGAACGGCGCGCGTCGCACCGGCCAGGCGCAGGCGGTCGGGCAACGCAAGGGCCGCACGGTACCGGTCGCGCCGGAGAGCGCCCAGCCGGAGCGGGAACAACCGTCGACGCTGGACCAATGCCGCCGCTGCGACCTCTGGAAGAACGCTACCCAAGCCGTTGGCGGCGAGGGCCCGAAGCGCGCCAAGATCATGCTGGTGGGCGAGCAGCCCGGCGACCAGGAAGACATCGCCGGCCACCCCTTCGTCGGGCCGGCCGGGCAGCTGCTGGACCGCGCGATCGCGCAGGCCGGCATCGACCGCGACAAGCTGTACGTCACCAATGCGGTCAAGCACTTCAAGTGGGAACCGCGCGGCAAGCGCCGCATGCACAAGACGCCGGCGCAGCGCGAGGTCGACGCCTGCCGCTACTGGCTCGAAGGCGAAATGGCGAGCGTGCGCCCGCAGGTCGTCGTCGCGTTGGGGAGCACCGCGCTCAAGGCAGTGCTGGACGATCCGTCCGCCACGCTGAAGGAAGCCATCGGCGAACCGTTCCTGCACGGCGGGCGCTGGGTGGTGGCGACTTACCACCCTTCGTATGCGCTGCGCGTGCCCGATGCAGCCGCGCGCGAACAGGCCTTCGACGCCATCGTCGTGGCGCTCGAACGTGCCCGCCAATTGGGGCGTGAAGAATCCCGATAGTTGGACCCAAACCGGTCAGCGGCCTTCAGCCAGGGGAAGCGTCCTGGCCCTCGGTTCGCGTTACAAAATTCAAGCCGCAGCCGTGTGTGATTGTTGCTGTACGTCATGTACACTTCATCCCCATTCACATCATCGCAGGCGCCGTACCATGACCGAAAATACCGTGTTCCCCGTCACCCTGTTGCACGAGGGAGGCGTGGAAGCGCCGTGCGCCGGCTGCCGTAACGACATCCCGCTCGACATCGAATTCGAGTTTGCTTACCAGCCGATTGTCGACGTCGCGGCACGCACGATTTTTGGACACGAAGCGCTGGTGCGCGGACCGAACGGCGAGTCCGCATACAGCGTGCTCGCGCAGGTCAACGACGCCAACCGCTACAAGTTCGACCAGGCCTGCCGTGTGAAGGCCGTCGCCGGCGCCGCGCGCCTCGGCATCCGCGAATACCTGTCGATCAACTTCCTTCCCAACGCCGTGTACCGGCCGGACCTGTGCCTGCGCACCACGCTTGCCGCCGCGCGTGAGTACCACTTCCCGATCGAGCGCATCATCTTCGAGGTGACGGAAGGGGAACAGGTGCGCGACCGCAAGCACCTGGTCAACATCTTCGAGGAGTACCGGCGCTTCGGCTTCCAGACCGCGATCGACGACTTCGGCGCCGGCTACGCAGGCCTGAACCTGCTCGCGGAATACCAGCCGCACATCGTCAAGCTGGACATGGACCTGATTCGCGGCATCGAGGCCGACCGCGCGCGCCAGCTGATCGTGTCGCACACCGCCGCCATGTGCCGCGAGCTGGGCGTGCGCGTGCTGGCCGAGGGGATCGAGACGCGCGCCGAGCGCGACTTCCTGCGTTCCGCCGGCATCGAGCTGATGCAAGGCTACTTCTTCAGCAAGCCCGTGTTCATGGGCGTGGCGTCGATCGACCCGTCGCTCTGGGACTGAGCACGGGCGCAGACTTAGGTGGGGCTTACGGGCTCCACCCATGACATCCGGTTTCCCATATGATCGCCGCAACAAGCGGTTATTGCGCGAAGGCGCCAGCTTGTGACGCGGCACTCATCGACATCGGGAAAAGGATGCACTCATGATTGGACGTACGTTCGTAACGCTTGGCCTGTGGCTTCTCGCAGCATCGGCATGGTCGCAGGCCGCGCCGGAGGCTCCGGTGGCGCCCGAGGTCACGGTGGTCGGGCAGCGGCCCGGCCCCGGCCTCTGGAAGATCTCGAATGGCGAGAACGTGCTATGGGTGTTCGGCACCTATTCGCCGCTGCCCGTGAAGATGCAATGGCGCTCCCATGAAGTCGAGGCGATCCTGGCGCGGTCGCAGGAATTCATTTCGCCGCCGATCGCGACGCCGGACATCGGCAAGCTGCAGATCGTCTCGATGCTGCCGTTCGCATTTGGCGTCAACAAGCTCCCCGACGGGAAGACGCTGCGTGACGTGCTGCCGGCCGATGTCTATGCGCGCTGGCAGCCGCTGAAGCAGAAGTATTTGGGAACCGATGACGACATCGAGCGGCTGCGCCCGATCTTCGCGGCAGACGCCCTGTACTGGGCCGTGCTGAAGGAGGCTGGCCTGGAAAACACCCGGTCGGTCAGGGAAACGATCAACCGGCTGGTCAAGCAGAACAAGCTCAAGGTCACGTCGCCCGAATTCAAGTTCGCCATCGACAATCCGCGCAAAGCGCTCAGGGACTTCAAGACATCCTCGCTCGAGGACGGCGACTGCTTCGCCAAAACGCTGGAGCGGCTGGAGAAAGACATCGATGGACTGCGTCTGCGCGCCAATGCCTGGGCCAAGGGCGACCTGGAGGCGATCCAGAAGCTGAACTTTGCCGACCGCGAGGGCGCATGCACCAGCGCGCTCCTGAGCAGCTCCGCGTTCAAGGACCAGCCCGGCTTCCAGTCGATCGATGCGCGCATCAAGGATATGTGGCTGGCCGCAGTCGATAAAGCGCTCGCGGCGAACAAGTCGACCTTTGCAGTCCTTGGGATGAAGGACATCCTCGATCCGAAAGGGTATGTCGCGGCCCTGAAGGAGAAGGGCTACGTGGTCGAGCAGCCGGAATGAACCAAGGCAGTCCCGCTCAAGGCTCGTAGACCCTGACGTAATCGATTTCCATCGTCTGCGGGAAGACCTTCGGGTTCACTTCGCCGCCGAAGTTCCCGCCGACGGCGACGTTGATGGTCAGGTATTGGGGCTTATCGAATGGCCACTTCTGTACATCGCCGTCTTTGGAGTTCTTGAATTCGAAGAAGTTGCGGCCGTCGACGCCGATCAGGATGCTGTCGTGCGTCCACTTCAGGGCATAGGTGTGGAACTTGCTGCACGCCGATTTCACCATCTTCGTCACGTTCTGCTGGGTGTCCTTCGGCCAGTTGAAGGCCCCGGTGTGGACGCCGCCCAGGACGCCGCCCGGGTTGCGGCCTGCGTGTTCCATGATGTCGATCTCGCCCGTCTCGGGCCAGTCGCCCTCGGTCCCCAGCGTCCAGATCGCGGGCCAGGTGCCCTTGCCGCAGGGGAGCTTCGCGCGGACCGCGATGTACGCGTAGGTGAACTCCTTGTCGCGCATGCGCAGGCGCCCCGACGTGAAAGCCTGGCCGCCGTAATCGGGCATGTTTTTCAGCCGTTCGCGGCGCGCCGTGATGCGCAGCTTGCCGTCGGCGACGCGTGTGTTCCTGAGCCGCGCATGCGAATAGTATTGCAGCTCGCCGTTATGCCAGCCCTGCTTATTCAGCGCCGTATCGTATTCCCACTTCGTTTCGTCGGGCAGGCCGGGCTTGTCGAATTCATCGGCCCAGACCAGCTTCCATCCGGCAGGAACGCCGCCGGGCGGCAGCGGGGCCGGTTTTTGGGCATGGGCAGCGGTGGCTGCCAGGGCGCAGAACGCGCCGGCGAGGAAACTGGATGCAGTGCGCACAGGGTCTCTTTGTATTATTAAACTGGAGTGCGCAGTTTAACGTACCATGTCGGACCCATTCACATTTGGGATTCAACCCGGAACCGATTTATGACCTACATGAGCTACGAAGAATACCTTGACGAGGTAACGACCCTCCTCACCGAACTGTATGAGCTGGACGATGCTTCGGCGATCAAAATCGTCGTCGCCGCGCAGGCAGCCGATTTCTTCGTGCGCCACGATGACCATGAAGAAATGCGCACGCTGGAGCGCGCCAGGGAAGACGCGGTCACCTTGTTCAAGGAAAAGCAGAACCGCCAGTCGACGCAGCACAAGCAGCAGCGGCAGGTGTATCAAAAGAAAAAAACCTGAAGCCCCGAAGGTGCGGGCCTTGCCTCGGACGCTGGTTGAATCATTATTCGCGCGGGGATAAACTAGGCGCAAGAATTTCCAATTAATTCGCCGCATTCGCCTTCAGGGGTTTCCGGCGGGGATGAGTTCCTCATGCGCCCCCGGGGCTCGTGAGTACTGCACTTCGGAGAGTTATGGGCTTCCTCCAGAATCAATCGGGAGAGCAGGGACTTATCTCAGCGATCCTTTTTTTGGCGTCCGGAATCTCTCTTTACACTGCCGTGCAGGCATTGATGTTTGCGCGCACTGGCCATCGCCGTACCCTGCACCTCTATTTTGCGGCAATGGGCCTCGCGATAACGCTCCTGTTCCTGGTCGATTCCCGCTATTACGCGGCGGCGACGATCGACGAGGCAGCCCGTCTCCTCCAATGGCGGGTTGCGCTGGTGCTCCTGTTCTACCCGGCATTATTCGGATTTCTTGCCATCTACACGGGGCAGCGGAGGTATCGACTCCCTTTGCTCTTATTGGCAGGCAGCGTTGCCTGCCTCATCGCGGTTAATTTTGCGATGCCTTACAGCTTGCGCTTCGATTCCCTGCAACCGGTGGTGCAACAACCGATGCCAGGCGGGGCACATCTGCAGCTCTATTCTGGCGATATCAGCGGCTGGAATATCGCCTCAAGGCTGATTACCTTCTCGGTCTTGCTTTGGGGGCTGGCAAGGACATATCGATTATTCCTTGATGGCTTGCGCAGGAGGGCACTGCTGCTCGGGGCCGCGCTAGCGACTCTTTTACTATCTTCGGCCGTTAGTTTCCTGATTGACCTGGGGGTGTTCAACTTCATCTACCTTGGCGGCTTCGCATACTTTGGACTCATTCTTTTCGTGAGCTTTTCGATCGGACTGGATTTGCACGGCATGAATCGCGCATTGACTGCCACGTCCGAAAAGCTGCAACACCAGATCGAGGTGCACGAGAAAACGGAAGAATATATTCGCCAGCTCGCCTTCTACGATAGCCTGACTGGCCTTCCGAACCGGGCCAAACTGGAGGAAGTGCTCGAGGCGCTCCTGGTCCGGCAAGTCGACGGATTCAAGGAAGGTGCGCTGGTCATGATTGGCCTGGACGACTTCAAGACGATCAATAATGTGCTTGGCCATGATGTCGGCGATACGGTACTCAAGCTGGTTGCGGAGCGACTGGGAACGCTGAAAGTCCCCGGGGCGCTCCTGACGCGCTTTAGTGGCGATGAATTCGTCCTGCTGGTTCCCGACCTCGGTTTTGAAGCCCGGCCAGCCGACATGACCGCGTGCGATCTCGCAAGGCGCTGCCTGGACGTCTTTTCGCGGCCGTTCGAATTCGATAGCCGTATTTTGGAACTCGAAGCATGTGCCGGTATTTCGGTGTTTCCCTATCCATCGGCGACCGACAACAAGCCTGTGCAGTGCGCGGAGCTGGCGCTCAATCGCGCCAAGTCCCAGGGACGCGGGAGCATGCAGTTGTACGAGTCCGGCATGCAGGCCGAGTTGGCCGACCGTTTGCAGCTGGAGCGAGACATGCGAAGCGGAATGGGAAAAGACGAATTCCAGGTCTACTACCAGCCGCAGGTCGACCTGTTCGGCAAAGTCGTGGGTGCGGAAGCGCTGCTGCGCTGGAATCACCCGGAGCGCGGATTTATTTCACCGGCCGTATTCATATCGATTGCCGAAAAAAGTGGCCTGATTCGCCCCTTGGGCGATTGGGTGCTGCAACAGGTCTGCGAACAGATAAATGTGTGGGCGGTCAAGGCGCCGGCGTTCCAGGGACATCTCGCTGTCAACGTCAGTAACTGGCAACTCACGCAGCCCGGTTTCGAGGAGCGCATCGAGCAGATCTTGACCGATTCGGGCGTCGACCCATCCAGGCTCACGCTGGAAATCACCGAGAGCGCGTTTATCAATGACCTGGACGATGCAATTGCGCGAATGAATACAATTCGGGCACTTGGTCTGCGCTTCAGCATCGACGATTTCGGTACGGGTTTTGCCTCGCTATCCTACCTGCGCCGGCTACCCGTCCAGGAACTCAAGATCGACCAGGTGTTCGTCAAGAACCTGGGAACGGACCAGGCCGATACCCATTTGGTCGAAACCATCGTCAGCATCGCGCACCATATGGGTATGCAGGTGGTTGCCGAAGGTGTGGAGAACGAGGGACAACGAAGTGCGCTGCGTGAGCTGAATATCTGGGCTCTGCAGGGCTACCATATAGCGAGTCCGATGGACCGGGATCGGTTCCTTACCTGGATAAACCAGCATTGCAAACAGCCGCTCGCGTCGGCGCAGGCCAAGGGCTGAAATGAACCGGCACCCGGCGAACGCTGCCAGATTTCTCACGCCGCGAGTTTTTGCGTAGAATGCGGGCTACGCGGGTGTAGCTCAATGGTAGAGCAGAAGCTTCCCAAGCTTACGACGAGGGTTCGATTCCCTTCACCCGCTCCAAGCAGCCCCTCATCCCCCTCTGTAATATCCCATTCGTACTTCGCGCCACTGCTTTCGTATCCCGTCGCCTCCCGCTGTCGACAGCGATAACGCTGCCCTAGACTGGGTTCATTGCATTATATTGATGGACCAAAAGGGAGCCGGACCATGTTTAATCGCGTCATCAGGTGGTACAACGAGTGGGAGCAGGAGCAGCTGGACGTCCTGAACGATCCATCGGTGGCAGAGCGCACCGAACCCGGCTACCGCCGCTATTTCGCCAACAAGCTGGCCGAACTGTCCCCGATCGAGCGCCAGCAGCTGCATGCGTTCTCGGTCAAGTACCGCGGCCGCACGTTCTGGATCGCGATGGCAAAGCTCCTGCTTGTGTTCAGCGTGCTCGGTGCGATCCTCTTCCTGCTCCGGCCGGAGAAGTTCGGCCTCCTGGAAGCGATCATCCTCGGAAACGCGATGGGTTTCGGCCTGCTGATGGCGTTCCTCGGCGTGTGGTTCAATTCGCGCAAGATCGCCAAGAACAAATTCAAGCTCGTCGCGGTCATGGTGGGAGCGGCGACCATTGGCGCGCTGGTCGGCGCGTCGGCCGCGATGATCGGCAAGGACACGCCGCTCGAGGAAATCGCCGAGCGCCTGCCGCTCATCGCCCTGCGCGTTGGCGTCATTTCCGGCGCCGCGATGGCTGTCCCGCTCCTGCTGCTGACCTGGATCCGCGTACGCCAGTCCGAACTACTCGCGCAGCAGTTGCAGGACCAGGCCGAGCGCGAGCGGCTGGCGCGTGAGGTGAGCGAGTCCAAGCTGCGCCTGTTGCGCGCCCAGATCGAGCCGCACTTCCTGTTTAATACTTTGGGAGCGGTGCAGCAGCTGGCGGAGCAGGGCGCGCCCCGCGCCGCGGAACTGACCGCCAACCTGATCGACTTCCTGCGCGCCAGCATGACCGAAATGCGCACGGAACAGGTCAGCCTCGCTTCCGAATTCGGGCTGGTGGAAGCCTACCTGAAGGTGATGAAGGCGCGCCTTGGCGACCGGCTGCAGTTCACTGTCTCGCTGCCGGCCGACCTCGGCTCGGTGAACGTGCCGAGCATGGTGCTGCTGACGCTGGTGGAAAACGCGATCAAGCACGGGATCGAACCTTCGCTGCGCGGTGGTGAGATCGTGGTCTCCGCGCACCAGGAAGAGCAGGGCGTCAGAATTCGCGTCGAGGACTCGGGCGTCGGGATGGGCGAGCTACAGGGCGGCGGCGACGGCCTGGAGAACGTGCGTCGCCGCCTGCAACTGGCGTTCGGCGACACCGCCGTGCTGGATGTGCGCAACGGCGACGGGGACGGCGTGGTAGCGGACATCCTGCTGCCTGCTGCGGCGCTCGCGGGGAGCAAGGCATGACCAGTGTCCTGATCGCGGAAGACGAGCCGCTGATGCGCGAGCGCCTGTTGGCCATGCTGGAAGTGGCCTGGCCGGAAGCGAAAGTGGTGCTGGTCGCGGAAAACGGCAATGATGCGTGGGACGGATTCCTGGAACACGAACCGGATGTGGTGTTCCTGGATATCCGCATGCCCGGCCTGTCTGGGCTGGAGGTGGCGGAGCGGATCGGCAAGTCGGCGCACGTCGTTTTCGTGACGGCCTACGACCAATACGCGGTCGAGGCCTTCGACGCCGGCGCGGTGGACTACCTGCTCAAGCCGGTGCAGGCCGACCGCCTCGGCCGGGCGATTGCCCGCATCCGGGAGAAGCTCGATAGCTCGCCCGCCGACCTTGGCGACATCCTGCGCCACCTGAAGTCGGCGCTGCCCGGCACCCCGCGCGAGCGGATGAAGTGGATCAAGGCTAATGTCGGCAAGCAGATCCGCCTGATCGACGTGAACGATGTGCTGTTCTTCCAGTCGGACACCAAATACACGCGGGTGGTGCTGGAAGGGTCGGAAGCATTGGTGCGCATTCCGCTCAAGGATTTGCTGGGCGGGCTGGATCCCGATCAGTTCTGGCAGATCCATCGCGGCACGCTGGTCAACGTCAACGCGATCGCCGCGGCGGAGCGGGTCGATGCGGAGCGCCTCCAGGTGCTGCTGCGCGGCTGCGACGAGAAGCTGGTCGTCAGCCGCAAGTTCGCGCACCTGTTCCGCGATTAGCGTGACGGCCGGTTTTCAGCCGCGCTCGAGCGAGGGCCACTGGATTGCCCGGACCTCCGCCAGGTAGGTGCGGCTCACCGGGATCTCGTTCCCGTTGCTCAGCACGAGGCCCATGCGACCACCTTCGCGGCGGATCGACCTTACCGCGTCCAGCGACACCCACCAGCTCCGGTGCACCTGCAGGCCGGAGTCCGGATGCAGTTCTTTCAGTGCGTCGCCAAGCCGCATCAGGATCAGGTCCGATCCCCTGGCCGTGACGATGCGCAGGTAGTGGTCTTCCGCCCCAAGCGCCAGCAATTCCGTTCCCAGGTGCGCCGGTATCCGTGACAGGAAGGCCGGCGGCTGCGGAGATGCGGCCGGCGTGGGCTCGGACTCGCTCACCTGCTCCTTCCCATTGAACAGGAGAGCCTGCAGTGCGGGCCGCTGGACCGTCAGGAACAGCAGGATCAGGAGCTGGACCAGCGCCACGCTCCCGTACAGTTCGGGGACGACAGCCAGCGGGACGGGGCGCGACAGCCGCGTCAGCGATTCGGCCCAGGCCACCGCGAAGGTGGTCGGCACCGCCGATGCCAGCGTGACGATGGCGATCCGCGACCAGTTCGGGAGACGCGGGCGCAGCGCCTCCAGCGCGTGGGCGGTGACCATGATGCTGAGGGCGCCGAACAGCACCAGCCCGATCCAATATGCATATCGCGCGCCGGTGCCAAGGTCCTGGTAAGTCCCGAACGGACCGGTCACCGCACAAAAGACGCCCAGCGCGAGCGCAGCCCCAAGTTGTACCAGCACGCGGGGGATATCCAGTTCACGCTTCGTGAAGTGCATCTCGTACGACTCCTGCGAATAAAGGCAGTTGTTGGCGAATTCGGGCTAACGCCGAACCAGCGTTTTCTCCAAGACTAGCGATTCTAACCACAACCGAACTGGTCCAGCGCATCTGGCGCCGGCCACCGATTCATTTCACACAGGAGAAACAACGTGCCCAGCTTTACTCGATCCAGCCGCATTCTTGCCATCGTCATTGCGTCCGCCACCATGTTTGGCGCCGGCGCGGCGAAGGCCGAAACCCCGCCGCCGGAACTGGCCCGCGCGCTGCAGGCCGTGGCCGACTCCGCCGACGACGCGTGGAACCGGCGCGACCCGGCGGCCATGGTCGCCCACTACGCGGACGGCGCCACCGCCACCATCGGCAACAACCAGCAGGTCAGCGGCAAAGGCGAGCTGCTCGCCTTCTTCACAAACTCGTTCAAGGGACTGCCGGCCGGAATGACCCACCGTACCGTGGTGAAGCGGATCGAGACAATCGGTGAAATGAAGGCGGTGGACAGCGCCGTGTACCTGGAGATGCCGGACGGTGCCGGCGGCAAGCGGATCGTGCGGGAGTTCTTTACCTTCGCACTGGTGCGTCCCGGGAATCATGGATGGGAGTTCGTGGCCGTGCGTGCCGTCCCGCTTGGCGTGCCGCCGGTTCGTACCGTGGCGATCGAAAAGTAAGCACTTACTGCAAAGACGGAGCTGGCCGCGTATGTGGCAGTTCGGCCGCGTAGATGACGATCGGTTGCGCCGCGGGGACTACTTTGGGCGTGGCGTTGTTCAAAACGAAGGTGATGATCGTGATTGCCGCCATGCTGATCGCGAGCATTATGCCGACGATCCATTTGACGGCGTTGTTGACATCGTCTTTGGTGGCGAGCAGCAATGCTTCGAGGCGGTCCGTTCGCGCGGTGAGGCCATCCAGGCTTCGCTGGAACCCTTCCGAGAACGCTTCGAGCTTGGTAAGACGGTCGTTCATGGTTCCATCGTAGCCCCCGCCCCCACCTCCGTCAAACGTCGCACGTGGGGAGTTGGTGGGGGGGATCTGCCTCGTCGGACGTTACCGGATGCATGGTCATGACAGGTGCGGGATGGCGAGAGTCCTCCATTATTGCCTCCCTCCGAACGGTAGCATTTGCGGTAGCTCTGGGGAAGCGCGCTGGAGCGTTGCGCTATAATGGCGACCCGGCCGCAGGGCCCGGCTTTGTCAGCTTCGCTTCCTAAGAATACCCATGTCCTCCGATACGCCAACCAACGGCCAGGGCCGTCCAATGCTGTACGACCCGACCGAACACCGCATTCGCAGCTTCGTCACGCGCGCCGGCCGCCTGTCCACCGCGCAGGCCCGCGCGCTCGAAGAACTCGGTCCGAAATTCCTGATCGAGTACGCCAAGGCGCCGCTCGACACCACCGCCGCATTCGGCCGCAAGGCGCCCGTGATCCTCGAGATCGGCTTCGGCATGGGCAACACCACCGTGCACATTGCGAAGCTGATGCCGGAGAAGGACTTCATCGGCGTCGAAGTGCACACGCCCGGCGTCGGCAGCCTGCTCAAGCAGATCGGTGAAGAAGGCATCGGCAACCTGCGCGCGATCCAGCACGACGCGGTCGAGGTGCTCGACCACATGATCGCCGACGGCTCGCTGGCCGGCGTGCACGTGTTCTTCCCGGACCCGTGGCACAAGGCGCGCCATAACAAGCGCCGCCTGATCCAGGGGCCGTTCGTGAAGAAGCTGTGCGACAAGCTGGAAACCGGCGGCTACCTGCACCTGGCGACCGACTGGGAAGATTACGCGGTGCAGATGCTCGAGGTGCTGAGCGCCGAGCCCGCGCTGCAGAACACGGCGGACGGCTACGCGCCGCAGCCGGCGTATCGTCCGCTGACCAAGTTCGAAAACCGTGGCCTCAAGCTTGGCCATGGCGTGTGGGACTTGGTCTTCACCAAGCGCTAATCTCGTCATCCCCGCGCTGAGGCCGCGTGACCTCCAGCGCTTCAATCGATTCCTCAAGTTCAGTATGGTTCCCCGCGTCCGCGGGGATGACGCGTCACGCCATTTCGGCGATGAGGGAGATGATTTCGTCGCCGTAGGAAGCGAGCTTCTTGTCGCCGACGCCGGTCACGAAGCGCAGGTCTCCAAGCGACATCGGCTTGGCCTTGGCGATCTCGCGCAGCGTCGCATCCTGGAACACGACGTAGGCCGGCACGTTGTGCGCCCGCGCGGTCTCCACCCGCCACCAGCGCAGCTTGTCGAAGATGGCCTGCTCCACCGACGACAGGTCGGTCTCGGTGTAGCCCTTCGGCGCAGCGGTGCGCTTCTGCTTGACCGGCTTCTGGTACTGACGCAGCTGCACGCGCTGGCCGCCCTTCAGGACCGGGCGCGCCGCATCGGTCAGGCGCAGCGAGCTGAATTGTTCATGGTCGACCGTCACCAGCCCGAGCGCGATCGCCTGGCGCAGGATGGCGCGCCATTCCTGTTCGCTGCGGTCGGCGCCGATCGCGAACACCGACAGCTGGTCGTGGTGCCACTGGCGGATGCGCTCGGACTCCGCGCCGCGCAGCACGTCGATCACATGGCCGGCCGCGAAGCGCTGGTCGACCCGGTAGATGGTCGATAGCAGTTTCTGGATCGGCACGGTGCCGTCGAACGAAATCGGCGGCGTCAGGCAGGTGTCGCAGTTGCCGCACGGTCCGGACGATTCGCCGAAGTAGCCGAGCAGGCGCACACGCCGGCAGCTGAGCGTCTCGCACAGTCCCAGCATCGCATCGAGCTTCATCGACAGCACGCGCTTAAAGGTTTCGTCGGCTTCCGATTCGTCGATCATCCGGCGCTGCAGCACCACGTCCTGCAGGCCATATGCCATCCAGGCGGTTGCCGGCTGCCCGTCGCGTCCCGCGCGGCCGGTCTCCTGGTAGTAGCCCTCGATCGACTTGGGCAGGTCCAGGTGAGCGACGAAGCGCACGTCAGGCTTGTCGATGCCCATGCCGAACGCGATGGTGGCCACCATCACGATGCTGTCTTCGCGCAGGAATTTGGACTGGTTGGCGGCGCGCTTCGGATGGTCCATGCCCGCATGGTAGGGCAGGGCGCGGATGCCGTTCTGCTGCAGGAATTCCGCTGTCTCCTCGACCTTCTTGCGCGACAGGCAGTAGACGATGCCTGCATCGTCCGCATGCTCTCCGGTGATGAAATCGAGTAGCTGCTTGCGGCCATTGGCCTTC
>DASTVB010000213.1:0-14171 GCA_035759315.1 Telluria sp. | reverse complement strand
GCTCGGCGTGCGCGGCGAGCGTGCATGCGGCGAGCAGCAGGGCGAGGATGCGCTTCATGGCGTCCCCATCGCCGCCGCGGCGGGAAGCGGCACGGCCGGCACCGCCGGCGCGCTGCCCAGGCTGATCCACACCAGCGTGCAGTCGGCCGACATACGCGGCGAGAGCGCCACTTCGGCGGGCACTTCGTTGCGGCGGATGCGGCAGTCCTGCACCGTGTACAGCCCGGCGTTGGTCAGGTCGTCCAGCAGGTTGAACAGGTCCATCTCGTGCAGCAGCGCCGCATGCAGGATCATGCGGCTGGCGCGCAGCTGGTAGTCGCCCAGCGCGATCGGCGCCGACAGGTTGACCAGCTGCTGCGGCTCGATCTCGTAGGTTACCGACAGCAGCTTGCGCACCTGCTGCGACTGGCGGATGGTCTCGACCCAGGCCAGGCGGTTCTCGGCGCCCACCATCCCGGCTCCCTGCAGCTGCAGGAAGCGCGGCTGGTACAGGCGGATCTCTTCCATTTCCAGTTCGGCGCTTTGCAGGCGCGCCAGCGCCGCGTCATGGCGCGCGCGGGTCTCCGTCAGCACCTGGACGCGGTCGCGCCGAACCCAGTCCGATACGCCGACGATCAGCGCGGCCGCGGCCAGCGACACCAGGAACAGCAGCAGCGGCCGGCGCAGGTAGGCGAATTCGTCCCGCAGCTGCTCGGCCGAGGCTGCGCTCCGGCTTTTCTTGCTCGCCGCGGCGGTCATGGTGCCCATGTCAGCCTCATGACGAATTTCGGCTTGCCCTGCGGTGCATCCAGGCCGGCCTTGCCGGACAGGCGCGCGTTGGGGCGCACGTCCAGCGGCGGGTTGAGGATTTCGACCGCCACGCGCGGGTTGCGCGCCAGGTCGTAGGCGAATGCGTTCATCGCCGACAGCACCTCGCGCGAGGAGTTTTGCGGCACGTCGATCTCGCCATCGATGTGCAGGGTCTGGACCGGCGGCGTCGGAATGCCGAGGTCGGCCGAATACAGCTGCGGCGGCGCGTCGCTGGGCTGCCCCATGACCACCGGCGACTGGACCGGCGCCGCGCCCTGGGTCTGGCGGATGCGCCATTCGAGCGCGTTGATCCGGACGGCCGGTGCGCGGTCGAGGGCCGCGCTCACGATGGCGGTGAGCGGTCCCGGACGAGGACCGCTGGTGCGCACCATCTGCTCGACCGTCACCGCCGCCTTCATGTTGGCCGTGCGCGTGGGGACCGGAGGCACGCTCGCCATCACCGCGTTATAGCGCGACTCGTACTGCGGCGTCGCCGCTGCCAGCCGCTTGGTTTCGCTGGTGGCGTTGACCGCCAGCCAGACGCTGGCAACGGTCCACGCGGCGGCGCTGGCGGCGATCGCCGCGGCCGCAACATGCAGGCCGAGACGCGTTTGCCACAGCTTGAACAGGCGTCCGGGCTTCCCGGTGGGGAAGTGCGATGCGGGAGGGCGTTTGCCGACCAGGGACAGCAGCAGGCGGTCGGCCAGCTGCGGCACCATATCCACGCCCACCCGCGCGGCGGCGGTCTGCATGTCGATGAAGTTGAAAGCGATCTCAGGCTCGTCCTCGCATTCTGCTTCCAGTGCCGGGATGTCCGCGGCCGGCGCCAGCACCACCACCCGCAGCACGTCGCCGCGCCCGGTCAGCCGGGAGCTGGTCAGGAACTGCCGCATGCGGTCGGTTTCCTCGGCGACCACTTCCGCCAGCGTGTCGCCCGGCGCGAGCTTGGTCAGGCGGCTGAACTTGATGTGCCGGCCCTGGAAATAGGTCTGCCGCAGCCCGCCGGCTTCGTGCGTGATCAGCAGCAGGTGCGGCTGCACCAGCGCCAGCCTGCGCACCAGCAGCAGCGACAGGAAGGTCGACGAGTACACGGCCGCCAGCGGCACGCCCTGGTGTTCGATCACCTTCAGCCACGGCTGCAACAGGTGCGGATTGGTCAGCGCGGAGAACAGGTAGATGTCGTCGCGCCGGCCGGCGGCTTCGCGGCCCTGCACCAGCGCCATGCGGAACGGCGTGTCGCGGAACAGCAGCGCCAGGCGGCGTTCGACCAGTCCGCGGCGCGACCTGCCGCGCACATGCGGCAGCAACTGGCGCTGGAATTCCTCTTCCACCATGTCCGCGATCACATAGGCGGGGCGCCCCGGCTCGTAGCGCAGGTAGTGCGCGAACGCGTCCATGCCGGCGCGGTCGGCGGAAAACGCCACCGGGTCGGTCAGGCGGCCGCGTTCCCACTGGTAGGCGCACAGCTGTTCGCTGGTGACCAGGAAAATCTGTTTGGCGAGGATCGTCATCAGGTCCTCAGCTCGCTCATGGTGTCGTAGATCGGACCGAGCACCGACAGCATGATCCAGCCCAGCATCAGGCCCAGCACCACCGTCATCACCGGTTCGATCAGCGACTGCACGCGGTCGATCAGCTCCTTGACCTCGCGGTTATAGAAATAGCTGACGTTGGCCAGCGCGCCTTCCAGGTCGCCGGTGGTTTCGCCCACCTTCAGCATGCGCAGCACCAGCGGCGGGAAGATGCCGGTCTGCTGGAACGCGCCGGTCACGCCCTGGCCCTCGGAAATCAGCTGGCCGGCGCGGCCCAGCGCCTCGGCCACCTTGCGGTTGCCGACGATGCCCTCGGACAGGCGCAGGGAATCGAGGATGGTGATGCCGGAGCCGTACATCAGGCCGAAGAAGGTCGCGAAGCGCGCCAGGATCATCTTGTGCAGCACCGGCCCGACCACCGGGAAGCGCAGCTTGATGCCGTCCCACGCGAGGCGCGCCTCGGCGCTGCGGCGCAGCCAGGCGCGCGCCGCCAGCAGGGCCAGCACCGGGATGCCGATGATCAGGTACCAGTAATTGATGAAGATGCCGGATACGAAGATCAGCGCCCGCGTGTGCATCGGCATCTCGCCGCCCATGTTGGCGATGAAGGAAGTCAGCTGCGGCACCAGCACCGTCATCAGGAAGAACATCACGCCCATCACCACCACGAACACCAGGATCGGATAGCTGATCACCTTCTTCAGCTGCGCCGCCTGCTCGTCCTGCCAGCGCAGGTTCTCGGTCAGGTTGCGGAACACCTCGGCCAGCCGGCCGCTGCTTTCGCCCGCGCGTACCAGGCTGGTGAAGGTGGTGTCGAACACTTCGTCGTGGTGGGTGAGGGCCACCGACAGCGGCTGGCCGCCCTCGATGCTCTCGATGATGTCGGTGACGATCTCGCGGAAGCGCGGATGGTCCAGGCTGTCGCGCAGGTCGGCCAGGCCTTCCAGGATCGGCACGCCGGCCCCGGTCAGCTGCTCCATGTGGAAGGCGAAGTTGATCAGGTCCACCCGCTTGACGCGGCGCTTGCCGAAGGCGACGTCCTTCTGCGCCGAGAGGCGGAAGTCGATCAGGTCCAGGTCCATGCGGCGCAGCCGCATCTCGAGGTCGGAGCTGTTGGATGCGTCCATCGCGCCGGGCACGATCCTGCCGACGGGGTCCATGGCGCGGAAGGCGTAGAGCGGCATCAGGCCAGCCTGTCGGTCAGGTCGACCACGCGCGACACCTCGTCCAGCGAGGTGCTGCCCTCCAGCACGCGGCGCATGCCATCGTCGACCAGGGTGCGGAAGCCGTTGGCGGTGGCGAAGTTGCGCAGCTCGCGGGTCGAGGCGCGGCGCGCGATCATCTCGTCGATCTCCGGAGTGATCTTGAGCACCTCCATGATCGCCATGCGGCCGCGGTAGCCCTGGCGCCCGCACTGCTCGCAGCCGACCGCGCGGTAGATGGTCGCGGGCGCGTCCTCCTCGGCCAGTCCGAGCAGGCGCCGTTCCAGGGCGTCGGCCAGCTTGCCTTCCTTGCACAGCGGGCAAAGCCGGCGCACCAGGCGCTGCGCGATGATGCCGATGATGTTGCCGGCCATGATGTCGGGCGCGATCCCGATGTCCATCAGGCGCGACACCGAGCCCAGCGCCGAATTGGTGTGCAGCGTGGAGTACACCTGGTGGCCGGTCATGGCCGCCGAAAACGCCATCTCAGCGGTCTCGCGGTCGCGCACTTCGCCCACCAGGATCACGTCCGGGTCCTGCCGCATCATCGAGCGGATGCCGTCAGCGAAGGTCAGCTTGACCGCGTCGTTGATTGAGGTCTGGCGGATCATGTTCATCGGGTATTCGACCGGATCCTCGAGCGTCATGATGTTGATGCTCTCGGTGTTGATGTGGTTGAGGATCGAGTACAGGGTGGTGGTCTTGCCGCTGCCGGTAGGGCCGGTGACCAGGATCACGCCGTCCGGGCGCGCGATGATCACCTTCAGCAGGTGCAGTTCGTCCTCGCCCAGGCCCAGGCCTTCCAGCGGCACCAGGCCTTTCTGGCGGTCCAGCACGCGCAGCACAAAGTTCTCGCCGTGGGTGGTCGGCTGCGCCGCGGCGCGGAAGTCGATGCTGCGCCCGGAGAACTTGATCGAGATGCGCCCGTCCTGCGGCGCGCGCGACTCGGCGATGTTCATGTTGCTCATCACCTTCAGGCGCACCACCATCGCCGGCCAGTAGGATTTATGCAGGCTGCGGATCTGGCGCAGGATGCCGTCGATGCGGTAGCGGATGCGCAGGAAGCTCTGCTCCGGCTCGAAGTGGATGTCGGAGGCGCCGTTCTGCACCGCGTCGGCCAGCAGCGCGTCGATCAGGCGCACCATCGGCTGGCTGTATTCGTCCGAGGTCGAGGTCAGGCTCGAGTAGTTGATCTCCCCGGTCTCGATCTCGTGCAGGATGCCGTCGATCGACAGCTCGAAGCCGTAGTACTGGTCGATCGCGCGGCCGATGTCCGACTCGCCCACCAGGATCGGCGTGATCGTGATGCCCTTGACCAGCATCGCGCTGATCTGGTCGAGCGCGACGATGTTGCTGGTGTCGGCCATCGCCAGGATCAGGTTGTCGGTGTCGCGCTCGTAGACGATCGGGAATACGCGGTAGCGCTTGGCCACGTCCTTGGGGATCAGCTTGAGCGCGATGGCGTCGACCACCAGGTTGGTCAGGTCGGCGCTTTGCTGGTTCAGGTTTTCCGACAGCGCCTCGCGCACCGTGGCCTCGGTCACGAAGCCGAGCGAAATCAGGAGTTTGCCGAGCGGTTCGGCGGTGCGCTTCTGCTCGATCAGCGCGATGCGCAGCTGGTCCTCGCTGATGACGCCTTTCTGGATCAGCAGTTTGCCGAGCGGGATCTTGGGTTGGTGGTGTTCCGCCATCTCGTCCCTCACCGCGCGCCAAGTTCCCGGAGGCGGGTGGCCGCGGCGTTCGTGTCGAAGCCGGGCGTGCCGCCGGCAGCCAGCGCAACCGCGCGCTGGTAGTAGGTCTGCGCCAGCTTCGGCTGGTTGATGCGGTCCAGCGCCACGGCCAGGTTGTACGCGTAGTCCGCGTTCTGCGGTAACACGGCGTAGGCCTTGAAGTACTGCTGCTGCGCCTCGGACCAGCGACCCTGGCGCGCATACAGGTTGCCCAGCGCGGACAGCGCGGATGCCGCCTCCGGATTGAGGTTGATGATGCGGCGCAGACGCGCTTCGGTCTGGACCGGATCGGTCTGGCGGATCGCGACCAGGCCCGCGAGCGCGTCGGCGTCGTTGGGGTCGGCCTCGAGCAGGCGCGCATAGATGTCGGCGGCGCGTTCCGGCTGGCGGTCGCGTAGCGCGATCGCGGCGCTGCCGAGCAGCGCGTCGCGGTTGCGCGGATCGGCCTGCAGCAGCGCGTTGTACTGTTCGCGCGCGGTGGCCAGGTCACCCTGGCGGAAGGCGACATAGGCCGACTGCAGCGCCGGATCGACTTCGCCCGACGACGTGCGCTGGCGCACCTGGACCGGCGCGTCGCCGCTGGTAGTCGGCGGCATCGCCGCCGGCGGCTGGCCCGCCACGGTTGCGGTGGTCGCAGGCGCCGCCACGGGCGACGGCGTGACGGTGACGCCGGATCCGGTCGGCTGGGCGTTGGCGGCGGCGGCGCGGGCGTCGGCCGCTTCGGCAGCCTGGCGGTCCATGCGGGCGTAGTCTTCGGGCGACAGGCCCTGCATCTGCTCCGGCGCGGGGGCCGGCACGTTCTGCGCCGGCGTGGCCACCGGTGGGGGCGGCGCGGACTGCATCGGCGGCTGCGCCGCGGTCACCTGCGGCGCGGGGGCGGCGCCGATATTGCTCGGGAATGTCTGGGGTACGGCGCCCGCAGCCGGCGCAGGCTGGGCCGCAGGGTAGTCCGGTTGGCGTGGCTGCACCGGCTCGCCCTGCGTGGAAGGCAGCGCAGTGTAGGCGGGCGGGGTATAGGTCTGCGCTTCGTACCCCGGTGGCTGGGCGCCGCCCGGCGGGATCACGATTACGCTGCCCTGGGGCTGCACCGGCGCGCCTGGCGCGCCCGCCAGTCCGGGCATCGGCACCGGCGGCAGGTTCTTGCTCGAGCCGGCGCCGTAGACCGCGCGCCAGTACAGGTAGCCGAAGGTGGCTGCGATCAGGAACAGCACGCCCAGCAGCGCGGCCAGGCGCATGGTGCGCGCATTCGGCACGCGCAGCGGCGCCGCCGTCACGGGACTCGGCGCCGGTGGTGGCGGCGGCGGGCCGGTGCGCGCGCCGTGCTGGCGCGCTGCGGCCGCGGCTTCGGCGCGCTGCGGGCGGATCCGGTCTGCATGCGGGGCCGGACGGCGCGCCTGTGCGGTCGGCGGGCCATCGGCCGGAGGCACTGAGGCCGCCGGCGGGACGGCGGTGTGCAGTGCGTCCGGGATGTCCTCCGGCGGCTGCGCCTCGTTCCAGGACGGCACCTCCAGCTCAGGCGTCAGCGCGTCGTGGATGGGAGGCGGTTCGATCGGCTCCAGGCTGAAGTCGGGCGGCTCGATCCCGTTCGGCACGTCCAGCGGCACCGGGTCGGTCGCGCGCCGGTTACGCGGCGGCTCTTCCTGCGGCGCCAGCTCCAGCACGTCGTCGAATTCCTCGGACGGCTTGATCAGGTCCTCAGCGCCGGCGTGGCTGCGCTTGGCCTGTTCCGCCTTCTTGAGCGCCTGCATCAGGAGACTCATGGCACTTGCCCTTTCACGCGGCGCGGATCGGTGGCCGGGTCCGAATACGGATTCTGGTTGATGCGCTCCTCGCCTGGCAGCAGGTAGCGGTAGTTGCGGTAGTCGCCGTTCACGCTGGCGCTCTTGACCACCACCGGGCGGATGAAGATCACCAGTTCGGTCTTGCTGCTGGTCTCGTTACGGTAGGAGAACAGGTTGCCGAGCAGCGGGACGCGGCTGACCAGCGGGATGCCGTCGCGCGTGTTGTCGGCCGAATCCTGCATCAGGCCGCCCAGCATGGCGATGTCGCCGCTGAACACCTTCAGCACCGATTCGACTTCGCGCGCCTGGATCACCGGCACGCGGCTGACCACGTTTTCCGCCGCCAGCGCCGGGTTCGGGTCCTGCTCGAAGCCGACGATGCGGGTGATGGTGGGACGCACGTTGAGCGTGACTTCGTCGGTGTCGGCGATTTGCGGCGTCACGCTCATGACGAAGCCCACTGGCACCGTCTCGAGCCGCGACTCGTAGGTGGCGGGCGTAGCGATCACGCCGTTGGTGCCGACCACCGCCGGCGTCACCTTGATTGTGAAGAAGACGTTGTTGTCGACCACCTTCAGCATCGCGGTCTGGTTATTCAGCACGCTGATCTTTGGACTCGACAGGACCTTGACCTTGCCGAACGACTCCAGCAGCTGCACCGCGGCGCTGATGTTGCCCAGCACCGAGTCCGGGTTCAGGTAATTAAGCGTGAATATGCCCGGGGTCGAACCGACCGCGATCCCGGAGGGCAGGGTGCCGACCCGGCCCTGCGTCAGGTTCAGGCCATTTCCGCCGATGCGGGTCCAGTTGATGCCCTGCTGATAGTCGTCCGACAGGCGCACTTCGATCACGGTGGCCTCGATCAGCACCTGGCGACGCGCGCTGGAGAGCACGATGTCGAGGAACTCCTGGATCTTCTCGTGTTGGCGCGCGGTGGCGCGCACCGCCATCAGGCCGCTCTCTGGGTTGATGATCACCGACTGCATCACGCGTTCGCGTCCTCCCGCATCGCCTGCCGCGCCGCCGCCGAAAGCGGCGATCACGTTCTCGGGCGGGGAGGTCTGGAGCGGCGGCGCGGCCGGCTGGAAGGTGCCGGCCTGCTGCTGCGCGGTCTGGCCGGCGCCGCCTGACGGCGCGCCGGCGGAAGGCGCCGCCGCCTGCGTCGGCGGCACGCGCGCGTTGATCGCGGTGAGCGGATCTGAGAGCGTGGAGTCGCGCAGCATGTCGCGCACGTTGCGCTCCAGGTTGGCCCAGAAATTGTTCTCGGACCGGTTCACCACCTCGGTGGTCGAATTGTTGTTGCCCGAGCCGCCCGCCGACTGCTGCTGGGACGAGGGCGTCTGTATGGTGCCCGGCTGGCCGCTCGGCTGCGAGGCGTACGACTGCTGCGGGCCGCCGCCGGTGGTCGAGATCTGGGTTGCGATGTTGATCGCGCTGCTGGTGCTGCGCGCCATGTTCACGTAGTCGATCTTGTAGTTGCGCCACTCGGGCGAATCCGGTTCCACGATCAGCGTGCCCTGGTCGATCTTGTAGCGCATGTCGACCTGGCGCGAGATCCGCTGCAGCAGCTGGGGCAGGGTCTGGTCGATCGCGTTGAGGGTGACCTGGCCTTCGATGCCCGGATGGATGTCGATGTTCATGCCGGCGTCGCGCGCGAGTGCGAACAGCACCGACTGCACCGGCACGCCGGTGACGCTGACGCTGTAGGTCTGCACCTTCGGCGCGGCCTTCGGCGCCGGCAGCGGCGCGGCCTGCGCCAGTTCCGGGATGGTGCCGGATACGCGCGGCGCCTCGGTCACGTGCGCCATCGAGCCGGGCAGGGTGGTGGTCACGCAGCCGGAGAGCAGGCCGCACAGCAGCACCGCTGGAGATGTTCTTTTTATCATATGTTTCATATCCTGATGATGGCTTAAAAACAACTCATCGGCAAATTCGCCAACCGTCAATCGTGCCGTGCCCCCGAGGTTAGCCGGCGCATGCCTCCCAGCAGCGCCGCGCCCATCTGGGGCCATGATTCGAAGCGTGCGTAGGCGCTGTCTTGCACCGCCGCCTGCGCGTGTTTCAGTTCGACCCGGCCGGCGTCGTCGATGTAGGCCGCCAGCAGCGCCTTGTCGGCCAGGATGTTGATGCGTCGGACGATCCCGCGCGATACCTGCGCGATGCAGCGCGCGGCCGGAATCGAAAACGCGCGCTGGCCGGTGTAGCCGGCCGCATGCATGCGGAACGCCAGGAACTCATGCACCGCCGGTTCCGGCATCAAAGGCACGCTGAAGCTTTGCGTGATGCGTTCCTTCAGCTGCCGCATGCGCGGCAGGCTCAGGTGCCGGTCCAGCTCGGGCTGTCCGAACAGCACGATCTGCAGCAGTTTGTCGCGCGACGTTTCCAGGTTCGACAGCAGGCGCAGCTCTTCCAGCGTATCGAGCGGCATGGCCTGCGCCTCCTCAGCCAGCAGCACTACCTGGCGCCCGCGCACGTGGCGGGAGATCAGGTCGGCCTGCACCATGCGCAGCACCTCGTCGACCCGCATCCCGGCGCTGGCCAGGCCCAGCTCGCCCGCGATCGCAAAACAGAGCTCGCGCGGCAGCAGCGTGGGGTTGGCCAGGTAGATCAGGTCGATGTGCGGCGCCAGCCGGTGTTCCAGCATCCGGCACAGCATGGTCTTGCCGCTGCCGACCTCGCCGGTGACCTTGACGATGCCTTCGCCGCGCTCGACCGCCCAGCACAAAGCATCCAGCAACTCGCCGCGCGTATTTCCCACGAAAAAGAAATCGGGGTTGGGCGTAATCCCGAACGGCGATTCGCGAAGGCCGAAATGGTCCTGGTACATGGCGGAAGCTCTAGTGAATGCAGCGGAGAAAGGCTTGTTCCAGTGAGCCTGCATCGTAGCGCGCCCTGCAATCGGATGGCGTACCGGTGAAAAGCAGGCGGCCGCGGTCCAGGATCGCGACCCGGTCGCACAGCTCCTCGACGTCGGCCAGCGCGTGCGAGGTGAAGAACACGGTGCGACCCCGTTCGCGCAGGCGCGCCAGCTGGCGCTTGACCAGTGCGCGCGCCTTGGGATCGAGCCCGCTGGCCGGTTCGTCCAGGATATACAGGCGCTTGTCCGCCAGGATGCAGGCGGCCAGGCCCAGTTTTTGCGCCATCCCCTTGGACAGCTGGCGCGCGCCCTTGGCGAGGATGGCCGGGTCGAGGTCCAGCTCGGCCAGCAGCTCCAGCGCGGCCGCTTCGTCATAGGGCAGGCCGTGCAGGCGCAGCATGTAGCGCAGGAAGTCGCGCCCGGTCAGGTAATAGGGAGGCGCGAAACGCTCGGGCAGGTAGCCGAGCGGGGCGCGTGCGGCGCTGTTGCGGTGGTCGATGCCGCAGATTTCGATGGTGCCGGCTGTGGGGCGGGTGAAATCCAGCAGGCAGCGCAGCAGGCTGGTCTTGCCGGCCCCGTTGACCCCGACCAGCGCCACGCATTCGCCCGCCTCGACCCGCAGGTCGACGCTGTCGAGGACTGGGGCGGCGCCATAGTGCTTGGCGACGCCGGAAAAGCGGATGGCGGTGTCGTTCATGGCAGTGTTGTTGGATTGACTTGGCCGACTGTAGCGGAATCGAATGCAGTGCGACAACACAATTGGCCTAGGCCCTCCGTTCTGCACTAGAATACAGATGGGGAAGCGCACACATAACGATAAGTCCAAGGGTTGTCATGGCAAGGCCAGAAAAAGTCCGTCTGGGGGAAATCCTCGTCCAGCAGAAACTGTTGTCCGAAGAGCAGCTGACACAGGCCCTCCAGGACCAGAAGCGCACCGGCCGCAAGCTCGGACGTGTGTTCATCGAAAACGGCTTCGTCACCGAAGAACAGATCTCCGGCGCACTGGCGCGCCAGCTGGCGATCCCCTATATCAACCTCAAGTTCTACAACACCAGCCCCGACGTGGTGCGGATGCTGCCGGAGACCGCCGCCCGCCGCTTCCGCGCAATCGTGCTGGAGGACCGCCGCGGCTCGCTGCTGGTGGGCCTGTCCGACCCGACCGACCTGTTCGCCTACGACGAGATTACCCGCCTGCTGAAGCAGACCATCGAGCTGGCCGTTGTCAACGAGACCGAGGTGCTGGCCGCGATCGACCGCGTGTACCGCCGCACCGAGGAAATCACCGACTTCGCGCGCGAGCTGGAGCAGGACCTGGGCGATGCTTTTGTGGACTTCGGCGCGCTCGCTTCAAACAGCAACCTGGAAGAAGCGCCGATCGTCAAGCTGCTGCAGTCGGTGTTTGACGACGCCACCCAGGTGCGCGCCTCGGACATCCACATCGAGCCGCAGGAGTCGCGCCTGCAGATCCGCTTCCGCATCGATGGCGTGCTGCACCTGCAGACCGAGGCCGACATCAAGATCGCCACCCCGCTGGCGCTGCGCCTGAAGCTGATGTCGGACCTGGACATTTCGGAAAAGCGCCTGCCGCAGGACGGCCGCTTCGTGATCAAGGTGCGCAACCAGCGCATCGACGTTCGTATTTCGACCATGCCGACCCAGTACGGCGAATCGGTCGTGATGCGCCTGCTGAACCAGGCCGGCATGACCCTGCGCCTGGACGCGATCGGCATGCCGCGCGACCTGGTGCAGCGCTTCCGCGACATCGTCGCGCGCCCAAACGGCCTGGTGCTGGTGACCGGGCCGACCGGTAGCGGCAAGACCACCACTCTATATAGTGCGCTGGCAGAACTGAACTCGGTGGAGAAGAAGCTGATCACCGTCGAGGATCCGGTCGAATACCGCCTGCCCGGCATCAACCAGGTGCAGGTGAACGAAAAGATCGAACTGAGTTTCGCCAAGGTGCTGCGCTCGGCGCTGCGCCAGGACCCGGATATCGTGCTGGTGGGTGAGATGCGCGACCAGGAAACCGCCCAGATCGGCCTGCGCGCCGCGATGACCGGTCACCTGGTGCTGTCGACCCTGCACACCAACGATGCCGCCAGCACCCCGCTGCGCCTGATGGACATGGGCGTGCCGCGCTACATGGTGGGCAGTTCGCTGCAGGCCGTGCTGGCGCAGCGCCTGGTGCGCGTGATCTGCGAAAGCTGCACCACCGAGTACGATCCGACCCCGACCGAGCGCGAATGGCTGCGCCACGAGCTGGGCGAGCAGGCCGCGCTCAGCCATTTCCATCACGGGAAGGGCTGCTCGAACTGCAACGGTATGGGCTACCGCGGCCGTACCGGCGTCTACGAGCTGCTGGAAATGACCAATAGCGTGGTCGAGGCGGCCAATCACCACGATCCCTCGCACTTCATCCGCGCCGCGCAGGCGGAAATGAAGGGCCAGACGCTGCGCCGCCATGCGGTGCAGCTGGCGGTGCAGGGCCGGACCACCGTGTCCGAAGCGATGCGCATCAGCAACCAGTTCGAGGACTAGAAGCGTGCCGTTTTTCGCCTACAAGGGCCGTAACGCGCGCGGCGAGCTGATGCAGGGCGTGCTGGAAGGCGCGGATAGCGGGGCGGTTGCCGACCAGCTGTTCAGCACCGGCGTGACGCCGATCGAGATCAACGAAACCCAGCGTACGATCGCGTCCGGCGAGCTTACCTGGTGGCAACGGTTTACTGAAAAGAAGCCCGACTCGCTCGACGTCCAGTTGTTCAGCCGTCAGATGTACACGCTGCTGAAGTCCGGCGTGCCGATCATGCGTGGCTTGGCGGGTTTGCAGGAGTCGGCAGTGAATAAGGCGTTCGCGCGGGTGATCAAGGATCTGCGCGAGTCGCTCGACTCGGGACGGGAACTGTCAGCTGCGATGCGCCGCCATGGGCATGTTTTCGACAACTTCTACCTGTCCATGGTTCGCGTGGGCGAGATGACCGGCCGGCTGGAAGAGGTATTCATGCGCCTGTTCAACCACCTGGAGTTCGAGCGTGACATGCGCGAGCGTGTCAAATCGGCTACGCGATATCCGATGTTCGTGGTCGGGGCGATGGTGTTAGCAATGCTGGTGGTAAACATTTTCGTCGTCCCCCAGTTCGTCAAGGTTTTCGCGGCGCTGAAGGCTGATCTTCCTTTCATGACCCGGATGCTGATCGGGTCCTCGAACTTCACGACCACGTACTGGCCACTCATGCTGGGAATGGCGGTATTCGCCTTTTTCTCCATTCGAGCATGGATCGCGACGCCGGCGGGCCGGTTTGCATGGGATAAGGGCAAACTGAGGATACCGATCGCGGGAAAGATTATCCTGAAGGCGACCATGGCCCGCTTTGCGCGAAGCTTTGCCCTGTCCTCCAAGAGTGGCGTGCCGATCGTGCAGGCCCTGACCGTGGTCTCGCAAACAGTGGATAACGCCTATCTTTGCGCACGCATCGAGCAGATGCGTGATGGCGTAGAAAGGGGCGAGAGCATCCTTCGAACTTCCGTTACGGCGGGAGTGTTCACCCCGATCGTTTTACAAATGATTGCCGTGGGGGAAGAAACCGGTTCGCTCGACGACTTGATGGATGAGATTGCCGCGATGTACGAGCGCGAAGTCGATTACGAACTGAAGACCTTGGCAGCACAGGTTGAACCGATTCTGATCGTGTTTCTTGGCGCGATGGTTCTGGTCCTTGCGCTGGGCATCTTTGTTCCGATGTGGGATCTGGGCCGGGCTTCGATTCCAAAATGACGTTAAGAGTATCGCGCAAAAACAACATCTCGCGCACCTTGCAATCGCTACTCGTGTTCAAGCTGTTTGAACTTGTGGTCGTCATGCTGGTGTTGAGTGGCCTCTATTACACCTTGATTCCGCGTGTGATGAGCGCCCGCGGCGCCTACGAAACGGCCGAGGTTAACTGGACAGTTGCTGCTCTCGGAGCGTCCCGGAGGACTGAGCGGGCAATCATCGAGATGAACTTTGCTCTGGGAAAGTACCGCAGGACAAAAAAACCCTTGCCGGTTAAGAATCCAATGTCGCTAATGTCACCTCAACCACGAAACTACATCGGCGAATTCTGCAATCCGGATACACGTGAAATTGCGCGCGGCAGCTGGTATTTTGATCACTGTAACTTATGGTTGGTGTATGTGTTTAATTCCGAAAAGATTTTTGCCTCAGAGTATCCGAAGGTGATGAAATTCAATGTAGAATCGCTTCGCTTGCTCAGTGGTCCTGCAACGTTGCCGTAATGCGTTTC
>DASTVB010000212.1:0-3205 GCA_035759315.1 Telluria sp. | reverse complement strand
GCGCGCATGAAAGGCGACGTCATCGTCACCTTCGGACGGTCGGCCAGGCAGAAGTCCTTGTCGCGCTTGAACTTCTTGATGCAGCTGAAGATGTAGTCCCAGCGGCCAGCGTTCAGGCCCGCGCTGTGTTCGCGCAGCTCGTACAGGATTTCGTCCATCTCAAAGGCGGCCAGGATGGTTTCGATCAGCACGGTCGCCTTGATGGTCCCGCGCGGCAGGCCGAGCGACTCCTGGGTCATCAGGAATACATCGTTCCACAGGCGCGCTTCGAGGTGCGATTCCATCTTCGGCAGGTAGAAGTACGGACCGGCGCCGCGCGCCAGCTGCTCCTTGGCGTTGTGGACCATGAACAGCGCGAAGTCGAAGATGCCGCCCGAGACGCGCTTGCCGTCCACCAGCACGTGCTTTTCGTCGAGGTGCCAGCCGCGAGGGCGCACCACCAGCGTCGCCACTTTCTCGTTCAGCTTGTAGCTCTTGCCGCCCTGCTCCAGCGCGATGGTGCCGCGCACCGCGTCGCGCATGTTGATCTGGCCGGTGACCTGGTTGTCCCAGTTCGGCGTGTTCGAATCCTCGAAGTCGGTCATGTAGCTGTCGGCGCCGGAGTTGAGCGCGTTGATGACCATCTTGCGCTCGACCGGGCCGGTGATCTCGACGCGGCGGCATTCCAGCGCTTTCGGTAGCGGCGCGATGGTCCAGTCCGACGCGCGGATGTGCGCGGTCTCGGGCAGGAAGTCCGGGCGCTCGCCGGCATCGAGGCGTTTGGCGCGCTGCTCGCGGGCGGCCAGCAGCTCCTGGCGGCGCGGTTCGAAAGCGCGCGCCAGCTTCGCCACCAGCTCTAGCGCCTCGGGCGTGAGGATATCCGCGTAGCCGGGCTTGATCTCGCCGGTGATTTCCATGCCTGCTGGGGTGGGGATTGCCATGTGCTGCTCCTTGAGGTGGGAAGATGTCTTTAGATGAAGTATATTCACCCTGAGTTACCTAAACGAGACAAATAATCACATCATTTGTGCGTATTTGTATTGAATCGAGACAGAAGGGTCATGCATGGGACAGTTTCGCCAGATTTCCACGTTCGTCGAAGTGGTGGCGCGCGGCAGCCTCTCAGCTGCCGCGCGGGCCGAGGGCATCGCGCCGGCGATGATCGGCCGACGCCTGGACGCGCTCGAGCAGCGGCTGGGCGTCAAGCTGCTGCAGCGGACCACGCGCAAGCTGGCGCTGACCGACGAAGGCGCGGCCTTCCTGGAGGACTGCCGCCGCATCCTGGCCGAGATGCAGGAAGCCGAAGCGGCGGTGGCCGAACGCAGCGCGCGCGCCACCGGCCACCTCGTCATCTCGGCGCCGGCGGGCTTCGGGCGCCAGCATGTCGCGCCGCTGCTGCCCTCCTTCCTGGCCGAGCACCGCGACGTGACGGCCAACCTGAACCTGAACGACCGGGTGGTCGACATGGTGGGCGAAGGCGTGGACGTGGCGATCCGCATCGCCAGCCTGGAGGATTCCAGCCTGGTCGGCGTCAAGCTGTCTGACAACCAGCGTGTGGTGGTGGCCTCGCCGGCCTACCTGAAGCGGCGCGGCGTGCCGAAGTCGCTGGACGACCTTCAGCGCCATAACTGCCTGGCGATTTCCAACGAAGGCAGCCAGCGCGGCTGGACCTTCCGCGACAACGGCAAAAACGTCACGCTCAAAGTGGCAGGCAATATGCAGTGCAACGACGGCGAAGTGCTGCACGACTGGGCGCTGGCCGGCAAGGGGCTGGCATGGCGCTCGATGTGGGAAGTGGCGGCGGAAATCGAAGCGGGCAAGCTGCGCACGGTGCTGGACCAGTATGCGGCGCCGGGCAACGATATCTATGCGGTGTTTGCGCAGCGGCGGCACCTGCCGCTGCGAATTCGCGCATTCGTCGAATTCCTGCGGCGCAGCTATGCGCGGCCCGGCTACTGGCGCCGGGCTTAGGGGACTGTCCCGCCGGGACTGTCCCCTGCCTTTGCAGTGGCGCCCGATGAAACGCAGGGGACAGTCCCGCAGGGACAGTTCCCAAACCTACAGGCGAAAAAAATCCCCGGCAACGCCAGGGATTTTTCGTCAAACGTTCAGCGGTGCTGGATTACAGCGGCTGGATGTTCGATGCTTGCTTGCCCTTTGGACCGGAGGTCACTTCGAAGGACACGCGCTGGTTTTCTTGCAGCGACTTGAAGCCGGCGCTTTGGATAGCCGAGAAGTGGGCGAACAGATCTTCACCGCCTTCGTCCGGGGTAATGAAGCCGAAACCTTTAGCGTCATTGAACCATTTTACGATGCCAGTTGCCATTACAATTTCCTATTTCAGTTTAAATATTAAGATCGTTTTAAGAAAGCAAGAAAGGAATGACAGACAACCTGCACTACCACCTCGAATCCAACGATCCCGCATTATACTCAAATAAATCAAAAATGCACGGAGTGATCCAAAAAAATCGCCCTGTTTATGATTTATTTGCCTACATGCGTTAAATATAGAACAAAGCGCGGGCAGATGTTTGATTTTTATCAAACGTGCGAGCCCGAACATTTCTGCACGGAATTAAATCTGCCCTGCAAGCCAAGTTTTACTTGGTGCCAAAGATACGGTCGCCCGCGTCGCCCAGGCCCGGCACGATATAAGCGTGGTCATTCAGGTGCGAATCGAGCGAGGCGACGTACATTTTCACGCCCGGATGCGCGTCCTGGAACACCTGCACGCCCTCCGGCGCCGCCACCAGCGCCAGGAAGATGATCTGGGCGTCGGTAACACCGCGATTCTTCAGCACGTCCACCGCGTACACCGCCGAATTGCCGGTAGCGACCATCGGATCGCACAGGATAAAGGTGCGTTCGGCCAGGTCCGGCAGCCGGACCAGGTATTCGACCGGCTTGTGGGTTTCCGGATCTCGGAACACGCCAATGTGGCCGACGCGCGCGGACGGCACCAGCTCCAGCAGGCCGTCGCTCATGCCGATGCCGGCGCGCAGGATCGGCACCACCGCCAGCTTGCGGCCCGCGATGACAGGCGCGTCCATGGTGACCAGCGGCGTCTCGATCGAGCGCGTCGTGAGCGGCAGGTCGCGCGTGATCTCGTAACCCATCAGCAGCGTGATTTCACGCAGCAGCTCGCGGAAGGTGCGGGTCGAGGTGTCGCTCGCGCGCATGTGCGACAGCTTGTGCTGGATCAGTGGGTGGTCGGTGATGTACA
>DASTVB010000211.1:0-7347 GCA_035759315.1 Telluria sp. | reverse complement strand
ATGGCGGCCTGCGTTCGATCGACTGAACCGAACTCGCCTCATAAAAAACCGGAGCCTTGCGCTCCGGTTTTATTTTGTGCATGTGTTGCCGAAACACATGTTCAATGTGCGATACCGTACAGATTGGTACTGCTGAGCTGCTCGACAATGGTTGCACGCTGAAGGTCAGGCGGTGAGGAAGGAAAGGAACTGGACATGAACCAATTCATCTGGATCGGCATCATCGTGTGGGGCATCCTCGTCATGGGATTTGGCATGGCGACGGTGGAACCGGCGGCGCCCGTGGGCGCACCGATTCCTGCCCACGACGTTGTGTTCCTGCTGACCGGAGGGCTGCTCAGCTGCCTGATCGGCCTGCTGGGACTGTGCGGACTGATGGGATGGCTGCCGTGGTTTCGCCAAGATAATCAATCTACTGTGTAATGTTCGGCATCGAACGGTTAGAGCGCCGTTAGCGTTCCATACTGGACTTACGAAGACGACTGTGAAGTCGTTCCTACAAACTAGCCAGAGGACACTATCATGCTCTATACCATCGCAGTAGTACTCATCATCCTGTGGCTGCTTGGCCTTGTGACGTCTTACACGGTTGGCGGCTTCATCCATATCTTGCTCGTGGTCGCAGTGATCATGATCCTGGTACGCCTGATCAGCGGGCGAGGCATATAGCCGTAGCCCAAACCGACCGGGGCGATCGCCCCGGTTGTCACATTTGGAGGTAGCATGAACAAAAAACTGATCGCAACGATGCTTGCAGTAGCAATCGCATCCGCAGGCTGCGCGGACATGAGTCCAACGCAACGCGGAACCGCCCAGGGCGCCGGCATCGGCGCTGGACTGGGAGCCATCCTCGGTGGAGTCACCGGCGGTGGTGGTGGCGAACGTGCAGCCAAAGGCGCCGCGATTGGCGCGGCCGCTGGCGCAATCGCCGGCAACATCTGGTCGCGTCGCATGGAAGAACAGAAGCGCGCAATGGAGCAGGCCACCGCCGGCACCGGCGTGCAGGTCAGCCAGACTTCGGACAACCGCCTGAAGCTGGACATCCCGAGCGACATCTCGTTCGACACCAACCGTTCCGACATCAAGTCGAACTTCCGGCCGATCCTGGATCGCTTCGCGTCCAGCCTGCAGGACAACCCGAACACCACCGTAACCGTGATCGGCCACACCGACAACACCGGTGGACCATCGGTGAACGAACCGCTGTCGCGTGACCGCGCGGCCCACACCCGCGACTACCTCGCGAGCCGTGGCGTATCGCCGAACCGGATCATGATCGACGGTCGCGGCGAGCGTGAGCCGGTCGCGTCCAATACCGACGCAAGCGGCCGCGCACGCAACCGCCGCGTCGAAATCTACGTCGCCGAGCCAACCGCCCGCAACTAAACCCCAGGGGACTGTCCCCTGCCTTTTTGGCGAGCCTTTGGGGACGGTCCCTGTCCGGGACTGTCCCCTGCCTTTTTGGCGGATTCGAGCATGTTTATGCCGAATCCGCCATCTTCCGCCTCCTCCCCGCGTCCTGCGCGATCGCCTCCGAACCGCCACCTCCCCACCCTGGGGTCAGGCACGGCCTTCATAGTAGGTACCTGACCCCACGCTTGACCTCGCGCAAACCGCCGCCCCGCGCACCTCTCACACATTTTCACATTCTCTGAATTTTTCGGTACCGCGAGTCGACTTGTCGCCGGCCAAGATGTTTGATTTTTCTCAAAGCTGGGGTCAGGCACCCACTATGAAGGCGGTGCCTGACACCCCGGGAAAGTTGATTGACTGACTAGCGGTCGATGCATATACGTATGCGGGTATTCCAGCCGTTTATACCTGTTGTGTTTTCTCACACAAAATCACCATTGAAATTTGACTCGCGAGTCAGTTAGGTGGTTTTATGTGTCTCTCGGGCAAGACAACAGCCATGCCCGAGTCTCCCCGCACACAGCGTTCAGGCCCCCTGCCACAAGCAGGACGCCGCGCTTTTTTTGCGGGTTTTTAAGCTAAACGGAGTTTCAAAGTTGAGTAAGCACATCGTACTGAAGCGCAGCGTTGTTGCGGTTGCGCTGACCCTGGCATCGTCCTCGGTCGTCCTGGCACAGCAGGTCGAAGCGAACGCGGCGCCGATCCAGAAGGTATTCGTCACCGGTTCCAACATCAAACGCGCCGACAAGGAAGGCTCTTCCCCGGTCGCCACCATCAACCGCAAGGACATCGAGGCAACCGGCGCCAACACCGTCTCCGAGCTGATCCAGTCCATTCCGGCCTTCGGCTCTGGCGCCTCGCTCGACCTGACCGACGGCAGCTTCTCCAAGGGCGCCGCCACCGCGTCCCTGCGTGGCCTCGGTTCGTCCTCCACCCTGATCCTGCTGAACGGCCGCCGCATCACCGCGTCCGCCTACGCCGACCCGAACCAGGGCAAATCGGCCGTCTATGACCTGAACAACATCCCGGTTTCCGCGATCGAACGCGTCGAGATCTTCAAGGATGGCGCATCGGCAGTCTACGGCTCCGACGCGATCGCCGGCGTGATCAACTTCATCACCAAGACTTCGTACCAGGGCGCCGACCTGTCGGCCTCGATGAGCGCGAACGATGATGGCGAATTCGCCCGCAAGAACGTGACCGGTTCGTTCGGCTTCGGCGACCTGGAAGAAAACGGCTACAACGCCTTCTTCAGCTTCGACCTGGCCAAGCGCGACAGCACCAAAATCGCCGACGTGAACGATATCGAGAAGACCATGTACTCGATCATCAACTCGCGCCTGAACCCGCTGTCGTCGAACCTGACCAGCACCTCGCCGTTCTTCTACCGCGAGCGCACCGCCGGCGCCAAGAACTTCGCCAACAGCTACGCGCTGCGCGCCGACGTGATCAACCAGGTGAACTGCCCGGCCTCCGAGCAGCTGACCGGCGACATCGCCGCGCACAACCTGTCCTCCACCTCCGCACTGGTGGGCCGCACCTTCTGTAACTTCAACCTGAACGACTACACCGAAGCCCAGTCGGCCGGCGACGACATCAACCTGCTCTCGAAGGTTACCTTCAAGATCGGCGGCGACATCACCTCGTTCACCGAACTCGGTTTCAGCCGCTCGGACCGCGACTACATCGGCGCACCGCGCTCGATGCAGTCGACCGCAGCGACCACGGTGTTCGCGTTGAGCGGCGCGCCGTCGAGCTTCCAGATGATCCTGCCGGTGGGCCACCCGGACAATCCGTTCGCGAACTCGCGTTCGGCGGTCGGCCTGCGTTTCAACAGCCGCGGCGGTAGCGACAACACCAACGAGACCGTGCGCTTCGTGACCGGCCTGCAGGGCAGCACCGGCCGCTTCGACTGGGAAACCGCGGCGCTGTATAACCGCAACGAGCGTAACGAGACCTACTTCGGCATGCTGTACCAGCCGACGCTGATGCGCGTGATGACCGAGAACCGCACCCTGGCCGCCACCCTGGCCGACCCGACCGCGACCGCGGACGTGCACAACAAGGGCTTCTCGCAGGTAGCGCAGATCGACGCCAAGGCATCGACCACCATCGGCTCCCTGCCGGGCGGCGACATCGGCCTGGCGTTCGGCGGCGAGATCCGCAACGAGCGCATCGGCCTTACCCCGAGCGACCTGACCCAGCGCGGCGACATCGTCGGCCTGTCGAATTCGTCAGCCAGCGGCGAGCGTACCGTCAAGTCGGCCTTCGCCGAAGTGCGTACCCCGTTCACCAAGAACTTCGAAATGGACTTCGCGGGCCGCTTCGACAAGTACCCGACCATGCACAAGTTCGTGCCGAAAGTCGGCGCCAAGTGGACCGTCAACGAGCTGCTGACGCTGCGTTCGGCCTACTCGGAAGGCTTCCGCGCTCCGGCACTGGTGCAGGTGTCGCCAGGCGGCGTGCAGTCCTTCACCACGGTGCTGGACGTGCTGCGCTGCCCTGACGGCCAGAACCCGGCACCGGGCGCGGACCGCACCGACTGCGCGCGCGGCATCTCGAGCCTGTCCGCAGCGACGCCTGACCTGCTGCCGGAAACCTCGAAGAGCTACTCGTTCGGCGCGATCCTGCAGCCGACCAAGAACCTCGACATCCTGGTCGACTACTACAACATCCGCAAGGAAGCCGAAACCGCACTGCTGTCGGCGCAGTTCGTGATCGAACACGAATCGGCCTACCCAGGCCGCGTCGTGCGCGACACCAACCCGGCCAACCAGCTGGTCGATGCCAACGGCAACATCATCCCGAACTCGGGTCCGATCTCCGCCGTGAACCGCAACTACGTCAACCAGGGCGCCACAGCGACCTCCGGTATCGACGTCGAAGCGACCCTGCGCACCAACCTGGGCGACTACGGCCGCCTGGTGTCGAAGGTGTCGGCATCGCAGACCCTGACCTTCAAGCGTGCGGAACGTCCGGGCGACGCCGAGCACAACCTGGTCGGCACCATCGGCGGCCTGTCGGACTGGGCGACTTCGGTCGGCGAGATCCCGCGCTACCGCGCCAACGCGTCCGTCAACTGGACCCGCGGCGTGCACTCGGTCAGCGCCAACCTGAAGTTCATCTCGGGCGTGTCGATGATGCGCATCTGGGACAGCCACACCACCTACCCTGAGCAGTACTGCTACTACGGCAAGGGCGCTCCAGGTGGCCAGGCACGGTTCTCGGACTGGGTCAGCAACTGCAGCATCCGCAGCTGGACCACGCTGGGCGCAGGCTACACCTACACCGGCTTCAAGAACCTGACCCTGTCGCTGAACGTGCAGAACCTGCTCGACGAGCGCGCACCATATGCGTCGACCAGCACCGCTGCGATCAACGCGGGCTACAACTCGCAGATGCACAATGGTTACGGCCGCTACTGGCGTGTGACCGCGAACTACAACTTCAAGTAATTCGCGTGTAAAAGAAAAACGCCCGGCTCGCCGGGCGTTTTTTTGTCCGTCATCCCCGCGAAAGCGGGGACCCATGCTGAGTTTGCAGAACCGCATACGGTGCCGCTATGGCGCGCTCACTATTGGTCCCCGCGTGCGCGGGGATGACGGGTTAGCGCGATGCACGCCAAAGGCGGGGGACAGTCCCCTGCGGGGACAGTCCCCTTCCTGTTACTTGGCGCCGCCGGCCGCTTCCTTGGCCGCTTTCGCGAAGTCGCCCGCCGACACCACCGAGATGTTGCCCGGCTTGATGAACTCGCGCATCGCCGCATTGACCTCGGCCACCGTCAGCTTGCGCACCTGCTCTTCCAGCTGCGCGTTGAACTTCATGGTGCGCTCGAGCGACAGGTACTCGGACAGTGCGCCAGCCAGCGCGCCATCGGAGGTACGGTTCACTTCCTCGCCCTGCAGCCAGCCCTTCTTCGCTTCGGCCAGTTCGGCTTCGGTGAAGCCTTCCTTAACCGCGCGCTCGATCTCCTCGCGCAGCGCCGCTTCCACTTTCGGCGTGTTCTGCGGAGCGCTGATCGCGTAGGCGATCCACACGCCGGCAGGATCGCGCGTCGGGACGCTCAGCTGCGAGCCGACGCCATACGACAGGCCTTCCTTCTGGCGGATGCGGTCGGCCAGGCGCGAACGCAGCGCGCCGCCGCCCAGCATCTGGTTCGCCATCATCAGCGCAGGGTAAGCCTTGGCATCGTCACGCAGCGGCACCGGATGCGCCGCCAGCAGCATGCTGTTGGACTTGTCCGGGGTCTCCAGCGCCACCTTCTGGCCGGCCACCGGCTTGACCAGCGACGGCACGCGCACGTACTTCTGCTTCGAGTTCCAGTCGCCGTACAGGCGCTCGACCTGGGCCTTGAGCGCTACCGGATCGAAATCGCCGACCGCCGCGAAGGTGGCGTTGTCCGCGCCGTAGAACGCCGCATGGAAGGCCTTCACGTCTTCCACTTTGATCGCCTGTTGCGCGGCGAGCTGCTCCTGCAGCGTCATCACGTGCTTGACGTGGCCTTCAGGCGTGCTGTCGAGCATACGGCCGAAGGCGGTGCTGGCCTGCGGCTGCGGCTCCGGGATCGACTGCTGGATGGAGTTGACGCTGGCGCGCTGGAATTCGCCAAACTCGGTGGCCGCGAACGCCGGCTTCTTGACCATCTCGGCCACCAGCTCCATCACGGCAGGCAGGTTCTCGCGCGTGGTGGTCACCGACGAGGTCAGGAACTCGGCGCCGCCGCTGACGCGGTGCTGCGCCTTGAGCTTGTCGAACATGTCCTTCAGCTGCTGGCGCGATTTTTCCTGCGTGCCGTAGCTCAGCAGGCCGGCGGTGAACTGGCCGGCGGTCGCCTTGTTGCGCAGCGCTTCTTCCGAACCGAAGCGCAGTTTCAGCGTGACGCTGACCAGGCCGCCCTTGGTCTTCTTCGGCAGCAGCGCGCCTTTCAGGCCGTTGGCCAGCTTGAAGCGCTGGGTGCGCGATTCGATGTTGGCCGGGCTCGGGTCGAACAGTTCGCCCTGCGCCACTACTGCGCGGCCCTTGTAGTCCTTGACCACGGCAGCGATGTCCGGCACGCCTGGAATGGCTGCGCGGTCGGCCGCATCGGTCGGGATGAACACGCCCAGCGTGCGGTTGGACGGCTTGAGGTATTTCTCGGCCGCCGCCTGCACCGCCTTGGCGTCGGTCTTTTCAACCAGGTCGCGGTTGACGAAGAACAGGCGCCAGTCGCCGGCCGCCATCGATTCGGTCAGCGCGATGGTCAGGCTGGCGGTGTTGTTCATCGCCAGTTCGACGTTCTTGGCGATGGTCTGCTTGGCGCGCGCCACTTCCTCTTCCGTCACCGGATTCGATTTCAGGTCTTCCAGCACTTTCAGCAGCACTTCCTGAGCCTGCGCCAGCGGCTGGTCCTTCGGCACCACGGCGCCGAAGATGCGGTAGCCGGGTTCGAGGTTGCTGACCGCGTTGTAATCGAGGCCGGTAGCCAGCTTGGTTTCCACCAGCGCCTTGTGCAGGCGGCCGGACGGGGCGTCGGTCAGCACGCGGCCCAGCACCTGCAGCGCGGCGGCATCGGGGTGGCCGCTCGGCGCGACGTGGTAGCCGGCACCGACGTATTGCGTGCCGCCGGTACGGCGCACGGTGACGGAACGCTCGCCGTCCTGCACCGGCTCGGCGGTGTAGGTCGGCTGGATCACGCGCGACGGTTTCGGGATCTTGCCGAACAGGGCGTTGATCTGCGCCAGCACCTTGGCTTCGTCGAAGCGGCCGGCGACCATCAGCACCGCGTTGTCCGGCTGGTAGTACTGCTTGTAGAACGCGCGCAGGCGCGGGATGTTGACCTGCTCGATGTCGGAACGCGCGCCGATGGTCGACTTGCCGTAGTTGTGCCAGTCGTAGGCAACTGCCTGCAGGCGCTCGGTGGTGACGCCGATCGGGTCGCTCTCGCCCATCTCGAAC
>DASTVB010000210.1:0-6850 GCA_035759315.1 Telluria sp. | reverse complement strand
GATGCGGATCGGGTCGATCATGTTGATGCCCTGCGGCCCGTTGGTGAAGTTGATCGGGTCGTTCAGGTTGTTCATGAAGATGCGGATGATCTCGCCGAAGCCCAGCGTCACGATGGCGAGGTAGTCGCCGCGCAGCTTGAGCGTCGGCGCACCGAGCAGCGCGCCCATGAAGCCGGCCACCAGCGCCGCGAACGGCACGATCGCCCACACCGACAGGTGGATGCCGTTGGTCTTGATCTCTTCGCCCAGCACCGAGACAAGCCATTCGCCCAGCGCCGGGTAGTTGTAGACCACCGATTCGAGCAACGCCGCGAACTGCGGCGACGAGAACAGGCCTGCAAGGTAGGCGCCGACCGCGAAGAACGCGATGTAGCCGAGGTCCAGCAGGCCGGCCAGGCCGACCACGATGTTCAGGCCCAGCGCCAGCATGATGTACAGCAGCGCCATGTCGATGATGCGCACCCAGGAGTTGCCGAACTGGGAGGCGAAGAACGGGAAGATCATCAGCAGCACGAACACCACCGCCATGCTGGTGAATGCCTTGCGCGGATTGTGTTCGGTGTCGAACGAGAGCAGAGCCATGTTGTATCTCCCTTATGCGCGGTCTGCCACGCGCTCGCCCATGATGCCGGACGGGCGAATCGTGAGGACGACGATCAGCACGATGAACGCGAAGATGTCCTGGTAGTGGCTGCCGAGGAAGCCGCCGGTCAGGTCGCCGATGTAGCCGGCGCCCAGCGCTTCGATGATGCCGAGTGCGATCCCGCCGATCATCGCGCCGTAGATGTTGCCGATCCCGCCCAGCACCGCGGCGCAGAACGCCTTCAGTCCCGGCAGGAAGCCCATCGCGAACTGGATCGAGGAGTAGTTCGCGCCCCACATCACGCCGGCCACCGCTGCCAGCGCGGCGCCGATCACGAAGGTCATCACGATCACTTTGTTGGAGTCGATGCCCATCAGGCCGGCGACGCGCGGGTTCTCGGCGGTGGCGCGCATCGCGCGGCCGATCTTGGTGCGCTCGACCAGCCAGGTCAGGCCCATCATCGAGAAGGCGGCCAGCGCCAGCAGCAGCACCTGGGTCTGCGAGATCACGGCGCCGCCGATTTCGATCGGCTCGGACGACAGCAGCTGCGGGAAGGCCAGCGGGCTGCGGCCCCAGATCATCATCGCAAACGTCTGCAGCAGGATGGAGACGCCGATCGCGGTGATCAGCGGAGCCAGGCGCGGCGCATTGCGCAGGCGGCGGTAGGCGACCCGTTCGATGATCACGTTGACCAGCATGGTGACCGGGATCGCGCCGAGGATCGCGATCAGCAGCATCGCGTAGCCTGGCAGGCCGGGAACGTACAGGTTGAGCAGGTTGATGATGGTGAGGCCGACCATCGCGCCGATCATCAGCACTTCGCCGTGCGCGAAGTTGATCAGGTTAAGCACACCGTAGACCATGGTGTAGCCAAGGGCGACCAGTGCGTACATACTTCCCAGCACCAGCCCATTCAGAATCTGTTGGATAAAGGTATCCATTGTTTCTTTAGCCTCTTCAATTTCTCCGCCGCTGTGGGGACAGACGGGTGACTCTTAACAAAAACGGCACCCAGGGTCGCCCCATGGTGCCGCTCTTGAACTTCGGCCGCGTGCCGGACGCGCTGCCTCTACGGCAGACTTGTTGCAATTATTCCGAGCGCGCCAATGATAACGAGGATTTGAGGAAACGAGTATCGGAATATCGAAATTGACCTAAATTTAGTTTAGGTTCCCTCTCAGCAACATACATATGGAGATGGGACTGGGACCGTCCCCGGAGGGGACTGTCCCTCGGTGTTTGATAATCCGCCACCAGGGTGTCCGCAGCGTTAGGGGAACGCCCAAACACCGGGGGACGGTCCCCGCCGGGGACAGTCCCCTGCCGAATCAGGCGGCGGCGGGGGAATCCTTGTCCAGTCCCTTTGGCAGCGGAAAGGTCACGTGCTCCTCGACGCCTTCGAGCGTGCGCACGCTGCGCGCGCCCAGTTCCTTCAGGCGCTCGATCACCGCGTTGACCAGCACTTCCGGCGCCGACGCGCCCGCGGTCACGCCGATGCGCGCAGTGCCTTCCAGCCACGCCGGATCGATCTGGCCGGCGTTGTCGACCATGAACGCGCGCGTGCCCATCTTCTCGGCCACTTCGCGCAGGCGGTTGGAGTTGGAGCTGTTCGGGCTGCCCACCACGATCACCAGGTCCACCTGCGGCGCCATGAACTTCACGGCCTGCTGGCGGTTGGTGGTGGCGTAGCAGATGTCGCCCTTTTTCGGTTCGATGATGTTCGGGAAGCGCGCCTTGAGCGCGGCGATGATGTCGGCCGTGTCGTCGACCGACAGCGTGGTCTGCGACACATACGCCAGCAGGTCCGGATTGGCCACCTGCAGCCGCGCGACGTCTTCCACCGTCTCGACCAGGTGCATGCCACCTTCGGCCTGCCCCATCGTGCCTTCCACTTCAGGGTGTCCTTCGTGGCCGATCATGACGATCTCGGCGCCCTGCTTCATCATCTTCGATACTTCAACGTGCACCTTGGTCACCAGCGGGCAGGTCGCGTCGAATACGGTCAGGCCGCGCATGTCGGCTTCCGCGCGCACCGCCTTCGACACGCCGTGCGCGGAGAACACCACGGTGTTCCCGGCCGGGACGTCTTCCAGTTCGTCGATGAAGATCGCGCCTTTCGCGCGCAGGTCCGCCACCACGTAGGCGTTATGCACGATCTCGTGGCGCACATAGATCGGTGCCCCGAACTGCTTGAGCGCGCGCTCGACGATTTCGATGGCGCGGTCCACGCCGGCGCAGAAGCCGCGCGGCTGGGCCAGGAGGATTTCGTTTTCCATGTTCTTGTTCCGGTTACAGGACGGAGATGAGCTTCACCTCGAACACCAGCGGCTTGCCGGCGAGCGGGTGGTTGAAATCGAAAACCGCATCATGTTCGCGCAGTTCGCGCAGCACGCCGGCGAAGCGGCCCCCCTTCGGCGCGGCGAATTCGACCAGGTCGCCCGGCTTGTAGTCGGCGTCGGGCGCGGAATTTTCGTCCAGCGTGGCGCGCGACACGGCCTGCACAAGCTCTGGATTGCGGTCGCCGAATCCTTCGCCCGGCGCCAGCTCGAAGGTGCGGTGCGTGCCCTCTTCCAGGCCGACCAGCTTCGCTTCGAGGAAGGGCGCCAGCTGGCCCTGCCCCATCATCAGCGTGGCCGCGTTGCCGTTGAACGTCGTGACGATGTCGGCGCCGTCAGCCGAAGCGAGGCGATAGTGCAGCGTCAGGTAGGATGACTCGTTGACAACGGGTGCGGTAGTGTGGGACATGGCGGAGCCTGGATCGGACAAACCGCTATTGTAAGGCACTGTCGAAGTGCCGTCATGCGCGCCCTCGATCCCGCGGGCGATCGGCCCTTGGACGGATCTGCCTTCATACGCCGGGCGACTTCCTTGCGGATCTCGTCCATGAAAGTTACCGGCAATAACCAAGCAACGTCATCGAGACGCGTCGGGACCTTGCCCGACTCTCGTGTGACGCACCGCAGAGGGAATGCGCCGGTTCCCACGCACACTCGCATCAGCTCCCGGTTTGCGGAGCAAATCACGGGACGCCACATGGGAATTAACGATTGGCCAAGCAACCTGCGTCCGCGCGAGCGGCTGATCGAGCACGGCCCGCACGCGCTGTCGGATGCCGAACTGCTCGCCATCTTCCTGCGTACCGGCCTTCCGGGTAAAAGCGCAGTCGAACTCGCGCGCGACATGCTTGAGCACTTCGGCACGCTCAACCGCCTGCTGTGCGCGCCGCTCCCGGACTTCTGCGCGGTACCGGGGTTGGGGCCCGCCAAATATGCGCAATTGCACGCAGTGCTGGAGCTGGCGCGGCGAACGACGGCCGAAGAACTCGCGGCAGGAGTCGCCCTCTCTTCTCCCGATGTGGTCAAGCACTACCTGAAGCTGCAGTTGGCCCGCAAGCGCCAGGAATCGTTCTACGTGCTGTTCCTGGACGTGAAAAACCGGCTGATCGCCTGCGAAGAGATGTTTCGCGGCACGCTCACCCACACCAGCGTCTATCCGCGCGAAGTGGTCAAGACCGCGCTTGGCCATAACGCGGCGGGCGTCATGCTGGCCCACAACCATCCCTCCGGCTCGCCCGAGCCGAGCGAAGCGGACCTGGTGCTGACCCGGGCGCTGGTGCAGGCGCTGGCACTGGTCGATGTGCGCATCCTCGACCATTTTGTTGTAGCGGGGTCACAGGTCCATTCCTTCGCCGAGAATGGCCAAATGTGACATCGTCATCCCCGCGCATGCGGGGACCCATGCTGAGTGCGCCTACGGTTTACACTTGGTCCGTGCAGCATATTCACCATGGGTCCCCGCATGCGCGGGGATGACGGGTATTTGTTAAATTTGTCTCAGCGCACAAGACACAATTGTTTTTCACAAGTCATTGATATTTCGTCGGTTTTCGCGCTATACTCTCGTTTTTCCAAATTCTGGATTTACTAAGGAGTGCGCTATGGCACGTGTTTGCCAAGTAACTGGCAAGGGTCCGATGGTTGGCAACAACGTCTCCCACGCTAACAACAAAACGAAACGTCGTTTCCTGCCTAACCTGCAGAACCGTCGTATCTTCGTCGAATCTGAAAACCGCTGGGTCTCCCTGCGTCTGTCCAACGCTGGCCTTCGCGTTATCGACAAGCTCGGCATCGACGCCGTGCTCGCCGACATGCGTGCCCGTGGCGAAAAAGTTTAATTAGGGAGCTATTACCATGGCAAAAACTGGCCGCGACAAAATCAAGCTGGAATCGACCGCTGGTACGGGTCACTTCTACACGACGACCAAGAACAAGCGCACGATGCCTGCGAAGATGGAAATCACCAAATTCGACCCTAAGGCACGTAAGCACGTGATCTACAAAGAAACCAAGATCAAGTAATCGGTCTTCGTTCTTTCGAAAAATGCCCCTCCTCGAGGGGCATTTTTTTTGTCCATGTCGCCGATAACTGTGGACCAGCCGTCATCCCAGCGAAGGCTGGGATCCATACGCCGTTTGCGTTAATGCGGCGTGTGTCAAGCTGGATGCTCAGTATGGATCCCAGCCTTCGCTGGGATGACGGAGTGGCGATTCGTTTTGATATCCGGCAATATTTTTGAGCTAACATTGCGGGTACTTACAAAACAACAAAGGGAGACCTGCATGAGTATCGCCACCGCCGGGAGCGCATCCGCCCCGGTCCCCACCCCGGCCGCGCGCATCGAGACCCTCGACGTGATCCGCGGCTTTGCCCTGCTGGGCATCTGCCTGATGAACGTCATGTTCTTCAACCGTTCGATCCACGAAGTGCAGACCGGCTTTGCGCCGGGACTGGAAGGCCTCGACCTCGCGGCCGCAATCTTTGTTGGTTATTTCGTGACCGGCAAGTTCTGGACCATGTTCTCGCTGCTGTTCGGCATGGGTTTCGCGGTCATGCTGACCCGCGCCGAAAAAACGGAGCGCCCGTTCACCGGCCCCTATGTGCGCCGGATCCTCGGCCTGGCCGCATTCGGCGCCATGCACCACATCCTCATCTGGGGCGGCGACATCCTGCTGACGTATTCGCTCACCGCCGTATTCCTGCTGCTGGCGCTGCGCGCGCACTGGACGGTGTTCGCGGTGCTGCTGGCGGGCCTGTTCGGCGCCCTGTTCTTCGTTCCTGGCGCCGCCCCGCTGGTCAAGCCGACCGCGAGCACGCTGGCCTATTGCGCCTGCGCCGCGATGTACATGCGCGACGAGAAGCGCCTGCTCGGCCTGCCGCGCCTGGCCGTGATCCTGTGGGCCGGCGCCGCGATTGCCCTGCTGTCCGTCTTGCTGATGGCGCTCGGCAAGCTCGATGACGGCATGCGTACCCCGCTTACCATCTACGCCGTGCAGATGCTGCTGGGCGGCTTTGTCGCCAGCCTCAACCAGCCCGCCTCCGCGCGTCCATGGCGCGCCGGCGCGACGCTGTGGGCCATGATGTTCGGCACCATGGTGCTCACCGGCGCCATCCATTATGCGGAGGAGCGCGAGGCCGCCGCAGTTGCGGCAAGCTCGGCATCGCCGCAGGCCGCCCCCGCCGTGCCGCCGGAACTCGCCGCCGCGCTGCAAAAGCGGGCCGAACGCATCGAGAAAGATGCCGCGGCCATGACCGGCGGCACCTATGCGGAAGCGGTCGCCGTCCGCACCGGGCACTTCGTGTCGCGCCCGCTGAGGGAAACCGGCTTCGCACTGGGCATCCTCGCCACCTTCCTGATCGGCGTGTGGTTCATCCGGTCCGGCGTGATGGAGAACTCGGCGGCCCACCTGCCGCTGTTCCGCCGCCTGGCGCTGGTGTGTATTCCGCTGGGCCTGCTGACCGGCCTGGCCGGCAGCCCGGTCGCGACCTCGCTGATCCCGGGCGTGAACCATGGCGCCTGGCAGTTCGCCAACGGACTGATCCTCCTGAGCAGCCTGCCGACCTCGATCGGCTACACCAGCGTGATCGTCCTGATGTACCACAGCCGCTCGGCACTGCTGTCGAAGGTGCGCGTGCTGGCGCCGTTCGGACGGATGGCGCTCACCAACTATGTGATGCAGTCGCTGGTGATGTCGCTGATCTTCTACGGCTATGGACTGGGCAACTGGGGCATGGGACGCGCGGCCCAGCTGGCCGTTGCGCTGTCGGTCAGCCTGGCGCTGGTGGGCGTGAGCCACCTCTGGCTGGCCCGCTTCCGCTACGGTCCCCTCGAGTGGCTGTGGCGCGCGATGACCTACCTGAAGCTGCCGGAGATGCGTGCCGGGCGTCACCAGGCTGGTTCGGCGCTCGCCGCCAGCTGACCGCCTCCGC
>DASTVB010000209.1:0-30740 GCA_035759315.1 Telluria sp. | reverse complement strand
GATGACAGGATCGATATTACGGACCCGGGCGGCAAGTCAATCGAACGATAAGCACATGCAAAACGCGGCTTTTCAATGCTTCACGCGCGAGGCCGGACCCCTAAGATGGGCACATATCAAGCAAGGTCCAGACATGAAACGCACCCTCCTCCTATTGTTAGCCGTACCGATGCTGGCGTTCGCGCAGGCGCCGGCTCGCCAGGATGGCGCGGCGCTGCGCAAGGTGGCGCTGGACCACCTCGAGCAGCAGGCTGCCGGACAGCCGGGCCTGGTCACGGTCACGCTGGGCGCGCTCGATCCGCGCCTGAGCCTCGCCGCCTGCCCTGCCCCGCAAGCCTTCCAGGCGCCGGGCGCGCGCGCCTGGGGCAAGACCACGGTCGGGGTGCGCTGCACCGCACCGGCGTGGACTATCTATATACAGGCGCAGGTCAGCGTGGTCGCTTCCTACATCGCTTCCGCCGTGCCGCTGGCGCAGGGCCAGCCGGTGGACGCCTCGCAGCTGGCCACGCTGCAGGGCGACATCGCCGCGCTGCCGAACGGCGTCGCCACCGACGCCGCCCAGGTGGTGGGCAAGACCCCAACCATCTCGCTGCCGGCCGGCGTGCCGCTGCGGCTCGACCAGCTGAAAGCGCGGCCGGTGATCCAGCAGGGCCAGTCGGTCCAGCTGGTGACGCGCGGCGCCGGTTTCAGCGTATCGGGCGAGGCGCGCGCGATCGGCACCGCGGCCGACGGACAAGTGGTGCAGGCGCGCACCGCGCGCGGCTCGATCGTCAGCGGCGTCGCGCGCGCCGGCGGACTTATTGAAGTGGCACTTTGAATTTCTGGTGAGTAACAGGAAGCCTGGAACGCACAAAAAAACCGGTAATGCGCTAAAGTTTCTGGATTCAGAGCCGTTAGAGTACGCATATCCCGGAGAAGGCTTCTCCGTCCACTAAAGGACGATGCTGTGAAAATCAACGACACAATCAAGAGCAACCAGGGACCGGCGGTGAACAACGCCCCGGCCCAGGGAGCGAAGACCGACAGGGCGGCTGCAAGCGCGGCCCAGACGGCGCAGGCCCATGCGTCGTCGGACAGTGTGCGCCTGTCGGCGCAGGGCCAGGTCCTGGCAGGAACCGTTGGCAGCAGCAACGCGGTGTTCGACACCAAGAAGGTGGAGCGCATCAAGCTTGCGATCGCGGACGGGAACTACCAGGTAAATACAGAAAAAGTGGCAGACGGGTTGCTCGAAACCGTGCGCGACCTGCTGCACTCCCGTAAGAGATAAATTTTAAATGGCGACCCCGAGCCCGACGACCGCACTGCAAAACGAACACGCCACCATGACCGTCCTGCTGGACCTGCTGAAGCAGGAGCAGGAATACCTGGTCAGTGCCGACACCGAAGCGCTCGAGCAGGCCACTCCCGCCAAGACCGACATGGTTCGCCAGATGGCGGCCGCCACCTCCGAGCGCCACCAGGCGCTGTCCGCAGCCGGCTTCCCGGGCAGCGACAAAGGCATGGAAAGCTGGCTCGCCGCGAACGGCGACGAGCGTGCCGCCTCTCTCTGGAACGCCCTCATCGAGCTGACGCGCGAAGCGAAAGAGCAGAACCGCGTCAACGGCATGCTGATTGCGCGCCACCTCGCGCATAACCAGAACCTGCTGAACGCCATGCGCCAGCCGGCCTCCGGTCCCGAGTCCGCCGTCTACGGCCCGAGCGGCCAGGCCCCATCCACCGGCCCGTCGCGCCGGTTCGTCCTCGGCTGATTGCCTGGGGACTGTCCCGCCGGGACTGTTCCCCGCCTTTCCGGACATGGGCCAAACCGCCACCCTCCCATGCCGATCCATTACGCCCGCGCCCTGACCGGCGCCAACCGCAGCGCACGCGCCAACCTGCACCTCGGCGTCGCGCTGGCTTTTGTCGCCGGAGCCACCAACGCCGGTGGCTTCCTCGCAGTCCATCAATACACCTCGCACATGACCGGCATCGTATCGTCGATGGCGGATCATGTCGCACTTGGCGCCCCCGGCGTCGTGCTGGGTGGCGCCGGTGCGCTGCTGTCATTCATGGCGGGAGCGGCGTCCACATCGTTGATGGTCAACTTCGCGCGGCGCCGCCGCATGCACAGCGTGTACGCCCTGCCCCTGCTGGTCGAAGCGCTGCTGCTGCTGGCGTTTGGCGTGCTGGGTTCGCGCCTGTCGGCGATTGCGGGCCTGTTTGTGCCGCTCACCGTCATGGTGCTGTGCTTCATGATGGGGCTGCAAAATGCGCTGATCACCAAACTGTCGCGGGCCGAGATCAGGACCACGCATATTACCGGCATCGTCACCGACATCGGCATCGAACTGGGCAAGCTGGCGTACTGGAACCGGCCGGGAACCGCGCAGCCGCGGGTGCTGGCCAACCGCGGCAGATTGCGCACGCTGACGCTGCTGGCTGTGAGCTTTTTCGTTGGCGGCGTGGTGGGCGCGCTGGGGTTCAGGCATGCCGGCTACATCTCGACCTTGCCGCTGGCGCTGCTGCTGGTCACACTGGCCATTGTGCCGGCGGCCGATGACCTGCGCCGGATCGCGCAGCGCCGCCAGGCTTAAGGCGGGAGGACGGGGTCGCGGGCTGCGAGGATGGTGACGGCGACGCGGCGGTTGCGCGCGCGGCCCTCGGGGGTATCGTTCGAGGACACTGGCCGGGTATCGGCGTAGCCGTGCACGCTCATGCGGCTCGCCGGTATGCCGCTGTCGGCGAACAGGCGCACCACGCTGGCGGCACGGACGGCAGACAGTTCCCAGTTCGAGGCGAAACGCGGGGTGGTGATCGGCGTGGTGTCGGTGTGCCCTTCCACCTGGATCTTGTGCGTGTCGTCCTTGAGCACGGCGGCGAGCTGGCGTAGCGGTTCGAGCGCCTCCAGCTGCAGCGCGGCGTCGCCTTGGTTGAACAGGACGCTCGATTCGATGTCGACGGTGATGCCGTCCGGCGTGCGCGTGATCCGCACCTTGCCGGCGCGGGCCAGCGGCGCCAGCACGCTGTCCAGGTTCGACTCCAGCACCACCAGCCGTTCGCGCTCGCGCCGCTGCGATTCGGCGCGCTTGCGCTGCAGGAGCTGGGGCAGCTCGATCACTTGCGGCTGGCCCGGCGATCCGGCTTCGCCGCGCGCGCCGAAGGCGCTGCCGAGCGACTCGGAGAACACGCGGTACTTGCCTTCGTTGACCGAGGAGATCGCGTACATCACGACGAAGAACGCAAACAGCAGCGTAATGAAGTCGGCGTACGAGATCAGCCAGCGATCGCGCTCCTCCGGTTCTTCGTGCTGGCGTTTGCGCGCCATGTCAGGCTCGCGACAGCAGGCTCTGGACGCGCTCTTCCACCACGCGCGCATGGTCGCCGCTGGCGATGTCGAAGAAGACGTCGGTGAGGATGTCGTACTGGGTCACGCGCTCGGCGATGATAGCCTTGAGCTTGGCGCCGACCGGGTGGAAGAACAGGTTGGCGAGGCCAACGCCGTACACGGTCGAGACGAAGGCGACCGCGATGCCCGCGCCAAGCTTGGCCGGCTCGGCCAGGTTTTCCATGACGTTGATCAGGCCCAGCACCGCGCCGATGATGCCGATGGTCGGCGCGTAGCCGGCCGCCGCTTCCCACACGCGCGCGCCCTGGCGCTGCGAGAATTCGTAGGCGGTGACTTCGGTTTCGAGGATGCTGCGGATCTTGTCCGGCGCGATGCCGTCGACGACCAGGCGCAGGCCCTTCTTGATGAAGCGGTCGTCGTTCGATTCCATGAACTGTTCCAGTGACAGCAGGCCGTCGCGGCGCGCGTAGCTGCTCCAGTTTTCGATTTCGCGCGCCAGGCGCGCGCGCCGCGATTCGGGCGGCGCGAATACCCAGCGCAGCATCCCGACGCCGCGGCGGAAGGTGGCCGAGTCGTTCTGCAGCAGCACCGCGCCGGCGGTGCCGATGAAGACGATGGCGAACGCCGCCGGCTGCACCAGCGATGCGAGCTTGCCTCCTTCGAGGCCGTGGCCGAGCAGGATGCCGGCCAGCGCGAGGATGATCCCTATCAGGCTGGCCCAGTCCACGCCTTCTCCCTGAGTGTGGCGCGCAGGCGCGTCACGGCTTGCGTGTGCAGCTGCGACACGCGTGATTCGGAGACGCCCATGACCGCGCCGATTTCCTTGAGGTTCATCTCTTCCTCATAGTAGAGGCTCATCAGGATCTTTTCGCGCGGCGGCAGCAGGTCGATTGCGTCGATCACGGCCTGGCGGAAGTCGCCTTCCAGCAGTGCGCTCAGCGGATCGCTGTCGTCCACCGCGTAGCGGTCGAGGAAGCTGTCGTTGCCGTCGTTGTCGTGGAAGTCCTCGTAGTACACCAGCTGGTGGCCGCCACCGTCGGACAGCATCTCCTGATAGTCGGCCAGCGACATCTTGAGCGCCTTGGCGACTTCGGATTCGGTCGGCGGGTGGCCGAGGCGCTGCTGCAGGGTCGCCATCGCGGTTTCGATCTTGCGCATGTTCTGGCGCATGGAGCGCGGCAGCCAGTCGCTGTTGCGCAGTTCGTCGAGCATGGCGCCGCGGATGCGCAGCACCGCGTAGGTTTCGAACTGGGCGCCGTGGGTCTCTTCGTAACGGCTGATCGCGTCCAGCAGGCCGATCATGCCGGCCTGGACGAGGTCGTCCACTTCCACGCTGGGAGGGAGCTTGGCCTTCATGTGATGGGCCAGGCGCTTTACCAATGGCATATGCTCCATCAGTAAATGATCCTTGTTAGCTTTCCCTTTGACCGTATACATGTATGTTTACTTATTATTAGTCGCGAGCCGTCACAACGTCATTCCCGCGCATGCGGGAACCCATACTGAGCAACAGCGACGTCTTCAGCACGCGCAGTGTAACTCTTTGCTTCACCACGTTGTTTGCCTCGGCATAGGTTCCCGCGTCCGCGGGAATGACGGGTCAACGTGCGGCGCGCGGCAGCGCGAAGCGGCCTGCCAGGCGGCGGAACGCGACCGATGCACCGGCCAGCGGGAACGCATCGACCACCGCGCGCCCAAGGCGCGCCGCGCGGTGCAGGTATTCGTCGGCCGGCACGGAGCCCATCGACGTCAGCTGCACGGCGAGGTATTTGCTTGCCGCCGATGCCATATTATCGTAAACCACTTTTGCCTCTGCCTCCGAGGCCCCGGTGACCAGGATGCCGAATGGACGGCGTCCCAGCTGGAGCGCCAGGCGCTTGACCAGCGCGTAGCCGGCCTTGATCGATTCGGCGCTGGTGCCGACCTGGATCACGATCTCGGCCGACTCCATCACGCGCACCGGGAAGGCTTCGCCCTCGCCCAATTCGCCGTCGACCATCACGATGCCGTGCTGCTTGACCAGCACGTCGAAGGTGTTGCCGAGGCGGCGCGCTTCGGACAGGGTCGGCCAGCTGCCGCCCGGCGTCATGCGCGCCACGCCGAATCCCTGCGGGACCTGGCGGATGACCTGGTTCAGGCCGCACTCCTGGCGCGCCACGTTGGCCAGCGTCGGGCCGGTGGCGACGCCGAGGCGGCGGGTGATGCCGTATTCGCGTTCGCAGGCGTCGACCACCAGCACGTCGTGGCCGGCGCGCGACATCGACGCGGCCAGGTTGACCAGCATGGCGCCCTTGTCGTCGTCGGGGGTCGCGCACAGGAAGGTGACGATGCGTGGCTTGGGGCCAGCCAGCATCCGGCGCAGGCCTTCGGCCTGGTCGAAATCGAAGTTAGCCAAGCTGCACCTCGCGCAGCGAGCGGTCGTTGCTGGCCTGCGCCATCAGCATCGGCAGTTCGTCGTCGGTGTATTCGTTGGCGCCGCCGTCGCGCGCGCGCTGCTTGAAGGCGCGGTCGATCAGGTAGCCGCGGTCGGCCACGTGCAGGTCTTCCGGCACGCGCTGGCCGTTGGACATGTAGAACATGTTCAGCTTGTGGCGGATCACCACGTCCAGCACGTTGCCGATCGAGGCGGCTTCGTCCAGCTTGGTCATGATCACGCCGGCCAGGCCGCTGCCCTGGTAGGCGCGCACCACTTCGGCCAGCGTTTCGTTGGTGGAGGTGGCGTTCAGGCACAGCAGGCGCTTCACGTCGGCGCCCGATTCGGTCAGCATCGAGACCTGTTCGGTGACCATCTGGTCGCGCTGCGAGACGCCGACCGTGTCGATCAGCACCGTGTGCTTGTTGCGCAGTTCCTTGAGCGCGATGCGCAGGTCGGCTTCGTCCTTCACAGAGTGCACCATCACGCCGAGGATCTTGCCGTAGATGCGCAGCTGTTCGTGCGCGCCGATACGGTAGGCGTCGGTGGTGATCAGCGCCAGCTTCTCGGGGCCGTGGCGCATCACCACGCGCGCGGCCAGCTTGGCGGTGCTGGTGGTCTTGCCGACGCCGGTCGGGCCGACCAGCGCGAACACGCCGCCCTTGTCGAGGATGTCGTCTTCGTTGGAGATGGTTTGCAGGTTGCGCGCCAGGACCGTCTTGATCCAGGCGAGGCTGGCGGCGGCGTCCTTGCCGGCCGGGAGCTTCTCGACCAGGTAGCGCGACAGGCTGGCGGAGAAGCCGGCGCCCAGCATCTCGCGCAGCACGGCGGCTTTTTGCGGCTCGCGCTGCTGGGTCGAGCCCCAGGCGATTTCGGCCAGCTGCGATTCCATCATGCCGCGCATGGCGCGCATTTCCTGCATCATCGCCGAGATTTCGGCGCTGGCGGAGTCCTTGGCCTGGGCGATCGCGGCCTGCATCATCTGCGCCATTTGCGACTGCATGTCGAACTCGGGCTGGCGCGGCGCGCGGAACTGCTCGATGTGCTGCTGGTATTCCTGGTATTGCGGCTGCTGTGGCTGCGGCTGCGCTTGTGGCGACTGCCAGGCTGGCGCTTGCGGCGCGGCGGCGCGCGGCATCGCAGGGGCTGGCTCGTAGGCGGGCTCCGGGCTCATGTCGAGCTGCGGGCGCGGCTGCGCCATTTCGGTGTCCGGGGCGGGCGAGGAGATCGAGGCCACGTCATCGTTGGCGAGGGCGAGGATCTCGACCACGCCGTCGACCGGGCGATTGGACAGGATGACGGCGTCCGGGCCGAGGGCTTCGCGGACTTTACGCAGCGCTTCTCGTGCTGTTGGCGCTGTAAATTTTTTTACGTTCATGTTCCGGCTCCGATGCTTGTGGCCGTTGCGCGCCACTGCGCAACACGCCTATCTCACAGGAACCATTATTGACGATGCCTATTGGAAACCATCCACCGAAAAGCGGGGTAATTCCCCTGCTTTTGGGGCAGGAAGGGGACTGTCCCCGCAGGGGACCGTCCCCCGGTGTTAGGCACTGAGGCAACTCCTTCTCAGGCCGTCGGTCTGCGCCCCCTAGCAATCCCTGCAGCAAATTGCACACTCCCATAGACGCCACCCGATCTGGATGCGTTGCGAATCGCTTCCAGCTGATCCTGTTCAACCGGCACATGAAACAGGCCACGATAATGCCCGCGCCGTTCAGTAGCGTCTGCGGCGAGCGCAGTGTAGGTCGGATGCGGCAAGACGAGATCATCCGGGAGACCGAACGCATTACACCGATGGCTCGACCAAAGGTAGTCCGCTGGGCCTTCGCACATCCCTGCTCGAACCGGGTTGAGCTCGATGTATCTCTGGCAGGTCAGGAGGTAGGTGTCGTCCTGGACAATGTGGGCGCGAAAGCGCCCCTCCCAAAGCGGACCAGTTCGCGTGTAAACCCTGTTGAAGTATTGGGCATAAGGTTGATTTACCCGCTTCATCATGACGCCGAGGGCATCGACCGTGGGGGAAGTGAGAAGCAGGTGGACATGGTTGGTCATGAAGACATACGCATGGATACGGCAGGCGGTCGAGCGAGAGACATCGGCGAGGAGTTGCCAGTAAAGGCGGAAATCTCCTTCGGCCAGGAAGCAGTTCTGGCGGTTGGCGCCTCGCTGCGTGACGTGAACCGGGACGCCGGGAAGCAGGTAGCGGGCTTGTCGAGGCATGAGTGCGCCGTTGTCGTTGAAGCTGAAGCATATTCGGCGGTGCACATGGGATGCTTGGGGCGGCGCAAACGTGCTCGCATTTACCTCTCTGGTCAAACCAATGGGCGACGGCCGACTTCCTGATTTATGGCGCTAACGGCGGAGCTAAACACCGGGGGACGGTCCCCTGCGGGGACAGTCCCCTTCCCTTGCAAACACCGGGGGGACGGTCCCCTTCCCTTGCAAACACCGGGGGACGGTCCCCTGCGGGGACAGTCCCCTTCCCTTTTACGCGGCGCCGACCAGGCCGGTGACGCGGATGGTTTTCGTTTCGGGGATTTCGTTGTGGGACAGGACCTTGAGCTGCGGGAGGCCGCGGCGCAGGAAGCGCGCGAGGATGGCGCGCAGCGGTCCCGGCACCAGCAGCACCGGCGTCAATCCAAGCTGTTCCTGCTTGGCTGCCGCCTGCCCCGCCTGCTGGGCGATGGTGTCGGCAAGGCCTGGCTCGATGCCGGCGACGTCGCCACCACCCGTCATCGCTTGCAGCAGCAGGCGCTCGAGGCGGTTGTCGAGGGTCATGACGGACAGTTCGTTGGTGCCCGGGAACAGCTGCTGGACGATGGCGCGGCCCAGAGCAATGCGCACCTGCGCGGTCAGTTCGTTCGGGTCGGGGATGCCCGGCGCGAATTCGGACAGCACTTCGATGATGGTGCGCATGTCGCGGATGTGCACGCCTTCCATCAGCAGGTTCTGCAGCACTTTCTGCAGCGACGACAGCGAGATCAGTTTCGGCACCAGGTCTTCCACCAGTTTCGGCGTTTCCTTGCCGATGTGGTCGAGCAGCGACTGCACTTCGGTGCGGCCCAGCAGTTCACCGGCGTGGGTGGTGATCAGGTGGTTCAGGTGGGTGGCGACGACGGTGCCGGCGTCGACCACGGTGTAGCCCATGCTCTGCGCTTCGTCGCGCAGGCCGGCGTCGATCCAGATGGCCGGCAGTCCGAACGCAGGGTCGGTGGTCGCCACGCCGGGCAGGTTGCCGGTGGCCATACCCGGGTTGATAGCGAGGAACTGGCCGTTGATGGCTTCGCCGCTGCCCACTTCCACGCCCTTGAGGGTGATGCGGTAGGCCGATGGCTTGAGTTCGAGGTTGTCGCGGATGTGCACCGGCGGCGCCAGGAAGCCGACTTCCTGCGCGAATTTCTTGCGGATGCCCTTGATGCGCTTGAGCAGTTCGCCGCCCTGCGCGGTGTCCACCAGCGGGATCAGGCGGTAGCCCACTTCCAGGCCCAGCGTGTCGACGGGCATGATGTCCTGCCACGAGGCTTCTTCCTGTTCCGGCGCTGTGCCGCCCGCAGCACCCGCAGCGGCGGCGGCGCTTGCGGCTTCGGCCGCCGGCGCGTCCGCCTTTTCCTTGATCTTCTTGCTGACCAGGTAGGCCGAGCCGGCCAGGGTCGCGGCCAGCAGCAGGAACACCAGGTTCGGCATGCCGGGAATGATGCCCATGGCGGCGATGATGCCGGCGGTGATGTACAGCACCTGCGGCTTGGCGAACAGCTGGCCAACCAGCTGGGTGCCGACGTCCTGGTCGCTGGCGACGCGCGAGACGACCACACCGGCCGCGGTGGAGATGATCAGGGAAGGAATCTGTGCGACCAGGCCGTCACCGATGGCCAGCAGCGTGTACACCTTGGCGGCTTCGCCGAAGGCCATGTCGTGCTGGATCATGCCGATGATCAGGCCGCCGATCACGTTGATCAGGGTGACCATGATGCCGGCCACCGCGTCGCCGCGCACGTACTTCGAAGCACCGTCCATCGCGCCGTAGAACTCGGCTTCCTGCGCGACTTCCTGGCGACGGCGGCGGGCTTCGGCTTCGGCGATCAGGCCGGCGTTGAGGTCGGCGTCGATCGCCATCTGCTTGCCCGGCATCGCGTCCAGGGCGAATCGCGCGCCCACTTCGGCGATACGGCCCGCACCCTTGGTGACGACGGTGAAGTTGATGATGGTGAGGATCACGAACACCACGATACCGACGGTGTAGTTACCGCCGATCAGGAAGTTACCGAAGGCCTCGATCACGTGGCCGGCGGCGCCCGCGCCGGTGTGGCCGTCGGTCAGCACCACGCGGGTGGAGGCGACGTTCAGCGACAGGCGCAGCATGGTGGATACCAGCAGGATGGCCGGGAAGGCCATGAAGTCGAGCGGCTTGACTGTATACAGTGCGGTCAGCAGGACGATGACGGAAAGCGCGATGTTGAACGTGAAGAAGACGTCCAGCACGAACGGCGGCAGCGGGAGCACCATCATCGCAAGCAGCAGCACGATGATTGCCGGGGCGGCGAGCGCTTTGCCGTTTAGTCCGATCAGCCAGGCTGGTTTGTTCACGTGGGTGCTCCGTTAAGGTTATCTCAGGAGCGATTATCGGTGAGGTTGCCATGCGGCCATTCCTTGAACAGACCCATAAAACCCCGCTGATTCGCGGGGACGGTGGGGGACTGTCCCGTTGGGACTGTCCCCTGCCTTTGGGGGTGGGCGCCGCAAAAAGCGGGGGACAGTCCCGGCGGGACAGTCCCCTTCCCCTTCCGGCTTACTCGGCCGGGGGCTTTTGCGAGGCGGGGTTGAAGGGATCGAGCTCCGGCGGCACCTGCAGCTTGGTCGGACGGTCCGGATAGTGGCCACCCACTTTGTTGTAGCTGCGCAGCTGGAACACGTAGGCCAGCACTTCGGCCACGGCCGAGTACAGCGCTTCCGGAATCTCGTCGCCGATCTCGGTGTGCTTGTGCAGCGCTCGGGCCAGCGGAGGCGCTTCCAGCATGGCCACTTTGTGCTCCTTGGCCAGTTCGCGGATCTTGGCCGCTACTTCGTCGGTACCCTTGGCAACGACGCGCGGCGCGCCCTTCCCGTCCGTGTACTTGAGCGCGACGGCGAAGTGGGTCGGGTTGGTGACCACGACGTCGGCGGTCGGCACGTCGGCCATCATCCTGCGCTGCGCCATCTCGCGCTGCATCTGGCGGATCTTGCCCTTGATCTGTGGATTGCCGTCGGATTCCTTGGATTCCTGGATCAACTCCTGGCGCGTCATCTTGAGCTTGTCCGCGTAGTGCCACATCTGGTACGGCGCGTCGATCGCCGCAATCAGGCCGAGTCCGCCCACGATGAACACGAAGCCCCAGGCCAGCATATCGATCATGTGCGCGCTACCGCTCTGCAGGGTTTCCAGCGCCAGGCCGAACACGGCATCCTTCTGGTTCATCACGACCATATAGGCAACCACGCCGACCACGATGGTCTTGGCGACCGCCTTGACCAGCTCGACCAGCGCATTCTTTGAAAACATGTTGCCGATGCCCTTGATCGGGTTCAGCTTGAGGAAGTTGGGCATGAACGCCTTGGAGCTGAACAGCCAGCCGCCGATCAGCAGCGGTGAGGCCAGCGCGACCAGCATGATCATGCCGGCCAGCGGCAGGCAGGCGAGCAGCACCGATCCGACGTCCAGCGCCACGCGTTCGATCAGCACGTCGGGGTTGTAGACCTGCTCGCGGGTCAGCGCGAGGCCCGACACCATGGTCGCGTTGAGCTTGTCCACCAGCGAACCGCCGGAGACCCAGAGGCCGACGCCTGCGGCCATCAATACCGAAAATGTTGCCAGTTCCCGCGACCGGGGCACGTCGCCTTCTTCACGCGCTTGCTCCAGTCGCTTGGGTGACGCGGGTTCGGTCTTTTCTGCGTCGCTTTCCTCAGACATGCGGGACTCCTGTTGTACAGCCTCGCATTATTCCGCAGCTTGCCGACGAGCCAAAGGGTGAAAAGGAAGGGAAAGGCGGGGTTCTTCTTCCCGTTGCCATCCGAGGGAAATCGCGGAGAGGAAAATTTGTTCTAAACCGAACTATGGACGAACCGTTGTTAGAAACTCACGAATGTTGCCTTGTTTGCCTCAAGCAATTCTCACACTTTGTAACTTGTAGAAGTCCTTCATATATTTGTCACGAATATGTAATTAAATCCACGCTATTAACCCATCGTATTATCTCCACTTATTATCTGATATCGGTAAATACAAATATATTTTTGGTATTTAATACGGTGACTGAACGACTCATTCCCCGTGCACGCTGGGCGTTAGCACCGCCAGCATCCAGCTGGAGGACCACCGACTTCGACTTCTGCGTAAGCTACCATTGGTTACCGTAAGCACCTGAACTTCAATGAAATTGCGTTAACTGAGCATGCCATTTAGGCAAGACGGAAGTCGCCGTTAGTACTACGCCACACTGCAACAATTTGTGGGAATCATCCTACAGAACGGGAATCGTTTCCCGGGGGAAAGTATGTACGTCAGAATACTGAAGCGCGGGGAAAAGTTGTTTGTCATCAATAGTTTATGTGCGCCGCGCCGGGCGCCGAAGGAACCCGCCGGCCGCCGCTACACCCGTTGCGGTAGAGGAACTAATGAAGATCCCTTGGTCCGGCGGCTGTTCGCCACAAAACCCATCGTGGTTCGACGACTCGTCGCTTTTGCGACACCGGCCAACCCACCACAAATCAGCGACTCGGGAAGTTTTGAGCCAGGAGCACAGCATGCCCAGATCCAGCCTCACCCTGGTCCACTAACTCGACCGATTAGTTTTCCAAATTAAATATATCTGTAGGATTTTGATTACAAAGTTCGCCGTTGATAGTATTGGAGATTGTGTCCAATAGGAAAACTCGATATATTAGCCCGTCGATCAGAGTTGCCTTGAGGCCCGAAACTTTCGGTTTCAACAATTGGCCTCAGTGCGAAGTTACCCCACGGAAATTTGTCGAATCGAGTTTGACTACCCGCGCGGATAAAAAAAGAACAAAGATTTTGCAGTCATCCAAAACACGGAATATTCATATTTTCATGGAATTTGCCAGCTCAGTCCTGTCGCTCAACCCGGGCGTCTACATCCTGCGTCACCCGAAGACCGGCGTCGTGCCGCTGACGGTCGCGCGATCGCCGGGTTTACAGAAAAACAACGGAAAGCTTGAAGTCATCGGAACTCCTGGAACCGAGGGCACGATCCTGCGCAACGGCGCGGATTGCATCGTCATGCATGTGTCCGGTGGACCAATCGAGCTGGTAGTCACCGCTTACCTGGAAAAGGCGGGCACCGCAGTTCCATCGCTGCGCGTTGACCAGGTTGCGCTTGACGGCCAGACCACCCCGGCGCCGGCACACGCTGCGCCGCAGCTCGCGCAGCCAGGCCAGAAGCCGATTCAGATTCCGGCGTCCGGCGTTTCCGTGATCGCGCACCTCGAGCGCAAGGGCGACCTGGTGGCCACCAACGGCGGCCTGCTCGGGGAGCCGGATTCGAACCTGCGCCTGGAAGGCTTCCAGGTGATGTGGCCGGACCGCCCGCACGGCGCCGACATCGCCTACAACATCGCGGTCGAGGGCATCGGCCCCCTGCCGGTTGTGAAGAGCGGAAAATTCTGCGGCACGCGCGGCCAGGCCCGCCGGATTACCGAGACCACGTTCTCGCTGGTGGGTCCGCAGGCCGGTGAATTCCAGCTGGAAGGCACCGCCTATTTCACCGGCGGCTTCCAGGTGCCGGTCGAATCGGGCCAGCCGCTGGGCGGCCCAAGCGGTCTCGAGCACTTGACGGCGCTGAGCCTGAACGTGGTCAAGGCGAAAGCCAAATCCAGGTCGGCCGTCAACCCGTGGGATGCATCGCCACGCACCAAAGTATTCAAGTCCAAAGCGGGAAGCGCAAGCGCGGTCAAGCCAGCCGCCGTCACGCCGCCTGCCAAGAAAGCGGCAAGCAAACCAGCTTTGCCTGCGAAAGCGGTAGCGGTAAAGGCAGCAACCAAGAAAGCAGCGCCAAAGGCAGCCGCAGCCAAGGCGGTGAAAGCGACCAAGGCGGCGCCCAAGGCAGTGGCCAAAGGTCCCGTTAAGTCTTCAACCAAAGCAGTAAAAGCGGCAAAGAAGAAGTGAACCGCAGCCACGCAAGTGATTGCGCATAAGGAGAAAATAAATGTACGAAGAATCAACGGGCAAAGTTACTGATGCCCTTCAAAACGCTTCGCCAACCACGTTCACGGCAGAGACGATCGACAAGATCCTCAGCCTGACGACTGGCAATGGCGATACCGCAGTGTCGCTGACGGAAGTCATGGCGCCGGCTAACGGTGTAGTAACCGTCGCCGCCGGCACCGAGATCGCCTACGTTTCCGCGCCAGCCGGCGTGGACCTGGTTGCTCCATCCGACGTCGCAGTTGTGCTGTTCCAGGGCACCACCGGTGTTACCGCAACGTTCTCGGGCTCCGGCGCGGGCAGCGATGCCGGCACCATCGACCGCCTGGTCGTTGGTACCGCAGGCTCCGACAAGATCGTCATCGACGATGCGAAGAACTCGCACGTCACCGCAGGCGCAGGCGACACCATCGTTGCAGGTGCAGGCAGCGACACGATCGTTGCAGGCATGGGCAACAGCACGATCGAAGGTGGCACGGGTTACGCCATCGTCGAGCTGGCTGGCGACGCGGACGACTACACCGTGAGCGTAGTGAACGGCCACGCAGTCGTCACCGGCAACGGCAGCACCACCAACATCTCGGGCATCCAGTTCGTCCAGCTCGGCGATGGCAATGCAATGGTGTTCGCGAAAGACGAAGTCGAAGCCGCTGTCACCACGCTGTACGAGACCACCTTCGGCCGCTCCGCGGACGCATATGGCCTCGACTTCTGGTTCCAGATGGCGCGCGCTGGCGTCAGCCTCAATGCAATCGCCGAAGGCTTCATCAACTCGGCAGAGTACAAGGCAGAAGCACCAGTCGACAACAGCACCTTCGTCAACAACCTGTTCAAGCAGACCTACGGCCATGAAGCAACGGCCGCTCAGGTCCTGGAGTGGACCTCGAAACTGTCGAACGGCTTTGACCGTGCTGACCTGATCGAGTCGTTCGCTGCTGCTGCCGCTGAACTGATCGCTGACGGTAACGGTGCCCAGGTAGTTGGCCAGGTCGTTATTATCCCAGGCATCTTCGGGTAATTATCGATATGAGCATCACGAAAAAGGGGGCTCCCGCCCCCTTTTTTTTCCAATTGTGTTCGCCGCGCCACCGCGATGACGCAATGATGAACCAGGCAATCGAAGCACTGCAGGGAGGCTTGTACGCCGACGCCCTGCTCGCTGCGGAATATGCCTGCCGCCGTCACCCCACGAACAGCGTTCCCGCAATCCTGCGCGCCCGGATCCTGCAATTGTGCAGCCCTGGCCTCGCGCCGAAGGCATGGTACCGCGCATGGTGCTGCGACCCACTGAACCCCCAATTACAAGACGCGATGCTGCAGGCCTGGCTGACTTCCGGCGCAGCCGCATCGGTCGCTGACCTCGGTCCCGCATTCCTGCCCGCGCGCTGCCGCGCCGGCACGCACGCACCGCTGGTCAATATGCTGCGCCAGGCCGGCAAGATCGTCATCGGCGCCTGCTGGAAGAATGGAAATGCAATCGAGGCGATGATCTTCGCGCCCGCCGGTGAAGCCGGAAAGGTGCCGCGCGCACGCCTCTTACTGTCGGACGAAACGACGCAGTACCAATACGAAGTGCCCGCCGACGGCACGCGCTTCTCGTTGACGCCGCCGCACCAGTCCGGCGTCTGGTCGCTCGCGCTCGGCGCCCCCGAAGGCCGCGTCCCACAGCTCCTGCACGGCTCCCCATTGGTTTGGGCGGGGACTGTCCCCGCAGGGGACCGTCCCCTGCTCTTTAGTAACCCCTCCGTCGTCCCAGCGAATGCTGGGACCCATACTGAGCATCCAACCGCGAAACGTCGCGCCGCCGCCAACGACAGCGCCGAAACCGAAGCCGCCCGCCCGGTCTCCATCGTCATCCCCGTCTACCGCGACTACGCCCTGGTCCAGTCCTGCCTCGAAAGCGTCCTGCACACGCTCCCGCAGAACAAGACCTCCGCCACCTTGGTCGTCATCGACGACAGCAGCCCCGAGCCCGCCCTCTCCGCCTGGCTCGTGACGTTGGCCGAACAAGGCAAGATCACCCTGCTGCGCAACCCGCGCAACCTCGGCTTCATCGAGACCGTCAACCGCGGCATGCGCCAGAACCCGGGCCATGACGTCCTGCTGCTCAACGCCGACACCCAGGTCCACGGCGACTGGATCGACCGACTGTCCGCCGCGCTCTACAGCGCCCCCGACATCGCCTCGGTCTCCCCATGGACCAACAACGGCGAGATCAGCAGCTTCCCGCGCATCGGCGAGCCAGCACCCGCGCCTGGCACGCGCCAGTTGGCCGAAGTCGACACCATCGCCGCCATGCTGCACAAGTCCGGCGCCAGCGCCAACGTCGAACTCCCGTCCTGCTGCGGCTTCACGCTGCTGCTGCGCCGTACCGCAATCGATCAGGTCGGCCTGCTTGACGGCGCGCAGCTGGTGCGAGGCTATTCGGAAGAAGTCGACTGGAGCATGCGGGCGCGCGAATTAGGCATGCGCCACCTGTGCGCAACCGGCGTCTTCGTCGCTCACGTCGGAACCGTGTCGTTCCGCTTCGAGAAAACGCTGCGCGTGCGCCAGAACCGCGCGGTGATCGCCGCGCGCTACCCGGACTTTTACCCTGAGTACGACCGCGCGGTGAAAGACGACGTGCTTGCAGAACCGCGCGAGGCCCTCGTCGCCTCCCTGCAGTTGCATGGCAACGACTGGCTGAACGCCGCCATGATGGCGCTCGATGGCGTGGCCGAGTTTTCCCGCCCGCTGCCGGCGAGACTGCCGCAGCAGGTTACCCGCATCGCCGTATGGGGCCACCGCCGTGGGACGCCCGCAGCGCAGAAGGTGCTCGCCCTGGCCCGCCTGATCTCCAGCGAGCCCGCGGGCGCATCGCCGTTACGCCTGCTGGTCATTGGTGACGCCAGCGAAGCGCTGTGGCATACGGGTGTCGCCGATGTGCTGCCGTTCGCGCCGACCACCCATGAAAACACTCTCTTGAGCGACACCGCCATGGTGGGATTGTCCGGTTGCGCCGCGCTGCTTAGCGAGAGCCGGACCGCCATCCCCCTCGGCATCGAACACACCCTGGTTGACGTCGCGTTCGAGCCAGCCGCATGGCTGGCCTCGTTCAAGGCCGCGCGCGCCCAGGTTAAGGCTAAAAAGCCGAAACAGACGAAGCAGAGACTCGCCGCATGAAAATGGAAACACCCGTCAAGGCCCGCTCACGTTCCAGCAAAGCGACTCCACCGAGTAGCCGCTGGCATGGCGCGCTGGAAGGCATTCACCGCGGCCTCGTATACGGCTGGGCGATCGATACCGACCATCCCAATGCCCGTGTCGTACTCGAGGTCTGCCTGAACGACGAGCCACTGCGCTCCGTAATCGCTGATGTCGTGCGCACCGATCTCACTTCCACCTTCACTGCGCTAATCCCAGGTGGACCGGCAGACAGTTGTCATGGCTTCATCGTCGATATCGGCACCGACGAGAAATTCAGCGGTACGCTGACGGTCCGGATCGCCAACGGCGATCAGATGCTCGCAGGCGCCGCATGCTTTGAAGCCCTGCCCGAGCCGCCCATCTCGGCCACCAGCAATGTGGCCGGCAACGGCGCGCTGCGCCTGCACGGCTGGGCGGTGGACACGCGCGACGAACGCCGCACCGTCACGGTCAGCGCCTATTGCGGCAGCCGCAAGGTCGCGGAAAGCAAAGCGAACCTGAACCTGCCCGGTCTGCGCTCGAAAGACATTGGCCAACACGGATTCACGTTGGACCTTCCGCTCGACCTTGGCGACGGCCGTCTGCATGAGATCCGGGTCGTCGACGAAGCCGGCATCCCGCTGAACGGAAGCCCGGTCACCATCTGTACCTTTGCTGAAGGTATGCGCTCACTGCTTCCGGAATCCGGAAGCTCCCTGGTCGGTGACGTGGTCGAGACTTACGAGCGCTACCTGCCGCGCAGCCTTGGTTTCCAATACTATGCCGAATGGACGCGCCGCTTCGCACCCGCAACGCCGCCATTGCAAGCGCTGACGGTCGCGCTGGTCGTCACCGGCTCCACCGAAAGCGAGAGCGTGAAAACGACGCTCGCCTCGATCAAAGCGCAGGCCGGCGTCAAGATAAAGGCATTCGCCCCGACCACCGCGAAGGCGAAGTTCGGCACGCTGCTCGAAGCCGCCCTCGCCGCAGGATGCGATGTGATTGGCTGCATTCGCGCCGGGGATACGCTTGCGCCAGATGCACTGGCGCTGGCACTGAATGGCTTCGAAAACACTGCCGCACAGGTCGTGTACACCGACAGCGAGTTCGATGGCAAGCCATGGTTCAAGCCTGCCTGGAATCGCGACTATGCATACGCAACCGACTACCCGCTTGAACTGATGCTGGTGCGCTCCACAAGTGCGCGGAATGCCACCAATGCGGCGGACTTTGCCTGGTCCGCACTCGCGGCAGCTTCCGCGCATGGTGACGACGCCATCGTGCACGTTCCGCACGTGTTGTATCAGTTCAACTCCACGCCCACCGCTGCGGAAAAGGCGGAACGCACGGCCGCATGCGCTAGCGCCGCCCAGACGATTGAACCGCAGGTATCGATTCTGCCGGAAGCGAAAGCCGATCCCCTCTTCCAGCCGCGCCGAGCGGTTCGCCGGTTGACGAAGGCCGAACGGAGCAAAACTGTCAGCCTGATCATCCCGACCCGCGACCATGCCGACATGCTGGAGCGCTGCATCACGTCGATCAAGGCCCACACCGACTGGCCAAACCTCGACATCATCGTCATCGACAACGGCTCGACGGATGCAAAGACCAAGACCTATTTCCGCGCGCTGGCCAAACAGGGCGTGCGTGTGCTCCCGATGCCGGGCGCCTTCAACTTCGCGGATCTGAACAACCGCGCCGTCGCGGAAGCGACCGGAGAAATCGTTGGCCTGATCAACAACGACATCGAAGCGCTGCACCCCAACTGGCTCGACGAAATCGTCGGCCAGCTGCTCCGCCCGAACGTGATCGCCGTCGGCGCCAAGCTGCTCTGGCCGAATGGCATGGTGCAGCACGGCGGCGTCCTGATGGGCGTCGGTAACGCAGCCGGCCACTTCGGCAACCAGCTGGCGGGCGCCGACTGGGGCGACCATGGCCGAAACCAGCTGGTGCAGCAGGTGACCGGCGTAACCGCCGCGTGCCTGTTCCTGCGTCGCGCCGACTACCTATCCGTAGGCGGCATGGACGCACATTCATTCCCCGTCGCGTTCAACGACGTCGACTTGTGCCTGAAACTCCGTGCCACCGGCAAGCTGATTACCTGGACCCCACACGCGAAACTGCTGCACGCCGAATCGGCGAGCCGTGGCAACGAAGATTCGCCGCAGAAGCTGGCCCGCGCCCGCCGCGAACTTGACGGCCTGCGCAAGCGCTGGGGCGAAGTCCTGCTGCGCGACCCGTCCTACCATCCAAGCCTGAACCTGGACGTGCACGGTAATGCCTTCGGCGGTCTCGCCCTGCCCCCGCGCGACCGCTCCCCGCGCACCCCCACCGTCATCCCCGCGGCCACCGTCATCCCCGCGCACCCGGGGACCCATGCTGAGCAAGCCGCAGCGGTAACCCCAATCAAAAAAGCCCGCGTCGCGAAGCCAGCGACGCGCGTGAGGAAGTCGAAACAAGCATGACCTTCACCGCAACCAACACCGGCGCGTCCACCAGCGCCAAACTCAAGCTGCTGCATGTCGGTTGCGGCAGCTCGCCACGCGAGCGCCTGCCCTTCGTCTTCCAGCACCCGAACTGGCAGGAAGTTCGATACGACATTGACCCGGCCGTGTGTCCGCACCTCGTCGGCAGCATCACCGACATGTCCTCCGTGCCTGACGCCAGCATGGACGCCATCTGGTCGTCCCACAATCTCGAACACCTCAATTCCTTCGAAGTGCCGACCGCGCTTGCAGAATTTCGTCGTGTGCTCAAGCCGACCGGCTTCGTCCTGATCAGCCTCCCCGACATGCTCTCCATAGCCAAGCTGGTTGTCGACGATGCACTCGGCGAAACGCTGTACGAGTCCCCGGCCGGCCCGATCCGTCCGCTCGACATGATCTTCGGCCACCAGGCCGCGATCAAAGCCGGTAACAACTTCATGGCCCACCGCACGGGCTTCACTGCCACGACGCTCGGAAACGCCCTCGCTGATGCCGGCTTCGACGAAGTCCGCGTCCATGAAGGCACGCGCTGGGACTTGTGGGCAGTGGCCACCATGCCCGACACCGACGCCAGCGTGTTCTACGACCTCGCGGATGTCATGCAATGAACGTACTGTTCATCCATCAGAACTTCCCTGGGCAATTTGTCCATCTGTCCGCCAACCTGGCTGCGCAGAAGGGCAACCGCGTGGTCGCGCTGGCGATGCGCGAGAACCCGGCGCCCAAGAACGTACAGGTCCGAAAGTACTCCCTGCTGCGCAGCCCTGCCGCAGAGACGCATCCGATGTTGCGCGACGAAGAGTCCAAGGTGCTTCGCGCGGAGGCCTGCGCTGCCGCCGCATTCCAGCTCAAGCGAGACGGCTTCGAGCCGGACGTGATCGTTGCGCACCCAGGCTGGGGTGAAGCGCTGTTCATCAAGGACGTGTTCCCAAACGCGAAGCTGGTCGTCTACTGTGAGTACTACTACGCTGCCGAAGGCCAGGACGTGGGTTTCGATCCGGAAGATCCGCCGCTCTCATTCCAGCAGCGCTGCCGCATCCGGATGAAAAACACCACCAACCTCCTCAGCCTGGAGATGGCGGATGCCGCCATCTCGCCGACCGAATGGCAGAAGAGCACCTACCCGCAGTGGGCGCGGGACAAGATCACAGTAATCCACGATGGCATCGACTTCACGCGACTTAAGTTCAATCCGGACGCGCGCGTGACCCTCGCTGCCACCGAGTACCACCCGGGCCTCACGTTCAAGCCGGGCGACGAGGTGCTGAGCTTCGTCGCACGCAACCTGGAGCCGGTTCGCGGCTTCCCGATGTTGATGCGCACCCTGCCCCAGCTGCTTCGAAACCGGCCCGACGCACACGCCATCATCCTCGGCGGCGACGAGATCAGCTATGGCCACCCCGCGCCGAGCGGCGGCACCTGGCGCCAGGAACTGATGGAGGAAGTAGGCAGCGAGCTCGATATGACTCGCGTCCATTTCGCGGGCAAGGTGCCTTACCAGTCTTATCTGAACCTGCTCCACGTCAGTAAGGTGCATGCCTACTGGACCACGCCGTTCGTCCTCTCGTGGTCCTTCCTCGAAGCGGCTTGCAGTGGACTGAACACGATTGCATCGGCCACGGTTCCGGTGCTGGAGTTTGCAGAGTGCGTGGGGGTGAAAACCATACCGTTCTTCGATCGCGATGCGTATGTCGATGAACTCACGGCGGCCTTGGGGAGCACAAGGAAGCGTGCCCCGGTGAAGGAAATCGCCGAGCTTCAAATTGCAGCGTGCGTCAAACGGCAGAAAAAACTGCTGGCAGCTTAAAACAAAAAAGCATCACGAACGTTCAAAACGTCACACGGGAAGAGAACAAACATGAAGATCACGATTTTCGGTACTGGATACGTTGGCCTGGTCACCGGCGCCTGCCTCGCAGAAGTCGGACACAAGGTAATGTGCGTCGACATCGACAGCGCGAAGGTGGCCAACCTCAAACGGGGCGTCATTCCTATCTACGAACCGGGTCTTGAACCCATCGTGCGCGAGAACATCGCCGCCGAACGCCTGATGTTCACGACGTCGGCGGAAGAAGGCGCGACGTTCGGTGAAGTGCAGTTCATCGCCGTGGGTACGCCGCCTGGCGAAGACGGTTCGGCCGACCTCCAGTACGTGCTTGCCGTGGCCGACAGCATTGGCCGGCATATGAACGGAAGCCGTGTGATCGTCGACAAATCGACAGTGCCAGTGGGAACCGCCGAAAAAGTCACGGCCCGTGTACGGGCCGCACTGGAAGCCCGCGGCCTCGATCACAGTTTTGAAGTTGTCTCCAATCCCGAGTTCCTGAAGGAAGGCGCCGCGGTTGCAGACTGCATGAAGCCAGAACGAATCGTCATCGGTACCGCCAGCCCGGCTGCGGAACAAACGATGCGCGAAGTCTACGCGCCATTCAACCGCAACCATGAACGTATCATCGTCATGGATGTACGCTCCGCCGAACTGACCAAGTACGCAGCAAACGCCATGCTGGCAACGAAGATCAGCTTCATGAACGAGCTGGCCAACATCGCCGAACATCTTGGCGCCGACATGGAGAAGATCCGCCACGGCATTGGCTCCGATCCTCGCATTGGATATCACTTCATTTATGCCGGGTGCGGATACGGTGGCTCCTGCTTCCCGAAAGATGTCACAGCCCTCAAGCGCACTGCGGAAGAAGCTGGCTACACCGCCGAACTGCTGAACTCCGTCGAGGCAGTAAACATCCGTCAGAAGTCGCGCCTGTTCCAGCTCATCTGTGAACACTTCGGCGGCGAAGAAAAGCTGCGTGGCCTGACCTTCGCCCTGTGGGGCCTGGCGTTCAAGCCGAACACTGACGACATGCGAGAAGCACCAAGCCGCGTACTGATGGAGCAGCTGTGGGCGGCAGGCGCCCGGGTGCAGGCATTCGATCCTGAAGCGATGGAAGAGACGCAGCACATCTACGGCCACCGTAGCGACCTCACACTGTTGGGAACGAAGCTCGCAGTGCTGCGCGGTGCCGATGCGCTGGTGATCTGTACGGAGTGGAAGGCGTTTCACATTCCTGACTACGAAGGCCTCGCGATGCTGAACAACAAGGTCATTTTCGATGGTCGTAACCTCTACGATCCAGCGCAAATGGAACAGCATGGCTTTGACTACTACGGCATCGGTCGCGGCAAATCGTGTCGCGTTGTAGCAGCCTGATAATTTTGACCAGACGAGGCTAAAGTGAAAATTTTTTGCGTAAGCGGTGCACCCGGCAGTGACCTGGAGATGGTTGCAAGTATTTTGGCTAAGGCGGGAATCCATCCAGCATTACCTGCATCGCAAGATGACGCAATCACGATGCAAAGCTGGCACGAACATGTGCTTTCCGCTTCGTTCGACGATGACGCCCCGAACCAACCAGTCGACGAAGTCGGAAAATTCTCTGAGCAGCTGGCGAGCAGCCTCTTCGTCGCTAACATGAAATCGCCAAACTGGTCGTGGACCAGTCCGCATAGCGTCTGGTTGCTGGACTACTGGCGCAAGTTCGATCCAAATATTCGCTTTGTGCTCGTCTACACGCCACCAAAGCGCGCCCTGGCAGCCGCGCTCGCGGCACATCAGGTATCGGGCGATTGCCTCGCTGTGTTGTTGGAGACTTGGGCGACATACAACCGTGAACTGCTACGTTTCCAGAAGCGCCATCCGAAGAAGACAATCCTCGTCAACGCCGAGGACTGCGCTGCCAACCCAGCTGCATTGATCGAGGCGTGCGCCAAACGCTGGAAACTGAATCTGACGGCCGACGAAATTGAACCGCAGCCTTCGTATTCTCCGAAGCCGCTTGCGACCTACCTCGCCGAGCAATCGCTGGTCATCCAACCTGAGCTGAAACTGCTTCAGGACGAGATGGAGGCGGCCGTCCATGAAATCGCGCCGCACGACGAACATGATGTCCAGCCGTTCGACATTTTTGACGCCCTCAAAGACTACAGCGCGCTCCGCGATATGGCGGTGCAAGCGCGCACATTGAGCGAACAGCAGCATGTGCTTGCGTTGCAGGTACATGACCTGGAAGCCGCGGTCGCGGAGCGCAGTGCAGCGGCCAGTACGAGTGAGGAAGAGCTGTCCTCTTACAAAAAACGTCTCGACGAAGCATCCAAGGAAAACGAGCAGATCCTGACGCAAATGCATCAGCTACAGGAAGAACTCGAACGTTGGTTCCTCGAATCGAAGAAGCTGAACGAAGAAAACTCAGCAAAGGCGACCGCGATCACAGATCTGCAAAGGAAGGTCGCGGCACTTGAAGCGCAGACTGCGGCGCGCCAGGAGCAAAAGCAGCTGGAAGAACGCAACGCGGCGCAGACTGCACAATTAAGCAAGCTCCAAAGCGCGCTGGACACAACGGCGAAGGACCTGACCGCGAAGAACAGCGCACTCGAAGCATCGATCAAGGAAGTCCAGAAGCTGAAGGAAGCCGCTACGGCAGCCGCCCAACACGCGGCCAAACTTGAAACGACCAGCGCCAATGCGATCGCCAGCCTTAAAAAGGATGTCGACTCGGCGCGCAAAACCGCCCAGGAATCGCAACAGGAAAGTGAGCTTATCCTCGTCCAGCTTCACCAGGTGCAGGAAGAACTCGAAAACTACTTCCTGCAGCACAAAGCGGCTGCTCAGCGCAACAAGGAACTCGAAGGACGCTGGCAACGCATGTTGGAGCGCAATCCCAACTACTGCGATTATGCTTCGCTGGACGTCTCCGCGGCCGATGACAGTGGCCGCCTCGACTGGCGCTTCACCGATCTCAATGCGGCGGGCCGCTCGTTCCCGGAACTGCGCTTTAGCACCGCCATTGAGAACGGCGTCACCCGCCTCGCGCTTCCTCGTGCAGGTGGCACCGAAGCCACACAGCTTAATGATCTGTCGACGAGCGAGTGGGCCCTGACTGAAACGCTTTGCAAGATACTGACCACAGTATTGGATCCGGCAAAGGCGGGCTCTACGAAGCTTGGCGAGCTGCGCGACGAACAAGTGACCGCACTCTGCCACGGCGTACATCGCCTTGTTGATGAAATGGCGGAGCTTCCGCCCGTGCTTCGATTCGATAAAGTTGTGCTCAAGCGTGAACAGGTGAATTCGGACTACGAACACCTTTGGCTGCGCGTGATCAATCCGGCGCTTGCCGACATGCGGTGGCCAGAGTTCGAATTCCGCCTCTCGTGCGCTAACGTCCGCCCCGGCAAATTTGGCGCATATCCGAAGCTCGAATTCCCTGCCGGCGCAGGCGAGGCACCGTTCGAAAAGTGGTTCATTGAATCGTACGATGACTTCGGCGAGAAGCTCGAGCTGCGCTTTGCCTTGCCCGAATCGATGGATACAGCGGTCTGGCAAGAGCTCTCTGAGCGTGACCATGCGTTCATCGCTAGGTTGATCGCAGCTATTCCATCGATGCTCGAACGCATGGATGATGAAGGGATCGTACTTGCGCGGGATTGGAGCGACTGGAGCGCGCTTGCAGCGACCGTACAGCGTATCCACGGCGTGCGTACCTCTGTTGTTGTCGAACTCCCCGTTGTCGTTCGCTCGAAACCGTCCATCGCATTGGCACCAGCGAGCAAAGCGAAGGTGTCGCGTGGACAGCCAGCGGCCAGGCGTGCCAAGACGAAGTAAGCAACGCAACGGGATCGCAAGTCAGTGAACACGATGTTGGGACAGACCCGCACTGCCAGGAAAAAGCCGGACCGTAGCTACTGGTTCGACCGATTTCAGGCGGAGCGCACCCAGGACGGCACCTTTGTGTGCCGTGACTGGCTGTGTCCGCCTGCCCGTTCCGTAGACCGAGCCCGCACTAGCGGATTGCGCGGCGCCGACTTGGATGCTGCGCTGTTCCAGCATGGGCTAATCCGCCCCGCCGTCAGCACCTTCGGAAGTCCCGTGCGCAACCGGCCGGCGAACGCCGAAGACACCTTATTCTGGCAGTACCCCTGCCTTACCGAAGCAGCTGCGTGGGAGGTCCATCAGTCGCTCGAAGCGCCCCAGTTGGAAAACAACGAGATGCACGTGTACCTCGGCATGCCTTGGGCGACGTGGATCGACCTGGTACGCAAGAACGCGACCGGATCGAGCGGCTCCGTCCAGATAGCGTTCCAGCTCCAGATGCTGCGCATACGCCTGTCCGGCCAGCGCGCGGCCCTGGCAGAACTGGGAATCAGGCTGCGGGTTCACACAGTGTGCCAGCACATTTACTGGCGCGACATGGTGCAGGCGTGGAGCGAACTTGGCGTGACTGACCTCTGGCTGTCACACCTTCCCGATCACGGCGACCTGGACGTCAACGGCATGGTGTTGCACCCCTGGTCGCTGTATGCAGTCAACGTGCGTGACGAACATCGCCGCAGCGGACTTGAAACCGGCAAGGACCCGGAACAGAAGAAGGTTCTCGCCTCGTTCATCGGTACGCATGCCGCGCATTACATTAGTGAAGTACGACTGCGGCTGCGCGACCTTGCCAGCGCACCAGGATTCGTAGTGCGCCTCACGGACAAATGGCACTTCGAAGAAGTAGTCTACTCAGAACAGATGATGAGGACGTCGCCGGTATCCCCGACCGACTGCAACAGTTCGGTTACCGAATACAACGCCCTCCTGTCAGACTCGGTCTTCTCCCTGTGTCCTTCCGGCGCTGGCCCGAACACCCTCCGCTTGTGGGAATCGCTGGCGGCCGGCTCAATCCCCGTCCTGCTAGGCCCAGCAGTTGCGATGCCATCTGGCGGGAGCCTTCCAGATATTGATTGGGACAGCATCGTCGTGCGCATCCCGGATGAAAAGCTGGCGGAGCTGCCGGCGATTCTTCGCGCCATGCCAATGGATGAAATGCGCCGGCGCCAGCGCGCTGGCCTCGATGCCCACGCTCAGGTCGCCCGTCAGAGGTGCTTCCAATGCTGACCAGCAGCCTGCCCCTCGTTTCCGTCGTCATGCCGTCGTTTAATCAGCCGGACTACATCGATGCGGCGATCACAGCCGTGCTCGGCCAAGATTACCCGCACGTCGAGCTGTTCGTCGCCGACGGCGGCTCGGGGTCCGCAACCACGGATATCCTGTCTGCCCGCAGCGCCGCCGACTCGCGCCTGCGCTACTTCTCGCGCCCAGACCGCGGCCCTGCACACGCCCTGAACGATGCAATGTCGATGGTACGCGGCACCGTTATCGGATGGCTGAATTCCGACGACCTGTATACAGATGGTGCGATTTCGCGCGCCGCAACCGCCCTGGCCGCGAATCCGCACCACCTGATGGTCTACGGACATGGCGAGCATACCGACGCAAATGGAACGCCGACGGAACGGTATCCCACACTACCGCCCTCGACGCCGATTGCGAAATTCGCCGAGGGTTGTTTTATCTGCCAGCCGACGATGTTTTTTCGGCGCACTGCAAGACTTATGCTTGGGAACCTCGACGAACAACTTAAGGCCGCGTTCGACTTCGACTACTGGATGCGCGCATTTTCGCTGTTCCCCGACCGGATTGGCTTTGTGGACAAGGTGCAGGCCTACTCGCGCTTGCACGGAGACTGCATTACGATGCGCATGCGCCGCACAGTCGCGCTTGAAGGCATGCAGGTCATCGCCCGATACCTCGGCACGGCTCCGAAAGAATGGATCCTGACCTACCTGAACGAAACGCTGAAACTGGACAGCTCCGACCGCGGCATCGCTGACATGCGTGAGCACATGCGTCAGACGATCGACGCTGCCAGCCCCTGGATGACCCACACCGAAAAATCACACTTGGAGGCCGCCGTCGCGCGGCAATTGAATGGTAAGTAAAGAAGATGTTGTTGCAGCATACCGCCTGCTGTTCGGCCGTGAACCCGAGAACGACGACGTTGTTACGCACTACGCCACCGAAGTAGCTGACCGCCGCGCGCTGCGGCAGTTGTTCATCAACTCTGCCGAGTTCCGCGCTAGCTATGAAAGCCTGCAGGGACCACGGCCGCCTCGCGCGCCCTTCAGCGGTCCTCCAATCGAGGTCCAGCTCGAAGGAACCCCTGATGAACTGACTGCACTTTTCACAAAAGTGAAACAGCAATGGCAGCACCTTGGCGAAACCGAGCCGCATTGGTCCGTGCTGACCAACGACAGCTACTTCCAGAACGTATTCCACATGAACCGCGACGCGTTCTACCAGAGCGGCGTCTCTGAAACGGATACCTTCATGCAGACGCTTAAACGGGCCCGTATTGAACGCGCATCGCTGCGCCGCTGCGTCGAGCTTGGCTGTGGCGTCGGCCGCGTAACCGCAGGACTTGCCACAAAATTTGACGAGGTCGTCGGCATCGACATCTCAGCTGCGCACCTGCGTCTGGCAGAAGAGTACGTACGCACGACGGACATAACGAACATCTCCTTCCGGCAGTTAACCTCGATTGAGGCCGTGCCGCAGATAGGTGAATTCGACGTGCTCTACTCCCGCATCGTCTTACAGCACAATCCACCGCCTGTCATGGCCCGCCTAGTCGGCGACCTGCTTTCCCAGCTGAATCCGGGCGGCATTGCGTACTTCCAACTACCTACCTACAAAGCCGGCTACCGTTTCCGAATTGCCGATTACCTCCAAGACCAGAACAACACTGACATGGAGATGCATTACTTCCCCCAAGCCGCCTTGCTGGACCTGATTCGCGAACGTGGCTGTCGGATCCTGGAATTGCGCGAGGACGATTCGATCGGTCTATCGGTCAGCGCAATTTCTAACACTCTGCTGGTGCAGAAGGTCAACTGAAACAATGAGCTCAGACAAATTGGCCTCCATCGACCCAATGCGCCTGGCGTGGCTGCTCCGTGCTGAGCTGCGACGCGGCTTGGCTGCTGGAGATCCAATTCCCGATTGGTTCCACATGTGGTGGGCTATCGATGGCCGGCGCGAATATCCCGCCTGGCCGTCGGCGACCCCGGCGACGTCTGCACACCTGCTTCACCCAATGTCAAACTGGCCGAGTTACGGTGCATTTGGAATGACGCTTGCGTTGAACCACCTCATCGATACGCGCGCCGACCTTCGAACCACCTTCGATGTCCACACAGACGAAGGGTTGTGGCACGCGATCGCATGGTTCTACACTCATGGCCTACGGGAGTATCGGCTCACCGGAGCGGCTGACGCCGCAACGCTTGAGGCGTTGGACGAAACTCCACTCTTTGTCAAAAATGCGGCCGGGGAAACGAGTCCAGAACTTACTTGGTTGATGTTTTTCGTATGGCGCTGCAGCGACGAGTTACAAACAACGTTCGATCTACGTGCCAAAGAAGCGCGGTTGGCATACCTGCAGTGGTTCCTTTTCGAGGGGATCACGAACTTGCAACTTGCACCGCTGGTTTCCAAACGCTGGCACGCATGGCTGCGCGAGCCCATCGCATTGGACGATTGTCCGTCAGTAGCCGTCCCTCGTGCGGGGTACTTGATGTGGCAACGTCGCAATGATCTACAGCGGGTTTTTGACCTGAACACCGTCGACGGCCGACGCGCTCTCGCATCATGGACGGAAAAAGCGTGGTTGGTAGAGCCGTCCCTGTACTGGGCCACTTCTCCACGTCCACCGGAAATACAGACCAAAGAGCGCCCGTTCGGTCTCAATCTCATTGGATTTGCGTTCGGCGAACTTGGCATTGGTGAAGACGTGCGCATGGCTGCGGCTGCGTGTGACGCCGCGGGAATCCCCTACACAGTTGTTAACATCCACCCCGGCGAGCACCTTCGCCAGGAGGACCGCTCACTCGCAGAACATGTATCAAGATGTGCCAGCACCGAGGAAGCTCCCTTCGCAATCAATCTCTTTTGTCTCACCGGTTTCGATACGGCGCGAGTAGCCCTTGAACGCGGGCCGAACCTGTTTGCTGACCACTTTAATATCGGCTGGTGGCCGTGGGAACTGCCGGTGTGGCCACAGGACTGGTTGGTGGCATTTGATCTAGTAGATGAAGTTTGGGCTGCAACGGAATTTACGCACCGGATGTACAAAACTGCCGCCGCCAGAGCAAGGTCTCGTGCTTCGGTGACCTTGATACCGCTGCCGGCGAGCGTGTCTCGCCTCAAGCCAATGAAGCGACAGCAACTTGGTTTGCCTCCAAACAGATTCCTATTTCTTTACGTTTTCGACTTTAACTCATACCTACAAAGAAAGAATCCATTCTCGACGTTGAATGCGTTTCGTTTGGCGTTCGATAAATCCGATTCCAACGTAGGCTTGGTATTTAAGACTATGAATAGTCGCGAGAGTAATAAAGATTGGCAACGGTTCATTCGTGAGTGTGCAAAGGATCCTCGAGTGACTGTACTAGATGCAACCTTGGAGCGTGGGGAAGTACTCGGGCTGATTGACTGCTGCGACGCCTATGTATCACTACATCGATCGGAGGGGTTTGGACGAACGTTAGCTGAGGCAATGTTGCTTGGAAAACCAGTTGTCGGCACCAATTTCTCAGGAAACGTTGACTTTCTCAGCATGCAAACTGGCTTCCCGGTTCGATGGAAGCCCGTGAAAGTTAAAGAAGGCGAGTATCCATTCGTTTCTTTCAAAGACAAACCTTGGTGGGCAGACGCTTCAGTCGTCGATGCAGCTCTGCAACTTCAGGCAGCGCGCCAAGCGGCCCCAATTTTCATCGACAGAGTTAGGAAGACCGCTGAGCGGATTTTTTCGCCTTCGCGGATAGGAAAAATGATGGCAAAGCGCGCCATTGAAGTTGCGGCATCGCCAAAATCACGTACGTCATAATTTATATAACAACACGGAACGGAGAAACACATATGACAGAAGAAATGATCATTCCAAAGGCGCGCGCTGCGTTTGAGGACGGCAACTACGGATTGTGCATCTCTCTGTACGAACAAGCTGCGCGCATATATCCTCAGTGGGCTGAGTCATACAACTTTACAGTTGAGTCAATTAGGAAACGATACCCTGCGTTTGAATTCGGCGCTTCCTATGACGCGGTCGTCAAGAAGGTTCCAAGCAGCCCGCCGAATTTTCCTGAATGGATGAAGCTGCCTCCACTGTCCGGGGTTGCGAACGACTATACTTATATTGAGTCTGCCGCAGCGCAATACTGGTCAAATGCGACGCGAAAACCGCATCTGCCCGTATCTATAATCATTCCGGTTTA
>DASTVB010000208.1:0-57180 GCA_035759315.1 Telluria sp. | reverse complement strand
ATGCGCCGCACGGCGCGATCGGCCCGTCGGTCTCGCCGATCACAACCAGCGCAGTAAAGTCGCCGGGCTTGTAGCCCTCCGCGATCGCCGAGAACAAAGCGGTGCGTTCGGCGCAGTTGCACAGGCCATAGCTCGCGTTCTCGACGTTACAGCCGCGGAAGATGCGCCCATCCCTGCATTCCAGCGCAGCGCCCACCTTGAAATTCGAGTACGGCACGTAGGCCATCTCGCGCGCGGCGCGTGCTTCTTCGACCAGTTTGGCGTATTTCATGTCGGCGTTCCTCAAGGACGAATTGTTCGGTAGATGACCGGATTCGGCGCCGGCTTTTCTTCGCCCAGCGTGTAGGCCGCCTGCACTTCGCGCACGGCCTGTTCGGCCGCCTGCTGCGTGCGTGCGTGCACCATCGCGAGCGGCTGGCCCACGGCGATCGCATCGCCCAGCTCCACCAGCCCGGTCAGGCCGACCGCGAAGTCGATCGCGTCGGTCGGCCGGCGGCGGCCGCCGCCAAGGCTGACCACCGCGAGGCCGAGGCCGCGCGTGTCGACCGCCGACACAAAGCCGGGGCGGGTCGAAGGAACCGGCAGCACGACAGGCGCGCTTTCGAGGTACTTGTCGGTGGACTCGACCAGGTCGGCCGGACCGCCGAGTGCAGCAACCATGCGCGCAAAACGGTTCAATGCTTCGCCGGAGTCGAGCGCAGCCTGCAGGCGTGCGCGCGCAGCGGCTTCGGTCTGGTCGATGCCGGACAGGACCAGCATCTCGGCGCACAGCGCCATCGTCACTTCGTGCAGGCGCGCGGGGCGCGAACGGCCGGTCAGGTAGTCGATCGCGAGGCGCACTTCCAGCGCGTTGCCGGCCACGGGGCCGAGCGACTCGTTCATCTCGGTCAGCAGCGCGGAGGTTTTGGTGCCGGCGCCGTTGCCGACAGCAACGATGCTCTCGGCCAGTTCGACCGATTTCTCGAAGGTCGGCATGAATGCGCCGGAGCCGACTTTCACGTCCATAACCAGCGCGTCGAGGCCGGCGGACAGCTTCTTCGACAGGATCGAGCCGGTGATCATCGCCACCGATTCCACCGTCGCGGTCACGTCGCGGATGCTGTAGAAGCGCTTGTCGGACGGCGCCAGCTGCGCGGTCTGGCCGATGATGGCAACGCCGATGTCCTTGACCACGGTGCGGAACAGCTCAGGGTCGGGCACGGTGCAGTAGCCGGGGATCGAATCGAATTTATCCAGCGTGCCGCCGGTGTGGCCAAGGCCGCGGCCGGAGATCATCGGCACGTAGCCGCCGCACGCGGCGATCATCGGGCCGAGCATCAGGCTGACCACGTCGCCGACGCCACCGGTGGAGTGCTTGTCGACCACCGGGCCTGGCAGGTTCAGCGAGCCCCATTCCATCACCTGGCCGGAGTCGCGCATCGCCAGCGTGAAGGCGACGCGTTCGTCCATGTTCATGTCGTTGAAATAAACGGCCATCGCGAACGCGGCGATCTGGCCTTCGCTCACGGAGTTATCGGTGATGCCGCGCACGAAGAACTGAATTTCCTCTGCACTCAGGGCAAAACCGTCACGTTTTCTTCGGATAATTTCTTGGGGAAGAAAGGACATTTGCTGCTTTCTCGATTAATGCAAATAAAGAGGGGACTGTCCCGTTGGGACTGTCCCCTGCCTTTGAATTTAGCGGCTGATCGGCGGAAGGCGGGGGACAGTCCCGGAGGGACAGTCCCCTTCCCCATCAAACGCCGTAGGGGATCCAGACGTTTTTGACTTGCGTCGCGTGGTACAGCACCGCGCGGCCGGCGGACTGCTTGTCGCTGTACCAGTCGCGGCCACGGCCGCCGCTGGTCCAGGTGCGCTTGAGGGAAGCTGCCGACAGGCGCTCCACTTCGGCGCAGCCTTCAGCCGAACCGTCGTGGCGCCAGATGGCGTCGACGTCCGAGTGCGAGGCCAGCGTCTTTGCCAGTTCGTCAGCCGAACCGGTGACGATGTTCAGCGCGCCGCCTGGCAGGTCCGAGGTGTCGAGCACCTGGTACAGGTCGGTCGCCGACAGCGGATACGCTTCCGACGGCACCGCCACCACGCGGTTGCCCACTGCCAGCGCAGGCGCCACCAGCGAGATGAAGCCGAGCAGCGGCGCCTCGTTCGGGCACACGATGCCAACCACGCCCACAGGCTCGTTCAGCGCCACGGTGATGCCGTGCATCGGCGGCTGGTGCGCCAGGCCGTCGTACTTGTCGGCCCACGCAGCCCAGGTGAACAGGCGGTCGATCGAAGCCTGGACTTCCTTCTCCGGGTTCTTCGCACCGGTCATGGCGCCAAGGCGCGCCGCGAATTCGTCGGCACGCGCGGCCAGGTTCTCGGCGATGTAGTACAGCACCTGCGCGCGGTTGTGCGCGGACGCCTTGGACCAGCCGGACGCCTTGTGCGCCGCTTCCACCGCGTTGCGGATGTCCTTGCGGTTGCCCTCGCCCACGTCGGCCAGGAACTCGCCATTGGCGCCGGCGATCGCGCGGCTGTAGGCGCCGTCTGGGCGCGCCTGCTTGCCGCCGATGTACAGCTTGGCGGTGCGGTCGATCGCAAACGGGTTGCCGCTTTCGGCTTCCTTGACTTTGCCCTTGACCGGGGCGACAGGCGCCGCAGGGCGCGCGTCTTCCGACAGCGGCACCATGTATTCCAGCATGCCTTCGCGGCCGCCTTCACGGCCGTAGCCGGATTCGCGGTAGCCGCCGAAGCCGCAGGCCGCGTCGAACTGGTTGGCGGTGTTAATCCACACCACGCCGGCCTTGATTTGCGGCGCCACGTCCAGCGCAAGGCTGATCGACTCGGACCACACGCAGGCCGCGAGGCCGTACACGGTGTTGTTCGCGAGCTGGACCGCCTCAGCCGGGGTGCGGAAACTCATCGCCACCAGCACCGGCCCGAAGATTTCGGTCTGCGCCACGCTGGCGGAGGTCGATGCGCCCAGGATCAAGGTTGGCGGATACCAGGAGCCGTCTGCTGGCAGCACGCACTCCGGCTGGTAAATCTGGCAGCCTTCCGCACGCGCGCTTTCGACCAGGCCGTGGATGCGCTGGCGCTGGATCGGATCGACCAGTGCGCCGATGTCGGACGACTTGTCGAGCGGCGAACCGACGCGCAGGTTGTCCATGCGCGCGCGCAGCTTGGCGTAGAAGCGCTCTTCCACCGATTCCTGCACCAGCAGGCGCGAACCGGCGCAGCACACCTGGCCCTGGTTGAACCAGATCGAATCGACCAGGCCTTCGACGGCTGCGTCGAGGTCCGCGTCTTCGAACACGATGAACGGCGATTTTCCGCCCAGTTCCAGCGACAGCTTCTTGCCGCTGCCCGCGGTGGCGGTGCGGATGATTCGGCCGACTTCGGTCGAACCGGTGAAGGCCAGCTTGTCGATGCCAGGATGCGTCACGATCGCTTCGCCCACCGCGCCGTCGCCGGTCACGATGTTGACGACGCCCGCAGGCACGCCGGCCTGCTGGCAGATCTCTGCGAACAGCAGCGCGGTCAGCGGCGTGAACTCGGCCGGCTTGAACACGATGGTGTTACCGGCCGCCATGGCAGGAGCGATTTTCCACGCCAGCATCAGCAGCGGGAAGTTCCACGGCACGATCTGGCCGACCACGCCGACCGCGCGGTAGTCCGCGAACTCTTCGGCCTGCAGCTGCGCCCAGCCTGCGTGATAGTAGAAGTGGCGTGCGGCCAGCGGCAGGTCGGCATCGCGCGTTTCGCGGATGGTCTTGCCGTTGTCCAGCGTTTCGAGCACCGCGAACAGGCGCGAGTGCTTTTGCAGCAGGCGCGCCAGCGCGTACAGGATGCGCGCGCGGCCGTGGCCACCCAGCGCAACCCAGCCCGGCTGCGCGCGGCGCGCGGCTTCCACGGCGCGGTTCACGTCGTCGGCGCTCGCCTGCGTTACCTGCGCGATTTCGGCGCCGGTCGCCGGGTTGGACGATGCGAAGGTCTGCGCAGGCGCGGTCCATGCGTTGTCGATGAACAGGCCGAAGCGGCGCTCGTGCTGGTCCAGCCACGCGTTGACTTCTTTCGTGCTCTCTGGTGCCGGGCCGTAGTCCATAGTCTTGAGAATCTCGTTAATAGTTGGCATGACGAATCCGTTCCTTAAGGTTGCGCGTGGCGGTGGTTCGCCGAGTAGTTACCGGTCACGTAGTGTTCGATCTGGCGTTCGATGTCGGTCAGCAGGCTCGATGCTCCGATGCGGAACAGGTGCGGCTCCAGCCAGTCGTTGCCAAGTTCTTCCTTCATCAGGGTCAGGTACTGCAGCGCGGCCTTCGAGCTCGATACGCCGCCGGCCGGCTTGAAGCCGACCTGGTAGCCGTAGCGCTCGTGGTATTCGCGGATGGTGCGCACCATCGTCAGCGCGACCGGGATGGTGGCGTTGACGCCTTCCTTGCCGGTCGAGGTCTTGATGAAGTCGGAGCCCGCCATCATGCAGACCCACGAAGCCTTGGCCACGTTCTCCAGCGTGACCAGGTCGCCGGTCGCGAGGATCGCCTTGACGTGCGCGTCGCCGCAGGCGCGGCGATAGTCGAGCATCTCGTCGTACAGCGCCTGCCAGTTGCCGGTCAGGACGTGCTTGCGGGTGATGACGATGTCGATCTCGGTGGCGCCGGCCGCAACCGACAGCTCGATCTCGCGCACCTTGGTTTCATGGCTGGACAGGCCGGCCGGGAACGCGGTGGACACCGCGGCGATCGGCAGGCGGCCGTTCAGCACCTTGACTGCCGGTTCGATCATCTCGTGGTACACGCACACCGCGCCGGTGGTCAGCGGCTGGTCCAGGCCCAGCGCCTGCAGCAGGTCCGGACGCAGCGGACGCATGGCCTTCATGCACAGGCGCTCGACGCGGCCCGGGGTGTCGTCGCCGCCGAGGGTGGTGAGGTCGATGCACTGGATCGCCTTGATCAGCCAGGCCGCCTGGTATTCCTTCTTGACCGTACGGCGCGCGGCCAGGCTGGCTGCGCGGCGGTCCGCTGCGTTGCGGTTGACCTTGATCTGGTTGACCCAGCCAAGGTCGAGGCCTACTGCCTCGTTGCGTTTGAAATCGATTGGGGAAGTCATAACAGGCTGGTTCCGTTGGAAAGTGGTTTGACGCCGAGGTGCTTCGCAAGCGTAGCGCCGATGTCGGAGAAGGTTTCGGAGATGGGCAGTTCGCGGCCTTGCACGCCCGGGCCGAAGAAGATCATCGGGATGTGCTCGCGGGTGTGGTCGGAACCGGGCCAGCTCGGATCGCAGCCATGGTCGGCGGTGATCACGCACAGGTCGCCCTCTTTCAGCTGCGCCATCAAGGCCGGCAGGCGCGCATCGAGTTCGTGCAGCGCGTTGGAGTAGCCGGAGATGTCGCGGCGGTGGCCGAAGTGCATGTCGAAGTCGACGAAGTTCACGAAGGTGAGCGACTTGTCCGGCGCGCTGCCGGCGACCTCGATCAAGCGGTCGAACAGCGCCATATTGTCCTCGCCCTTGATCAGCTGCGTGACGCCGCGCGCCGCGAAGATGTCGCTGATCTTGCCCAGTGCGATCACCTCGCAGCCCGCGTCCTTGACGTGGTCGAGCAGCGTCGGCGACGGCGGCGGTACCGCGTAGTCGTGGCGGTTCGAGGTACGCTTGTAATTGCCGTTGGCGCCGGTGAACGGACGCGCGATCACGCGGCCGATGTTGTACGGCTTGACCAGCTCATAGGCGATCTCGCACAGCGCATACAGCCTGTCGAGGCCGAAGTGTTCTTCGTGCGCGGCGATCTGCAGCACCGAGTCGGCCGAGGTGTACAGGATCGGCTTGCCGGTGGCGACATGCTCGTCGCCCAGCTTGTTGATGATGTCGGTGCCGGAGGCGTGGCAGTTGCCGAGAAAGCCCGGCACGCCGGACTGCGCCTGCATCGCGTCGGTAAGCTCCTGCGGGAACGACGGCGCCTCCTTCGGGAAGTAGCCCCAGTCGAACAGCACCGGCACGCCGGCGATTTCCCAGTGGCCGGACTGGGTGTCCTTGCCGGTGGACTGCTCGCGCGCCGCGCCGTAGGCGCCGGTGAAGCCTTCGCGCAGATTGAAGCCTTCGGCCCATTCGCCACTGGCCTTGTGCGCTGCGGCCGCAAGGCCGAGCTTCTCCAGGTTCGGCAGGTCCATCGGCGTGCCGGATTTGGCCGCCCAGCCGGCGATGTGGCCGAAGGTGTTGGCGCCAACGTCCCCGTACTTGTCGGCGTCAGGCAGCGCGCCGAGGCCGAACGAGTCGAGGAGCAGGATGAATGCGCGGGACATGTGATGCCTCCTATTCGGTTAAGCCTGGCGCGGGGTCGCGCCAAAGCGCTCCAGGAACGCCAGGATCAGCTTGACCAGCGAGCCGGCGCCGACCGCCGCGTACTTGAGCGTCTGCTCGTGCGACAGCGCGAACGGCGACATGCCTTCCGCCAGGTTGGTGATGACGGAAACGCCGGTCACCTTCATGCCGCAGTGGCGGGCCGAAATCACTTCCGGCACCACCGACATGCCGACCGTGTCGGCGCCCAGGGTCTTGTAGGCGCGGATCTCTGCGGCGGTCTCGAAGTTCGGACCCGGCACGGAGATGAACACCCCTTCATGCAGGACGATGTCCTGTTCGGCGGCGACCGCCTTGATGCTGGCGCGGGTGTCGGCGTCGTAGGCGTTTGCCATGCTGAAGAAGCGCGGGCCGAAACGCTCGTCGTTCGGGCCAATCATCGGGGTGCCCGGCAGGAAGTTGATGTGGTCGGAGATCGCCACCAGCGAACCTGCGTCGACTTCGGCGCGCAGCGAGCCGGCGGCATTGGTCACGAACAGCAGTTCGCAGCCGATCAGCTTGAGGGTGCGGATCGCGCTGGTCATCACGTGCGCGCCGTAGCCCTCATAGAAGTGGCCGCGCCCCTTCATGCAGGCGACCGGCACCCCTGCCAGCGTACCGAGCACCAGCTGGCCGGCGTGGCCGTGCACGGTGCTGATCGGGAAGCCCGGCAGTTCGTCGAAGCCGATCGTGACGGCGTCCGTCATCTGCTCGGCGAGCACGCCCAGCCCCGATCCCAGGATCATGGCGACGCGCGGCGCAAAGCCGGGAGCGCGCGCCTTGATGATGTCGGCGGCTTCAAATGGGGTGTTTTGGGACATCGTGTTCCTCGGGTATACGTATTCTTGGATTGGTGGGGAAGGCGTGCGCCGCTGCTGCGCGATGGGCGTAACCCAATATTATAACTATGCCCCACAGCAGTTATGAAGGGCAAATACCTTTTTGGCAGCTCATTTATAGTCAAAACCTATAAATAAGCGTAAAGTTAAGCTTATCGTGCAATAAGCTGCGACACGCCAATAACGACACCAACATGACCTTCGCACGGACCGGCCGCGCCACCTGCATCGGCGCCGCCAATATCGACCGCAAACTCGCTTCCACGGGGCCGCTGCGCATGGGGACCTCGAATCCCGCGCGCCAGTACGAGTCGTTTGGCGGGGTCGCGCGCAATATCGCCGAGAACCTGGCGCGGCTAGGTGCGCAGGTGTCGCTGGTGACCGCCGTCGGCGACGATACGGCCGGACGGGCGATCCTCGGGCATGCGGCGGCGTGCGGGATCGATGTTGGCAAGGCGATCAAGTTCGATGGCGCGGCGAGCGGCACCTACACCGCGGTCCTCGACGAGCGCGGTGACATGGTGGTCGCGCTGGCAGACATGGCGCTGTACGACATGCTGACGCCGGAACGCGTGCGGCCCGGGCTGGAACCGGGGGCGCTGACGATCGCCGACCTGAACCTCCCTTCCGCCACCGTGGCCGCGCTGCTGCGGGAGGCAGCGCCGCTGGTGGTGGTGGCGGTGTCGGAACCGAAGATGGAACGGCTGCCCGCTGACCTCTCGGGGCTGCGGCTGCTGATCCTGAACCTGGGCGAACTGCAGGCGCGGCTGGGACGAACGATCGAGGGCGAAGCGCAGCTGCTGGCAGCGTGCCGCGAGGTGCAGGCGCAAGGCGCGCTGGACGTTATCGTCACGCGCGGCAGTGCGGGCGTGTCGTACACCACCGGCGGCGGAGTCGCGCACATGGATGCGGAGCATGTCGAGGTGGTGGACGTCACCGGAGCTGGTGACGCGTTTGCGGCGGCGGTGTGCTGGTCGCTGATGACGGAGGGCGATGACCTCGGGGTAGCTTGCAAGCGGGGCCTCCACCTGGCCGCGCTCACTGTCGCTTGCCCCACCACTGTCATACCCGCGAAGGCGGGTACCCATGCTGAATCAATTGCGCACATTCAGTATGGGTTCCCGCTTTCGCGGGAATGACGGTCCGCTGACATACCCGCGAAGGCGGGTACCCATGCTGAATCGATTGCGCATATTCAGTATGGATTCCCGCGTTCGCGGGAATGACGGTTTTAAGCGTAGCTATATATAAAAAACGAAACGGAAATGATCATGCAACAGTTCCTACTGCTCTCGCCGGAAGTCGCGGCAGCGCGTACCGCCGGCAAGCCGGTGGTCGCACTCGAATCGACCATCATCTCGCACGGCATGCCTTACCCGCAGAACGTGCAGACCGCGAAAGAGGTCGAGCAGGTGATCCGCGACGCCGGCGCGGTGCCGGCCACGATCGCCCTGCTCGACGGGAAGATCTGCATCGGCCTGTCCGATGCGCAGCTGGAGCTGCTTGCCACCTCGCCCGACGCGATCAAGGTCAGCCGCCGCGACATGGCCTACGCGCTGTCCAAGCGCCTGGTCGGCGCCACCACCGTGGCCGCGACCATGATCTGCGCACGCATGGCGGGTATCTCCGTGTTCGTCACCGGCGGCATCGGCGGCGTGCACCGCGGCGCCGAGACCAGCTTCGACATCTCGGCGGACCTGCAGGAGCTGGCGCAGACCGACGTGGCGGTGGTGTGCGCCGGCGTCAAATCGATCCTCGACATCGGCCTCACGCTGGAATACCTGGAGACGCACGGCGTGCCTGTGGTGAGCGTAGGCCAGCCTGGCTTCGCCGCCTTCTTCACGCGCGACAGCGGCTTCAAGGCCGACTTCCAGCTCGACTCCGCGCTTGAACAGTCCAGCTTCATCCACACCAAGTGGCAGCTCGGCCTGCGCGGCGGTGTCGTGGTGATCAATCCGGTGCCGGAAGCGTTCGCGATGCCGAGGCAGGAGATCGACGGCATCACCGAACAGGCGTTGCGTGAAGCGGGCGAGCGCGGCGTCACCGGCAAGGCGGTCACGCCCTTCCTGCTGTCGCGCATCAAGGAACTGACGCAGGGCCGCAGCCTCGCGACCAACATCGCGCTGGTCAAGCACAACGCGCAGGTCGGCGCCGAGCTTGCGGTCGCGCTGCACCAGCTGCCCGGCCGCCAGCCGGTCTGAGCGCCATGTCAATCGACCTCAAACAGCTGAAATACTTCCTCGCCGTGGCGGAGGAAAAGAGCTTCAGCCGCGCCGCCGAAAAGCTGCACATCTCGCAGCCGCCGCTGTCGCAGCAGATCATGAAGCTGGAAGCGGAGCTGGGCGTGCGCCTGTTCGCGCGCACCACGCGCACCTTCGAACTGACGGCGGCCGGCAAGGCGCTGATGGTGGAAGCGGCCGACATCCTGGCGCGCATGCGCATGACCATCGACACCGTACGCCAGATCGACCGCGGCGAAGTGGGACGGCTGCGCGTGGGCATCGTGGGCTCGGCGATGTGGGGCCCGATCCCGGGCATGCTGGAAGAATTCCAGACCAAGTTCCCCCAGGTGACATGGACGCTGCACGAATCGTCGCCGACCTCGCAATACGAAGCGCTGCGGGCGAAGCAGATCGACGTGGGATTCTGGCGCGAGCCGCGCATCGACGAAGATGAACTCAAGCGCGACAACCTGCGCCAGGAGCTGTGCTTCAACGAGAACGTTTGCATCGCGGTTAATGCGCGCCATCCGCTGGCCGCGCGCGGCGCGATCGAACTGATCGACATCGCCAACGAACCGATGCTGACGCTCACGCCGGACAAGTCGGCGGCCGAAGCGCGCTACCTGCTCGACTGCTGCGTGAAGGCGGGCTTCCAGCCGACCGTGTTCCAGGAAGCGACCGAGCCGCAGACGCTGCTGGCGATGGTGGGCGCGGGCCTTGGCGTGGCGCTGATGCCGGAGACCACCAGCCGAATCGGATGGCCGGGCGTGACCTTCCTGCAGATCAAAACCAATCCGCCGTCGGCGAACCTGTACATCTGCTACTCGGCGCTGGACGACGCGCCGGTGGTGCGCGCCTTCCTCAACATCCTGCATCCACAGGAACCGACGCCTATGGGGTCTGTGGCCGCAGGCGACTGAGCCCGGTCAGCGAAGTCACGTCATCCCAGCGAAGGCTGGGATCCATGCGCCAGTGGATCAGCGGACACCGCCGTTGCGGACGCTCAGCATGGATCCCAGCCTCCGCTGGAATGACGGTCTTGCGGCCAGCTCCCAAAAAAAACGGCGAACCGAAGTTCGCCGTTTCTTGTTTCACCGTCCCTGATCAGAAGAAGGCTTTGAACTGCACGCCGTACGTGCGCGGCTCGTTCACGATACCCGTCAGGTTGTTGAAGTCGATCGCCGCCGTCACCTGGACCTTGTTGGTGATGTTGCGGCCATAGATCGCGGCTTCGTAGCGGCCATCGGCCCACTTGTAGCCCACGCGCAGGCCGCCTTCCAGCAGCGACTTGGCGCGGTATTCCTTCGCCTCGTACAGGAACATATTGTATTTGCTGCGGTATGCCCAGTCGGTGTAGGCGAACACTTCGCCTTCGCCCACCTGGCGCGCCCAGCGCAGCGTGAAGTTGGTGGTCAGCTTCGGTGCGCGCGGCAGGTCGTTGCCGTGGATCGAAACCGTGCCCGGGAACGGACCGGCCGGATCGAGCACCGTGCAGCCCGCGCCGCATGGTGCGACGAACAGGCCCGGGTCCTTGATCTCGGTGTCGTTGTAGCTCGCGCCCAGCGTCATGCGCAGTTCCGGCGTCAGGATCGCCTGGAAGTCCAGTTCGACGCCCTGCCCGGTCGCCTTGTCGGCGTTGACCAGGCGGTTCTGGTTCACGCCGCCGGAGCCGGCAGTCAGCTGCAGGTCCTTGACGTTATAGCGGAACACGGTCGCTGACAGGCGCGCGCGGCGGTTGAACAGCTCCTGCTTCACGCCGACTTCGAACGAAGCTGCGCGCTCGGAATCTGCCACCGAGATGGTATTGCCGAACAGGATGCGGCCCTGGATCGACGGCGCGCGGTAACCGGTCGCGAGACGCGCGTACACGTTGGTGTCGGCGCTCATCTCGTAAGTGCCGGACAGGTCCCAGCTGGTGTTGTTCGATTCCGGGTTCGCGGTCAGCGGTCCGATGCCTGGCAGGTCGTCGAACGGATTGACCGTGCGCGAAGCGGTGAAGTCCTTCTTGTCGTCGGTGTAGCGCAGGCCGGCGCGCATCTTCAGCTTGTCCGAGACCTGGTAGTTGACGGAGCCGAACAGCGCCCACGACGTCGAGTCCTGGAACTGGACCGCGTAGCCGTGCTGGAGGTTGTTGGCGAAGGTCTGGTAGTTGAAGCTGTCGACCTGGATCTCTTCGTTGAAGTAATAGGCGCCGGCGATCCACTGCCATGGGCCCTTGTAGTTGGACTCGACCCGGAATTCCTGGGTCAACTGCTTGTGCTCAGGCATACCGTCGGCGGTCTGCGCGTCGAACGGGATGAAGGCCGGCTGGCCCGGATAGTCGGGTCCCATCGGAGGCGCGTACACGGCGCCGAAGCCGCCATCCACGTCGCCCCAGCTGAAGAACTCCGCAGTCTCGTAGCCGGTGATCGAATGCCAGGTCAGGTCGCCGGCGACCCAGCGCAGGCGCATGCTGGCTCCGGTGTTCTTCAGGGTCTGGACGTTGCCGCCGTCGGTGGGGTAGGAGTCGTAGCGGAAGCCTTCGACCAGCTCGTTGGTGCCCTTCTTGATGATGTTCGCGCGGAACAGGGTCGCGTTGCCCTTCATGTCGCGGTGCTTGAGGCCGAACAGCGCCGAGAAATCACGTTTCTTGTACTGCAGCTGGATGCGCGCGGCGCTGTCGTCGTAGCCTTCGAATTCGCGTACCACTGCGTTCGGACGGTTGTTGAATACGCGGTCGCCGCGGTGCTGCGACATCAGCGAGAAGCGCATCGCCATGTCTTCGTTGAGCGGCACGTTCAGCGCGCCCTCGGCGTTGATCACGTTGTCCTTGCCGAAGCCGATGCTGCCGTAGCCTTCAAACTTGTCGGTAGGGCGCGTGGAATCGAACTTGATCACGCCGGCCGGCGAGTTACGGCCGAACAGCGTGCCCTGCGGGCCGCGCAGCACTTCAACCTGGTCGACGTCGAATACAGGGAAGCCCTTGAGCATCGGCGATTCGAGCACGATGTCGTCGTACACCAGGCCGACCGGCTGCGATGCGTTCAGGTCGAAGTCGGTGTTACCGAGGCCGCGAATGTAAAAGCGCGGGAACGAACGGCCGTAGTCGGATTCGACGTTCAGCGACGGCGAGCGGCCGGCGAGGAAGCGGATGTCCTGGCCTGCGGAAGTAAGCACGTCCAGTTTTTCGCCCTTGAGCGTGGTGATCGCCATCGGAACTTCGCGGATGTTCTCCGAGCGGCGGTTCGCGGTCACGATCACGGTCTCGAGTTCCTGCTGCGCGACTGGCGCAGGAGCCGGGGTGGAGGCTTGCGCGGCCGGCGCCTGTGCCGGGGCCGCGTCCTGCGCGTATGCCTGCAGTGGGAATGCGCCTGCGACGGCGAGTGCGATCAGGGATCGGGCCAGGGCCCCGGAGGAAGATACGGACATGCGCGCTCCTTCAGTAGTTTTACAAGTAATTGTTGACCGAACCTTATGCGGTCCGTGGCTCTCCGGGCAAATACCCTTTGCCGCAGGATGCGTAAGTACAAAGAATATTTATCCTAGCATGAATGTTTGCCAACAAAAACTAGAGGGGCCCCTCCATATTTATTTTGGGAATGTCTAAATCGGCAAGCAAAAACGTATTTGTCTTCGGGAAGGTGGCTGCTGCATAGTCTTTCCCTTCTACCCTGCGCGGTTCCCGGCTGTTGCGCCATCGCGACATCCCCGATTGTTCACGTAACGGAAAGTAAAATGAGCGAAGCGATTGCCACCCGTAGCCCGACCGCCACCGAGGCTGCACTTGCACCCCAGTTGTGGCTGGACGGCCTGTCGCGCGAGCTGCTCGAATCGGGCGCGCTGGCGCGGCTGATCGCGCGCGGCGTGCGCGGCGTGTCCGCCAACCTCGCGCTGCTGCACATGGCGATCGGGGCCAGTCCTGCATGCCACGCGTTGCTGCCCGCGCTGCGCGCCGCGCATCCGTGTGCTCAGGACCGCCTCGACGCCCTGCTGCTGCCCGACCTGCGCCGCACCTGCGACCTGCTCGCCGCCACCTATGAAGGCAGCGCCGGGCGCGCCGGCTTCGCCTGCGCCGACCTTCCCGCCTTCATCGCGCATGACACCGCCGGCACCGTCGCGGCGGCCCGTCGCCTGCACGCCGCGGTGGCGCGCCCCAACCTGCTGGTGAAGATTCCCGCCACGCCGGCCGGCATCGCCGCGATCGAGGAACTGGCGTTCGCGGGCATCGGCACCAACCCCACGCTGGTATTCACGCCGCGCCAGGTGACGGCGGTCTTCGCCGCGCACCGCCGCGGACTGGCGCGCCGCCTGCAGGCGACGCTCTCGGTCCAGCGCATCGCCTGCGTCGCCAGCATACCGCTCGGCGCGCTGGACGCCGCGGTCGACCCCCAGCTCGGACAGTGCGCCACGCACCTGCGCGGCAAGGCCGGCGCCGCCTGCGCGCGCCTGTCCTGGCGCGCACTCCAGTCGGAGAACGGATACGGCATCTTCGCAGCCTTCGGCGCCGTGCCGCAGCAGCTGGCCTTCGCCGACGCCGGCGACGCTTTCATCGAACGCGCCGGCCTGCCCGGCACCGTGCTTGTCGCCAGCCCGGAAGCGCTGGCCTCGCTGGCGGAGCGCATCGAAGCGCGCATGTCTTTACAGGATGACATCGACAGCGCCGCAGCCACGATCGGCCAGCTCGCGCGCCACGGCGTCGACCTCGAAACAATTGGTAACGACGCGCTGGCGACAGGACTGACACAATTCGAGCAGGCCCAGCGCAATTTGCTGGCATTGATGGGCTAGGCAGGTACAATATCGGAATTCCAGGAGTCAATTTCATATGAAACTCAAGCATCTCAGCATCACCATCGCGGCGCTGTGCGCGGCGGGCACCGTTGCAGCGGCTAATCCCAAGCTGGCGATCGTCTACGACGCCGGCGGCAAGTTCGACAAGTCGTTCAACCAGTCCGCTTTCGAAGGCGCCTCGCGCTTCAAGAAAGAGACCAACATCCCGTTCATGGAAGTGCAGGCTTCGTCCGACACCCAGTCCGAACAGGTGATGCGCGGCCTGGCGCGCAAGAAGGTCGACCTGATTGCGGCGATCGGCTTCTCGCAGGCGCAGGCGGTGCAGAAGGTGGCCAAGGAATTCCCGAACGTGAAGTTCGTGCTGATCGACGCGGAGGCCAAGAGCCCGAACGTCAACTCGATCCTGTTCAAGGAAGAAGAAGGCTCCTACCTGGTCGGCGTCGCTGCGGCGATGGCGTCCAAGACCAAGAAGCTCGGCTTCGTGGGCGGCATGGACATCCCGCTGATCCGCGCGTTCGCGTGCGGCTATGCTCAGGGCGCGAAATCGATCGCACCGAAAGCTGAAATCCTCCAGAACATGGTCGGCACCACCGCCGCCGCCTGGAACGATCCGGCCAAGGGCGGCGAGCTGGCACGCGCGCAGTTCGACCGCGGCGCCGACGTGGTGTTCGCAGTGGCCGGCGGTTCGGGCCTGGGCGCACTCCAGAAGGCAAAGGAAAAAGGCAAGCTGGCGATCGGCGTCGACTCCAACCAGAACCACCTGCATCCGGGCACGATGCTGACCTCGATGGTCAAGCGCGTGGACGTCGCCGTGTACGACTCCTTCATGCAAGTGAAGAACGGCACCTGGAAAGCAGGCGTCACCCACAAGGGCCTGAAAGAAGGCGGCGTGGACTGGGCGCTGGACAAGGACAACCGTGCGGTTATCACCCCTGCCATCGAGAAGAAGGTCGGCGAAGTGAAAGCCAACATCATCAACGGCAAGACCAAAGTCATCGACTCCCGGGTGAGCAGCTGCCCGGTCTGATTTTTAGAGCCATTACGAAGCGCGCCGTCCGGGCCTTAACGCCTGGCGGCGCGTTTTAAATTACAAGAAGATCTTCTATGCAGCCAGCTGTAGAATTTCGCGGTATCAGCAAGGCCTTCGGCGCCGTGCAAGCGAATGCCGACGTCAGCTTCTCGATCGCCAAGGGTTCCATCCATGGCGTGATCGGCGAGAACGGCGCAGGCAAGTCGACCCTCATGAGCATCCTGTACGGCTACTACCAGGCCGACCACGGGGACGTGCTGATCGACGGCCAGCACCGCACCATCCCCAACAGCCACGTGGCGATCGAACTGGGAATCGGCATGGTGCACCAGCACTTCATGCTGGTCGAGAATTTCACGGTGCTCGACAACGTCATGCTGGGCAGCGAAGGCGGCTTCAAGCTCGCGAAGCACCGCAGCGAAGTCGAAGCGAAGCTGCGCGACATCTGCGAGCGCTACAACCTGCAGCTGGACCCGCTGGCGAAAATCGAAGACCTGTCGGTGGGCGCGCAGCAGCGCGTCGAGATCCTCAAGCAGATCTACCGCAGCGCCAACATCCTGATCCTGGACGAGCCGACCGCGGTGCTGACCGCGCAGGAGACCGCGTCGCTGTTCGACATCCTGCGTCTGTTCAAGGAACAGGGCAAGACCATCATCCTGATTACCCACAAGCTGGGCGAGATCATGGAAATCACCGACGAGGTGACCGTGATGCGCGCCGGCCGCGTGGCGGGCGCGGTGCAGACCGCGACCACCTCCAAGGAAGAACTGGCGAGCCTGATGGTGGGCCGTCCGATCCAGGCCGAACTGCCGCGCGCTGCCTACAACCCGGGCGAGACGGTGCTGGAAGTGTCGAACCTGTCCCTGCTCGATTCGAACCACGTCAAGCAGCTCGACGACATCGGCTTCTCGCTGCGCGCGGGCGAAATCGTCGCGATTGCCGGCGTATCCGGCAATGGCCAGAGCGAACTGATGGAGATCCTGTCGGGCATGCGCCTGCCGTCGGCCGGCCATGTGAACTTCATGGGCAAGGAACTGCCGTTCGCCGGACGCCGCGATCCGGACGGCCTGCCGAAGACCTTCCGCAAGCTGGGCATCGGCCACGTGCCGGAAGACCGCCTGCGCGACGGCGTGATCAAGGACTTCTCGGTCGAGCAGAACACCGTGTTCGGCTACCAGGACAACGTGAAGAACCGCTGGGGCCTGTTCGACCTGAAAGCGATCAAGGCGCGCTGCGCCGGCCTGCTCAAGGCCTTCGACGTGCGTCCGAACAATCCTGACCTGCGTATCGGCCTGCTCTCGGGTGGCAACCAGCAGAAGGTCGTGATCGCGCGCGAAGTGGCGGCCGGGCCGAAGCTGATGCTGGTGGGCCAGCCAACCCGCGGCGTCGACATCGGCACCATCGAATCGATCCACACCCAGCTGCTCAAGATGCGCGACGACGGCGTGGCGATCCTGCTGGTGTCGGTGGAACTGGAAGAAGTGCGGGCGCTGGCCGACCGCATCATCGTCATGTCCGGTGGCCGCATCACCGGCGAACTCAAAATTGAAGAATTCGATACGACCCGCATCGGCCTCCTCATGGGAGGGATGCACACAAAATGAAAAAGACTGAGCTTCCACGCTGGGCCACTGCGTTCGCCCTGCCCGTCCTGAACCTGGTCTCTGCGCTGCTGGTGGCCGCGCTGGTGATCCACATGCTGGGCGAAGACCCGGTCGAATCGCTGCAGATCCTGATCAACAGCGCGATCGTCAATCCGGAAGGCCTGTCGTACACGCTGTTCTATGCGTCGACCTTCATCTTCACCGGCCTTGCGGTCTCGATCGCGATGAAGGCGGGACTGTTCAACATTGGCGCCGAAGGCCAGATGTACATCGGCGGCCTGGGCCTGACGCTGGCCATGCTGGCACTGGACGGCACCATGCCGGGCTGGCTGCTGATCCCGGTCGGCATGCTCGCGGCTGGCGTGTTCGGCGCCCTGTGGGCCTGGCTGCCGGGCTACCTGCAGGCGCGCCGCGGCAGCCACATCGTCGTCACCACGATCATGTTCAACTTCATCGCCGCGAGCCTGATGAACTTCATCATCGTGAAGTACATGATCCCCGAGGGCGAGCAGAATCCTGCCAGCCGCGTGTTCGCGGAAGCGGCGTCGATGCCGCGCCTGAACACCCTGTTCCCGGTGCTGGGCGATACCCCGCTCAACATCAGCTTCCTGATCGCGATCGCGGCGCTGGTCGTCTACGGCATCACCGTGTGGCGTTCGTCGTGGGGCTACGAGCTGCGCGCGACTGGCCTGAACCAGGACGCGGCGCACTACGCGGGCGTATCGATCGGCCGCATGATCATCGTCGCGATGCTGATTTCGGGCGCGCTCGCCGGCCTTGGCGCGGTCAACTCGATCATGGGCTCGACCCACTACCTAAGCCTGAACTTCCCGGCGGGCGCCGGCTTCGTCGGCATCGCGATCGCGCTGATGGGACGCCAGCACCCGGTTGGCATCTTCCTGTCGGCCGTGCTGTTCGGCGCGCTGATCCAGGGCGGCTTCGACCTGTCGCTGGAAAAACCGAATATCCCGCAGGAGACCTTCATCTTCATCCAGGGCCTGATTATCCTGTTCTGCGGCGCGATGGAAAACCTGTACGCCCCGGCCATCATGAAGATGATCAACCTGCGCCGGAAAGGATAAGCCATGTTTGAAGACTTCCAACTCTCCAGCATGATCGTCGCCACGATCCGCAACGCACCGGTGCTGCTGTTCGCGGCGATGGCCGGCCTGTTCGCGGAACGCAGCGGCGTGATCGACCTCGCTCTCGAGGGCAAGATGCTCGCCAGCGCGTTCGCTTCCGCCGCGGTGGCCTACACCTTCCAGGACCCGTGGCTGGGCATCGCCGCCGGCATCGCCGTGTCGGCGGCGCTGGCGCTGCTGCAGGGCTTTGTCAGCATCACCCAGAAGGGCAACCAGCTGGTGGCCGGTATCGCGATCAACCTCGCGATGAGCGGCCTGACCTTCGTGCTGGCGCAGTACTTCTTCCAGCAGGGCGGCCGTACGCCGGACCTGGGCGAGTTCCGCCTGTTCGACATCGTCCTGCCCGGCACCGAAGCGGTGAAGGACATCCCGTTCGTCGGCTGGTTCTATGGAAGCGTGCTGGGTGGCCACTCGATCCTCGTGTACCTCGCCTTCCTCCTGATCCCCCTCGTGCACTGGGTGATGTACCACAGCCGCTTCGGCCTGCGCCTGCGCGCCTGCGGCGAGAACCCGCATGCAGCCGATGCCGCGGGCGTCTCGGTTGCGCGCACGCGCTACAAGGCGATGCTAATCTGCGGCATCCTGTGCTCCTTCTCGGGCGCCTACCTGTCGATCGTGCAGAGCGGCTTCTTCCTGCGCGACATGTCGGCGGGCGCGGGCTACTTGGCGCTGACGGCCATGGTGTTCGGTAACTGGCGTCCGTTCTATACGGCGCTGGGCTGCGTGATGTTCGGCTTCTTTAGCGCGCTGCAGATCCAGATGGAAGGCGTGGACTTGCCGGTGGTGGGCCGTATCCCGGGCTCGCTGATCCAGATGATCCCGTACGTGGTCACCGTGATCGTGCTGGCCGGGCTGATGGCGAAGTCGGTGGCGCCGAAGGCGATCGGCAAACCGTTCGTCAAGTCGCGCTAATCAACGTTTCGCGCAAACAGAAAGCGGCCTCCGGGCCGCTTTTTTTTATTCGTTTTTCCTGCCGTTTGGCTTCCCCTAGATACACCGAGCGCCGTGACGAGCGTAAAACGTTGAAAATAGTTCCATCGGGCTGACTGCTGCATCTGCCCTACCATTGTCCAATACAGCAGCTGCAGCCTCTGATATCTCACGGAGGGATGCCGGAAACAGCTCTGGAGGTCGTTACCGACCGCGCCGGAATGGGCGGGTGCGTCTAGGGCAAATGCCGGATCCGTAGACGGGAAGTATGAAAGGTAAGTATGTACGAAAAATTTCGAAGTGCGTTTTCACGGGATGTGGAGCGCCGCCCTACAGTAATGGCTGAGTCCGTATGCAAAACGCTGCGAGACAACAAAGAGCTGATCGGTTTTTTTGATCTTTTAGGGGGTGGAATATTCAATCGAGGCATTTATCGCACGCTCGATTATGGGGAGATCGACATTTTCTACGAAAGACTATGTGTATCGTACCCTAACTATCGAGAGCGAGTGTGTCCCTTCGCGTTCGATTGGCTGAATAGGATGTATTGCGTAGATTCTGAGAGACGTGCCGCCGATCATCCGTTGTTGCTTCTGTTTTCGCTCATGAGCGATGAGGTTTTGAAGATCCCGTTCACGCTAGAGGACTTTCACGAGAAGTATTTAGTTGAGTCGTCGTGTGAGTTGTTTGAACTAGGCGTTTTTGAGAGCTTCTTGGCAGTTAACAACCTCCAGATGCTTCCACGTGACAAGTGCGCTAGCCTGAGGGTGCCGCTGTTTCTTGGTGAAAAATTTGAGACAGAAAATTTGGAGGTGAAGGACGTTGAATTTGACTGGCATGTGAATAGTGAACTACTACGCGAAACACGCGCTCTCCCTGAAGGCACAGTTATTGATAGAGTCCAACTTACGTAGTTTGACGGACTAGGTAACAATTGCTTATCTTCTCTCACGTGATCGCCTCGAAAGGGCGATGAACTGTATGGACGAGAAACAAGGAATGGAAATATTGCGGTCTCTAGCCGAACGATACAACGTTCATTTGGACATGGGGGATTGGGAGGGCAGAGAAATACTTGGGGGAATTGGAATGGATGAGTCGAATCTTGCGCCCTTCCAAGCATTTGAGAAAGAGCGTGGCTATACTACGGCTACCGTTTACGAAATGGAAAGCACCCATTTAGAATTCACGCCCCTTGATATTCCTTTGAACGTCGAAGGACTGAGGACGTTACGACGTGAACTTATTGGAATGTTCGACCTTGCTCTAGTACCCCACTCACGCACATGGGCGTTGGTCATGAGCAACGAATTGGAATCAATATTCTACGGGCCTGCGGAATTGATGAAGAGGATACCTTAAGATTAATCGGTTCATCTCGTTGCAAACTTGATAGGTGCGATGGCTTCCGATACCGTCCTGCCGCCCAAGCGCAGTGCAGCCCCCTGATAGGACCTGCCTGCCTCTAGTCGACGGATGAGTCCGACGCCGCAGGACAAGGTTTAAATTGATTGCCAGTCCTTGGTGTCGGAAATCGTCCACGGCGTAGTGCAGGCTCAGATTGCCGGAACTGACCTCGTCGCCTTGCCGTAGCGGAGGCGACCATACTTCTCTTGAATAGTTCGGGGGTGTCAGATTGCCGGAACTGACCCCTTCGCCAGGCTCGGTTCGGGGGTGTCAAATTGCCGGAACTGACCCCTTCGCCAGGCTCGTGAAGGAAAAAATTACAGGCAATGTGGTGACCCCATGAACAATGACCGATCAACCGTTATCGAAAACTTCGTCAATTTTTCGAGACCGCTGGACGAGTTGCAACGACAGCTCAGCGGCTTCGATTGGGATTTCGAAGGTGCCCCGATTGTGTTGGATCTCGATCACATCGTACAAGTACTCCGGAGATATCTAAGCGGTGAGCTGACTGCTTCTATGGTGGAGCAGTGGGCAAATATGCTTGAAGGGCGCGAGGATATTAGCTTTGACAATAAACACGAAAAATGGATAAGGGCCACTATTTACGAGCTCGCCAATCCCGTACTAACTGCACGGCTTGAAATAAAAAGGGCACGTGAGTTAATTGCAGAACGCCGGGGAGCATGAACGATAACGAGCCGGCGAGTTGTGGTCGCGAGCTGGGAGCAGGTCTGGCATCCGGACGTGACCTCTGCCTTAGTTTTTGTGCTTAGCTTGCCTCGCCAGAAGTATCAAGAATTCTCTTAATAGTTCGGGGTTGTCAGATTGCCGGAACTGACCCCTTCGCCCTGGTTCGGGGGTGTTAGATTGCCGGAACTGCCCCCTTCGCCCTGCCCCCTTCGCCCTGGAGTACAGAAATGAGCGATAAGTTGAAATGAAAAAAATGCTAAAACCCATATCCGCTGGCATTCGGCGGTTCATATCTGCAACACTTCAGTTAATGTCGCTCATCATTATTATTGCATTCACGCATGGAGCTTTATATGGATGGGATAAGGGAGTTAAACTTTGGGGCGCCTTCTCCTTAATTATTCTTTCGGCCCTATGTTGGGCATACCGAAGTGACATTGCGGAGCACTTCCGAACCCGGGGCGATTAGTTCCCGTCCGCTTCCGCCTTGGTGCGGTGTATCGTGCCATCCGGGTACTTCGGTGGCGAATACAGCGTGGTAAACCTTAGCGTCTCCACGTTGGACGTGTTCTTGATGTGGTGTTCGGTCCGGGCTGGAATCAACGCCGCGATCCCGTCCTTCAAGCGATACTCCTTCCCGTCCAGGATGAGCTCGCCCTCCCCGCCTTCGACGTGAATGAACTGGTCGATGTCGTCGTGGCTCGCCATTCCGGTTTCCTCGCCGGGCCTCAGCGCCATCACCACGAGCTGGCTCCGCTGCGTCGTGTAGAGAACTTCCCGGTAGTTGTCGTTCGAAAGCGCCTTGCCTTCGATGTTGATGCAATAGCCCGCCATACTGCCTCCCTCAAGTCGATTGAGTGCTGAGTCAGTCTAGCGCAATTGCAAAGTGACTGCGCCCGAACGCGGGCCGGAAATCCGGTTCGCGAGCGGCGCCAAATTTGGCGGATTCTGCATAATCATGTTCGATTTCGCCAAATCCGCGGCCCGCCCAACGTCACTTGCGCGCGCTCGGGAAGCCCACACGGAAGATCCGTCCGGCCGCTTTATTCAGCGGCGCGGCGCCATGACCGGCCGCTCCACCGCGCCCCAAGCACGAAGCAGTAGGCGTAGGCGATGAGGATGGGAATGCCGGCAAGCGCGAAGCCGTAGGTGACGAAGACGACCGGTGTCCACAACAGCAGCAGCGCCAGCATCGCGCCCACGCCGATGCTGTTGGCGTAGCCGCTGCCGAAGACGCGGCCCAGGACCATGCCCGCACCGGCGGCACAAGCGGCAAACGCCGCCACCAGGACGAATCCGTTCACGAGCCCGGTGCTCGGGACCAGGAGCAGGCCCGCGCTGAGGCACACGACGAATCCGGCGGCCCCGGCCAGCACCGTCTTCAGTGCCGGCATCGCAAACGCACCCACGCGGCTATGCAGACTGGACAATTGGAGCTCCTCCGCGCTCGCGGCGCGATGTGAAGAAGACGACGGCGGCGAAGGCCACTTCGATCATCCCGCCGGCCAGGGCCGCGAGGACTGGTGCAGCATTTATCTTCGCGAGCCACCAGCCCGCGAGGGCGAGCGCAGCCGGACGCGATCATCACATGGAGATGTCGGGAAAGCAACCACCTGTGGGGCTCTTTTCAGTGCTCTTCAGGCCCCGCCCCCTGAGCGCGGAGGCGCGTGGTCTGAACTGAACACTAAGGGAGCTTGTACAAAGAATCAAAACGGTCGCCGATTCATGGTATTTTTTCGAAACACATCCCCTGGGCGCCCAACATGAAGCCACCCGCCAAGCTGTCCCCGATTCGCGCCGCCTCCGCGCGCGCCGTCCTTCTGCTGTCGCTCGCGGTTCAGCCGCACGCCGTCGCAGCCCAGAGCCCGGCTCCCGAGACAAAGTCGGACTTCAATCCTGCCAACGTAGTCCGGCTTGCGGCTGCCGGAGGGTCGGAATTCGGCGACCTGCAATTCCTGAAGCCTGTCCTGGCGAACAAGCGGATTGTCGCGCTCGGCGAAAGCAGCCACGGTGTCGATGAGTTCAGTGCACTGAAGGTCCGGCTCATCAAGTTCCTTCACGAACAAATGGGTTTCAACGTCATCGCACTGGAAGGTCCGATGAATGCCTGTGCCGTCGCCAACCAGGCGCTCGACATCACGCCAGACACGGCGGCCAGGCAATGCCTGTACCCTGTGTGGCAGACGCCACAGGGCGTGGCGCTCTACCAATATGTACATCAACGGCGGCTGACCGGGGCGAATCTGCAAATCGTCGGATTCGACGTGCAGGACTACAACCTGCCCGCTGAAATGGGTGACCTGGTCCGGCAGGTACTGCCAACCGAAACCGCCGCCGCATTTCTTCGAGACCTGGCCGAGGCGGAACAAGCGCTCTCGGCACTGGTGCGCCGTCCGTACGGCAGCACCGAGCCGACAATCGTCCCCGCCCAATACCGGCGCCTTCTGGATCGCTGGAACGCCGCTACGCGTGCGGACCGCACCAACCCGAATGTTTCGTACGTGCGCCAGCAACTGGTCTCGCGTATCGCGCGCGCCGATGAGCGGGCATCCCCGGTCGGCACGAGGGCAGCCTACGATGCGCGCGACGAGGGCATGGCGCGAAACTTCGACTATCTAGCGCGACATGTCTACCCTGGCGAGAAGATCATCATCTGGAGCCACAATGCCCACATCGCGAAAGAGTGGAACAACCCCAAAGATGTCAGGATGATGGGACACTGGCTTGCGAAGTCCTTTGGCGACTCGATGTACGTTGCGGCGCTCATCATGGGCAAAGGAACCGCTGCGGACCAGCGCAGGCCGTATCAGGTTACAGCCCCGCCAGCGGGAAGCCTGGAGTCCCATTTTGCCGCTGCGGCCCACCCGATCGGCTTCCTCGATCTGCGGACAGCCGCTGGCACCTGGAAGGCTCAGCCAGTCATGACGCGCGACTGGGGCATCAACCCTGTCACCATCATCCCAGTAAATTCCTTCGACGGATTCTTTTACGTCGACTTCGTGACTGCTCCGCTCTACCGGCATCCCGACGACCGCTGAGCGAGCCGCCTCTTGGTCCAGTCACCCCGCCACGCGCCCCGCGCTGTCCGTCCAGCGTTCACGTTCAACGGGAACTCCGGCCCGGATGGTGTTGTGCACTTCCGCGACCGCGTCCGTTTCCCGCAGCAGGCGCTCGATTGCTTCCGGTGATGCGGGCGAGTCGATCCACGCTGCATAACAGATGTCTTGCGCTGACAGCCCCCGGCCCGCGAACTCGCCGCGCGCCCGCACCTCCACCGCATTCAGCGGCACGCCAAGCCGCGCAGCCTCGCGGTACAGGTCATTGCAGTAGCACGTGGCCAGCGCGAGCATCAGGAACTCTCCGCCGTTCACCGACGAGCCGGCGCCATCGCGCTTTGGCGCGACTTGCAGGCTCTGCGCGGCGCCCGCGGTGGACACGGTCGCCTCGTGCGATCCCTGCGCGTTGCGCACGGTAGCGGATATCTTCATCGTCGTTCTCCCTGTTCGGCGAGGCTTGCATCGATCGCGCCGCCACTGATCGCGGCGATGTAGCGCGGACTGGACGAGATCGTGTTGTGTCCCACGCCCTCGATCACGGTCATCGTGGCGACGCCCGGTGCGAAGCACCTGAACAGCGCCTCGGTGCTCGCGCGAGGAATGATTTCGTCATCGGCCGCCGCGACCAGCACTGTCGGCGCGTTCACCTTTGGCGCATATGCGGCGGAGTCGTAAGGATCGCGCAGCAGCCAGCGCACCGGCAGGTAGGGGTAATGTCTGCCCGCGACGTCGCGCATGCTGTCGAACGGCGTGATGAGCACCAGCCGGTCCACCGGACGCGCGGCGGCAAGCTGGATCGCCACGCCGCTGCCAAGGCTGCGGCCCGCCACCTCGATGCGCTCGTGCCGCCTGCGCACCTTGTCGTACAGCGCAAGCGCATCGGACACCAGGCCCTCTTCGGTCGGCGCGCCGTCGCTGCCGCCGTAGCCCCGGTACTGCATCAGGTAGATCGCGTGGCCGGGAAACGCCGCCGCCAGTTCTCCCAGGCTGCCGTTGACGTCTTCCGCATTCCCGCCGAAGTACAGCAGCGCCGGGGCGCGATCCTGCCGGAATGCGGTGACGACGACATTGCCCGCGAGCGCAATCACTTCCGCGCCGGGCGGCGTGCGCGTCGGCGGCGTCGGGAAGTACATCAGGGAGCGCTGCTGGACGAACACCAGCAGGCAGAACGCGATATAGGCCAGCGCGGCAGCCACGAGTATTCCCAGCGCCGCGCGCATCGTGCGACGCGCCTAGTCCGCGGCCGGACGGGACGACCGTCCCATGATCCACGCGACCGCAAAGCCGCCCGAAAAGCCATGCGACTTGCGGTGCAGGGGACTTTCGCGGTTGGCCGAGTCGGCGTAGCTTTCGGCGCGAAGGTAGCCATACAAGCGCAGGTCGCGGGTCAGCTTGTAGTTGGCGCTCGCGCCCAGCCTCACCAGTATCAGGCCGTTGTCGGCCGCGTAGGCGGGCCGCACCGGCGTCGCGAACCGTGGTTCGACTTCATAGAAGTAGCGGTTAATGGAGCGGTCGCCGAACACCGCGCTGAAACTGGTGCCGTACGAGAGCCGCTTGCTCGCATCCTCGGCGCTCCACGCCAGCCGCGGCTCGGCGGTCCAACCCCGCTTGTGCAAGCCGCCGCGCGCTTCGATCACGGCGCGCACAGGCAATTCGAACTGCACCTGGGTGGTGGCGGGCGGGCCGATCTTGACCTTCAGGCGCGGGCCGAACTCGCCCAGCGCGCCCAGGTTCGGCATGCCTTCGCGCGCGTTGACGCCGCCGGAGCGCACCGGCAGCGACGCGGCAAAGCCGAGGTCCAGCTCCATGCGCTCGGTGCGCAGGATGCGCGCCAGGAGCCCCGATTCGTCCGAACGGAACACTTTGCCGCGATATACCAGGTAGGGAAAAACGATGCCCCGGGCGGAGCGTTCGTCGGAAGCGGGATAGGCGGGCATCGACACCCCGCCCCCGATCACGCCGGCCTCCCACAAAGGCAGGGAGGGCGCGGCGGTGGCAGGCGCCCCGACGACGGAGCAGATGAGTATGCAGGTCGTCAGGTAGCGCATGCCGGTCTCCTTATGGCCAGATAGCCTTCAACACCGCGGCCAGGTTGTAGCCGCCCTTGATCAGTTGCGTGCGTGCCAGCGCGGAGCTGGGCACAGGATAGTCCTGCGGTACCTCCAGCGACCAGGTGTAGTAGGTCTCGCCCTTCTTGCTGACCTGCTTGGTGAACGGCCCCGGAGTGACGTTAGCGTACGCCACCTTCGACTGCACCAGCGCATCGTTGGCCCACTGGTAAGGCCAGGTGGTTGGCGCGCCGCTGTTGGCCGCTACTGCCGGGTTGCTGTCGATCGCATACTGCGCGAACTGTTCCGGCGTCTTGGTGCTGCTGCGGCGCATCGCGTAGTCGACCACCGTGGTGTCCCAGTACGAGTGGAACGGCTTGGTCAGCGCCTGGGGCACGCCTTCGCGCAGCGGACGCGCCTCGCCCGGGATATGGGCCGCGCCCATCGCCGTGACCTTCGCGTCGTCGAGCAGGAAATTGTTGCCGCCGCGCGAATCGAAGATGTTGACGGTGTCGATGTCGTGATGCGTTTTCGGGACCACGAACTTGCCGTCCTTGCCGACGTAGGCCGCGCCCACGTGCAGCGGCTGGTGGATGTCGCCGGTCATGTGGACCAGCAGCATCAGCGCCTGGCGCTTGGTGAAGTTGTGCGGGTTCGCTTTCGGGTCGGTATTGCCCTGCAGGACGGCGATCGCCTGCTTCAGCGTCTGCACGATGTCGTCCTCGAACGCACCCGGCGCGCCGTCTTCGTAGTGCGCGTGCTGGAACGGCACGTCGGTGTAGTGGTAGGTGCTGTGCTTCGCATTGGCCTCGACATAGGCGACCATCTCCGGCGTCTGCGGTCCGCAGTAGGTGCCCTTGACGCAGTCGGCCCAGTTGGCGATCGACTCGAGCGACTCGCCCGGGAACAGGATCGCGGCCAGCTGCTTCTGCGCGTTGGTCCCCTTGAGCAGCTTGTCGGCGATCGCGCCCACCGCACGGTGCCCGTCGTTGCCCCACGCCTGTGCGTTGGAGGCTGCGAATGCGCCGGCCAGCGCCATAATCAATGCCAGTTTCTTCATCTTCATTCCTTGGACTTGGGTTGTTCGCCGCTCTTGTTCGGCTTCGGATAATCTTTTGCGATATCGATCGGTGCGGCGTATTCGGAGTTCCACACCTGTTCCTGCGACTGGCGCACGCGCTGCGCCATCTTCTCGTTGCGCAGCACCACCTCGAGGTTGCGCGACTTGTCGAAGTAGCCGCCCGCGAAATTGCTGGTGCCGATCCACGCGGTCCTGCCGTCAATGACCATGGTCTTGCTGTGAATGACGCGCGCGAACGGAATGAATCCGCTCGACGCCTGCGGCAGCGTGACGATCTTCACTTCCACATTCGGCACCAGCGCCAGGCTCTTGAGGTAGGCGATCGCGGGCTTCTCGGTATTCCAGTTCGACACCAGGAGGCGCACCTTGACGCCGCGTGCTGCGGCGGCGCGCAGCGCGTTGTCGATAACGCCGTAGTAAGGGCGCGTGCCTTCCGGCCCGTAACTGAGCGGCGCGTAGTCGAGCACCTGGATGCGCACTTCGTGCTTCGCTTCGGCCAGCAGCGCCGGCAGCGCGGCTTCCGAATTCGGCACGCCGGCCGGGTTCATGCTCTGCGGGCTGGCGACCAGCTGCGCCGCGCCCACCGTCACCGGCGCGACGCTGGCGGCAGCCTGCGCAACCGCCCTGCCCGCCGCCAGCTGGGCCTGCGCGGCCCAGTCCTTCTCGAACACCGCGTGCACCTGCGCCACCATCGCCGGATCGGTGATGCGCAGGCCGGTCTCGTGGATGTGCGTGAACGCGCGCCAGTCGAAGTTCTGGCTGCCCACGAAGGCTGTCTTGCGGTCGACCACCAGGTACTTGGCGTGGATGATGCCGTTGCCGGTCAGCTGTCCGTAATCGAGGACGCGCAGTTCCAGGTTAGGAATCTTCCGCAGCTGTTCCAGCGTGTCGGGTTCTGAGATGCCAACGCCCTTTTTGTCGAGCAGGAAGCGGATCTTCACGCCGCGCGCGCCGGCCGCGGCCAGGCGCTGCATGACCTTGTCGAACGGCGTGCCGGCGCGGCTAACCGCGTAGAACTGGCCAAGCACGATCTCTTCGCGCGCGGCGTCGAACATCTCGCACCACACGGTGACCGGGTCGCGCAGGTCGCTGCTGGCGAGCGTGGTCTCAACCGGCGCGGTCTGCACCAGCTCGTAGCCGGGAATCGAAAACTGCGCGTGCGCGCTTCCGGACAGGAAGGCGAACAGCGCGAGCACATAACGGCGCATGCGGGCTTCCCTTAGTTCAGGCGCACGATGCGCGGCGCCGGTGCGGCAAACGCCGCGGGCTGCGACAGCGCGCCGCCGGCCAGGTAATCGATGAAGGCATCGAGGTCGACAACCCCGGTCTCGCGCTTGGGCACCTGCTTGAAGATCGGGAAGCCGTCGCCACCTTCGGCCAGGAAGTTGTTGGCCGCCACGCGGTACACCTTGTCAGCAATGACCGGCTGGCCGTTCAGCATCAGGCTGCCGGGCACCACGCGCGATCCGCGCGGGCGCGCGAAGTCCCACTGGTAAGTGAAGTTCTTCGATACCTGCAGCATGGTGTGGCGCGCGTCGACGCCGTCGCGCACCCACTGCATCTCGAGCATCTCGACCAGCTGCCTGCCGGTCAGTTCCATCACCACCAGGGTGTTCGCGAACGGCAGCACCGCCTGCACCTGGCCATAGGTGACCACGCCGTCGGCGGAGGAATCGAGTTCCTTGCGCACGCCGGCCGAGTTTATCAGGCCGATGTCGGCGCCGTGCGGGCGGGTCGCGGCCAGCACTGCGTCGGCAACCAGTCCGCCCAGCGGCGATTCGCCGGCCGGGTTCAGGCGGCGGTCGACGCTGCGCACCGCCAGGCGTCCCACCGGGCGCGCCAGCGCGGCTGCGCTGCGCTGCTTCACGGTCGCCAGGTATTCGGACACGGCCGGCACTACCGGATAGTCGCCGTCCTTCACGATCACGTTGTTGACGTCGATGTCGCGCAGCGCGCGGGTCTTCGGGTCGACCGTCAGCTTGATGCGAGACAGTACATGGCCCGCGTATTCCGCCTGGGTGATGGTGCGTCCATCCACCTTGCACAGGAAGCCGGTGTGGGTGTGGCCGCTGACCACCAGCCGCACGGCCGGATCGAGCTTCTTCGAGATATCGACGATCGGGCCCTTGAGCTGGCTGCAGTTCTTCTTGTCGAACGGCTCGGTGGTGGTGCCGCCTTCATGGATCAGGACCACGAACACGGTCGCGCCCGCGGCCTTCATCTCGGGCAGCACGCGGTTGATCGACTCCGCCTCGTCGGCGAATTCCAGTCCCTCGATCCCGGAGGCCAGCACCAGCAGCGGCGTCCCGCGCAGCACGGCGCCGACGAAGCCGACTTTCACGCCGCGCACTTCCTCGATGCGCCAGGCCGGCAGGAAGGGCTTGCCGGTGGCCTTGTCGATCACATTGGCGCCCAGGTAGGCGAATTTCGCGCCGCCGAAATCGGGCGCCAGCTTGCAGGCCTTGTCGGCGCGCGGGGTCTGGCAGCCGCCGTGCTGCTTGCGCAGCAGCTCGATGCGGCCGCTGTCGAATTCATGGTTGCCGACCGAGCTGAAATTCATGCCCAGCATGTTCAGCGCGTTGATGGTCGGTTCGTCGTTCCACATCGAGGACAGGGCCGGCGTGCCGCCCACCAGGTCGCCCGCGCCGACCAGCACCAGCTCGGGGTCCTGCGCGCGCCACGCATGCACGGCGGAGGCCACGGCATTGATGCCGCCGGCCAGCACGGTCACCTTCTGGCCGTCGGCGCCGGTGTGGGTGAATTTGCTCGGTTCTAGGTTACCGTGGAAGTCGTTCATGGCGACCAGGTTGATCTCGATACGGGCCGGCGGGGTGCTGGCGCAGCCGGCCAGGGTCACCAGGCCGGCGAGCAGGAATGCGGAGTAAAAGCGGTTTGGTTTCATCCCGTTAGCTTAAACGAAGTTTTGCAGTCGGGACACGGTTTCTGGCCCGCAAAAGTAAAAACAGGCTCCCGAAGGAGCCTGTCTGTTTTACAACCAGCCTTGCGTCGTTGCCGGCGCAGGATGCATCTTATTACAGGTCAACCGACAGCGTGACCGATGCGAAACGCGGCGCGCCGAGGTAGTAGCGGTGCGACGTGCTGCCAGTCCAGCCTGGGTAGTTCGCTGCGGCAACCGTCGTGTTCGACGCTGCGTTGCGATACTGCTTGTTGGTGATGTTGCTGACGTTGACGGTCAGCTTAGGACGCTTGAACGCACCCCAGTTGGCGAAGGTGTAACCACCGTCGATGCCGAACGTCGTGTAGCCTGGTGCCCACTCGTCGTTGGTCATGGTCGATGCCTGGCGGCTGGTCGACTTCATCTTCAGGCGTGCCCACAGCGAACCGGTCTGGTACTCAGCGGAGAGGCTAGCCTTCTTCTTCGGCGTGTTGATCATCTGCTTACCGGCGGTCGGCACGAAGACGCCGGAACGCACTTCGAGGTTGTCACGGATTTCGCTATCGCTGTAGCCGAGCGAGCCGTAGAACGACCAGCCGTTGATCGGCGTATTGCCCAGTTCAATTTCGAAGCCGTGGTTGCGCACGTCGCCCACGTTGATGTACGAGCTCGAGTTCGACACTGCATCGAACGCGGTCGCCTGGCGGTCGCGGAAGTCGATGAAGTAGGCGGTGAAGGTCGCGATGAACTTGTCGGTCTGACGACGATAGCCGATGTCGGTGTTATACGAGGTTTCTTCCTTCGGATTGCCAACCAGGGTAGGCACGCCGTTGATGAAACGAACGTTGTTACGCGTGTCGAACACGAAGTTCGGTGGCGCCTTCATGTTCTTCGCGATACTTGCAAACAGCTGGTCGTCGTTGGTGATGCGGAAACGCGCGCCCAGTTGCGGCAGGACATCGTGGTACTCGCGTTCGATCTTGTACGTCGGCGAGGTGCTGCCTTCGCTGGCGAAGCCGGTGAAGTCGCGGTTGATGTACGGAGTACGCAGGCCGATGTTGATCTTCAGCTTGTCGTCCATCAGGCCGATGGTGTCCTGCAGGAAGAACTGCCATGCGGTCGAGATCGTGTACCAGTCGCGGCTCTGGTATGGATGGCCGTCAGCGCGGCGCACTTGGCCTTTTTGCAGGTAGTAGTCGATCGGGAAGCCATTGTTGGTGACTGGCACCATGGTGCCGGTCTGGCCGTGACGAGCGCGCTCGTACCAGAAGCCACCCAGGATTTCGTGGTTGGCGACCGACCAGTTGATCGACGAAGTAATACCAGGGCGATAGGTCTTGGTGACGCTGTTGTTCGCCATGATCACGGTGTCGAGCGTGTCGCCGTCGCCGTTCAGGTCAACGCCTGCGGTGTTCTTGAAGGTGACAGGGTCGAGGAAAGTACGCTCGCCGGTCAGCTTCTGGCCGAGGCCGCCGTTACCGAAGCCGTACCACATGTACGGCAGCACCTTCAGGTCGAGGTTGTCGGCGAGGCGGAAACGGCCGGTTGCCGAGAAGATCGCGTTGCGGAACGGGTTAGCCGACAGACCGTAGAACGCTGGGTTCGGCGCGACGTCGACGTCAGCCTGGCCCGAACGTGGAGTCTTGTGGCCAGGGAAGGTTTCGCTGAAATCGTAGAAGTAGCCTTTTTCGTTCAGCTCTTTCAGGGTCAGGCTGTTGATGTTGTGGTTGAGCGCTTCGTTCCACAGGATCGTCGAGTGGATGTAGTTGAACTTGTCCCAGTCGTAGTTGAAGCCGGCGTCGATGTGCTCGCGCTTGGCGCCGCCCTTGCCCTTCCACTTGTCAGCCTCGGCACGCGAGCCGGAGATGAACATGCGCGAACGGTTGTCCGCCATCAGGCCGGAATCGTAGCGCACGAAGGTCTTGTACATGTCCAGCTGGCCGATGGTTTGCATCAGGCGCAGGCGCTGGTTTTTTTCTGGATTGCAGGTGTTGATGCCGAAGTTACCGCCGGTCGCGCCAACCTGTGGCGAGTCGACGTCGGTCGAACCCTGGGTCACGAACTGCGAGCAGGTGTTTTCCTGGTCGACGTATTCCTGTGGGTACACCGAGAAGCTGCCCGAGTCGTTGACGGGTACGCCGTTGATGGTGGCGCCGATCTGGTCGGAGTTGAAGCCGCGCAGGGTCAGGCCGCCGCCGAACAGGCCGGTTGCATCGTAGTTGTAGCTGTTAACTGCAGGGAGCATTTCCAGCGCTTCGTACGCGTTACCGGTAGGACGCTGCTTTTCGAGTTCTTCTGCGGTGATGGTCGAACGTGCCTTTGGCGCATCTTCAGTGACCATGAGGCCCATGCCGAGCTTCTTGGCGGTGATGACGACTTGCTGTTTGCCGGTACCGGTGGTCACTTGCGGTGCCACTTCGGATGCCGACTGCGCGTGGGCGGTGCCAAAGGCCATCTGGCACGCTGCTGCCAGAACGGTCATACGCAGCACCGGATATTGATTCAGATGCATCAAAAACTCCCTAGTGTTGTTGAATTGAATACGATCACACTCTCTCCGTGGACCCGTGCAGTGTGCAAGCCATCGATGACTGCCCGATGACAATGTACATTTCCGACCACACGAATCCTGCCACTATGCAACTGACATACACCCCTGACTAATACAATTTTGCAAGCTCATTCAGATGCAAATCGAATAAATAGGGTGTGGGTTTAGCAGGGCCAGATTAGTTGCCTGCGATTATAAGAGGTGATGACTGGCAAGAAAGTTAAATCGACGCTAAAAAAACTGTGGCCGACCCGCGAGCACGTAAATGTGTCGCGCGTCGGCCACAGAATGACAGGCTGTCGATCGCTTAGTGTGATTTCACGGCGCTGGCGGCGAGCTGTGCGACCTCGGCTTCGAACCTGGCAAAACGCTGGTCCAGCTGGCGGGTGAGCCGGTCCTTTTCGGCTTTCGGCAGGAAGGCATAGCGGATGCCGTTATAGGACGCCTTCTTCACTTCCGCGTAGCTTGGCTTGTAGCGGCTGGCGAACAACACGTATTCCTGGGTCAGCGTGTGGCGGGTGACGCCGGTGTCGTCGGTCGAGATCACGAAGGGCACGCCGTATTTACGATACAGCGTGATCGGATGGTTGTCGCCGCTGACGCCGTTGATGAACTCGTTGCTGGTCAGGTTGATCTCGACCGGGATGTCCTTTTCGCGCATCTGCTTCATGATGGCCGGCGCGCGCAGCTCGTGGGCCAGGTCGATGCCGTGGCCGATGCGGTCGGCGCCGGCGATGGTGAGCGCCTGGTCGATGTGGAAGCGCAGGCCTTCCGGCGGCACCATGCCGAGCGACAGTTCGCCGGCGTGCAGCGAGACCTTCACCTCCGGGTACTGCGCCTTCAGGAAGCGGAACATCTTCATGTGCAGGGTGTAGTCGCGCATCGACACCGCGGTGTTTTCGGCGCCGACGATGTTCACGCCGACGATCAGCCCCCCGCTCTGGCGCGCCGACTTGAACGCGCCCAGCATCGAGGAGAACACCTGGGACGGCTGCAGCAGGCGCAGCACATAGGTCTGGTAGCGCATGGTGAAGCTGGCGTCGTCGATGCCAGCACTCGAAGCCTTCACGTTGTTGACGAAGTCGTTCACGCGGGCGCCGAAGGCGGCATCCTGCTCGAGCGAGGCCGCCAGCGCGCCGAAGTGCCCGGCCAGCATCTGGTCGTCCGCGCCGGCCTGCAGCACCGCCGCGTCCCAGCCGGCGTCCTGCATCAGCGGCGCCATCTTGAACTGGGTCTCGATGTAGGAGAGGTTTTCCTCTATCGCGCGCTGCTTGAGCGTGCGCAGGCCTTCGTTGAAGTTCGCGTTCGACACCGGGCCGAAGTAGCCGAAGGTTTCGAAGAAGGCGCGGTCCGGCGGCGGCTGCACCGCACCGTGGTTGCCGAAGTCCTTGGTCGACCAGCGCTGCAGCATTTCGCGGTAGCTGTAGTCGTCGCGGATCATTTCCTGGGTCGACAGGCAGGCCTTGTCCTTGGCGGGCAGCGCGCGCTGCGCTTCAACCACGGCCTTGTCGGTCTCGATGCGGTAGCTCTGCTTGTTGACGCAGAAGCCCATCTTGTCCACCCACTCCAGGTACTGCTCGGCGTAGATCGAGCCGGAGTAGTGGTGGTGCAGGTCGCCGCCTTTTGGCATGCGGGTAAAGAACATCGTCAGCTCGGACAGCCTGGCCGGCTGGCCCGCCAGCTGCGCGAAGTGGCGCGAAGTCGCGGCTTCATTGGCTTTGGGCGTCGCCGCCAGCGCGCTGCCGGCGCAGCTTGCCGCAACCATCAGGCCGATCAATGTCTTTTGCATGGGCTTTCTTTCAGTTGGTAGTTCGCTCGTGGACCAGCGTTCCGGCCGCATAGGTCGCCGCGATCGCGCGGTCGTCGCCCAGCAGCGCCAGCGCGAACAGCTGCTCTTCCAGCGACCCGCACTGCGCGCTGCGGCGTTCCAGCAGCGGCGTGCACTTCGGGTCGAGCACCACGAAATCGGCTTCGGCGCCAGGGGCGAAGCTGCCGATCGTGCCTTCGAGCTGCATGCTGCGCGCGGCTCCCAGCGTGGCGAGGTAGAACATGCGGATGGCCGGCAGGTAGCTGCCTTTCAAGCGCGCTACTTTATAGGCTTCATTCATCGTTTGCAACATCGAGAAGGAGGTGCCCGCGCCCACGTCGGTGGCCAGCGCCAGCGGCACTCGGTGCCTGGTCGCCAGCTCGAAGTCGAACAGTCCGCTGCCCAGGAACAGGTTGGAGGTCGGGCAGGTCACGGCGGTGGAGCCGGTCGCGGCGATGCGCGCGAAGTCGTCGTCGTCCAGGTGGATGCAGTGCCCGAACAGGGAGCGCGGACGCATCAGGCCGAAGCTGTCGTACACGTCGAGGTAGCTGCGCGCGGCCGGATACAGCTCGCGCACCCATTTGCATTCGTCGTGGTTCTCCGAGACGTGGGTCTGGATGAAGGTATCCGGATAGGCAATGGCCAGTTCGCCCGCGTGGCGCAGCTGCGCCTCGCTGGAGGTCGGTGCGAAACGCGGCGTGATCGCGTACATGTTGCGGCCGCGCTTGTGCCACTTGCGGATCAGGTCCTCGGTGTCGCGCGCGCCCTGCTCCGGTGTGTCGCACAGGAAGTCGGGGCAGTGGCGGTCCATCAGCACCTTGCCGGCCGCCATGCGCAGGTTGCGCCGCTCCGCGACCTCGAAGAAGGCGTCGACCGATTCGCGGTGCACGGTGCAGTAAACGACCGCGGTGGTGGTCCCGCAGCGCAGCAGCTCGTCGAGGAAGAACTGCGCCACTTCGCGCCCATGCGCCGGGTCCTCGAACTTGCGCTCGGTCGGGAAGGTGTAGGTTTCGAGCCATGGCAGCAGGCCAGGCGCGGACGAGGCGATCATGTCGGTCTGCGGGTAATGCACGTGCGCGTCGATGAAGCCGGGCGTGATGATCTTGCCACGGTAGTCGCGTACCTCGACGCCAGGCGGCAGCGAGGCCGCCAGCGCGGCGTAGTCGCCGGCGGCGCGCACGCGGCCGGCCTCGATCACCAGCAGGCCGTCCTCATGCCAGGCATAGGCATTCTCGGTGTAGGCCGGGTCGGCGCTAAAGTGCAGCAAGCTTGCCCGGTAAGCTTGCAGGTTCGGTGCTGCTGTTTGCATCAGGATTAATCCGTTCTGGTTACTGCGGAAATTCGGGAGCCGTCACCCCAGGACCAAGGTCGCCTCGGCTAGGGTCCATACTGAACCTGCTCCGGTTATTCAGTATGGATCCCAGCCTTCGCTGGGATGACGGTTTTGCGGCTAACTACTTGCGGCGGAGACCAGCCGTATTGCGGGTGTTGCGGCGGCGGCGCCGGCATGCTGTGCTTCCCATATTGCGAGCAGCTGCGCGCAGACCGAGGCCGCAATCACAGCCGGCTCCTTGCCGGTGATGCCGGGCATGCCGATCGGGCACGCCATCGCGTCGATGCGGGCCTGCTCGATACCGCGCGCCAGCAGGCGGCGCTCGAACTGGACCCGCTTGGTTTTCGATCCGATCAGGCCGAACCAGCCGGCGTCCGGGCGCGAGAGGATCGCTTCGGCCAGCCGCTGGTCCAGCGCGTGGCTGTGCGTCATGACGAGGAAGCTCGCGCCGGCCGGGGCCTGCGCCACCGCGGCCTCCGGCGTGTCGGTCGCTTCCACCATGACGTTCGGCGGCACATCGGCCGGGAACAGCTCCTCGCGCTCGTCCACCCACGTGATGGTACACGGCAGCGGGGCCAGCGCGCGAACCAGCGCCGTGCCGACGTGGCCGGCGCCGAACAGCACCAGGTGCGCGCGCGGCCCTTCCAGGTGGTGCACCAGCCAGCGGCGGCCGTCCTGCTCCTGCATCATGTGCGTGCCGCGGTTGCGCGCGAACAGGGGCGCCTCTCCCGTTCCGGCGACGCGGACGGCGTCGCCGCCGAACAGTACCCAGTCGGGAGCGCCGTCGTGGGCGGATACCCGCCAGCTGTCCTGCCGGCCAAGGCCGGCCAGGAGCTGCGCCTGTTCGCCGGCCACCAGTTCAAACGCCAGGTGCACGACGCCGCCGCAGCACTGGCCCAGGCTCGGGCCCAGTGCAAAGCGTTCGAAGCCGCGCTGCGTGCCGGCGGCCAGCATGGCGCGCGCCGTATCGATCGCGCGCAGCTCCAGGTGGCCACCGCCGATGGTGCCCGACAGGTGCGACGCACCCACCAGCATGGTAGCGCCGGCGTCGCGTGGAACGGAGCCCTCGGTGGAGGCGACCGTCACCGCGACAAAAGGCCCGCCTTCGGCCGCCTGGCGCCAGTCGTTCATTGCCGTGCCCTTGCCTCGACGGCGGCGATCGCGTCGAGGATCGCTTCGCAGGTGGCCGGCGCATTGAGCGGCGGATTGACCTTGTGGCCACCGACCGCCGACACCGCGTCGCGGATCGCGAAGAACACCGAGAACGGCAGCAGCAGCGGCGGCTCGCCCACCGCCTTGGAGCGGTGGATCGAATCGGTGGCGTTGGCGTTGTCGAACAGCGCCACGCGGAAGGCTTCCGGGCAGTCGGAGATCCCGGGGATCTTGTAGGTCGAGGGCGCGTGGGTCATCAGCTTGCCCTCGCCGTTCCACCACAGCTCCTCGGTGGTCAGCCAGCCCATGCCCTGGATGAAGGCGCCTTCGACCTGGCCGATGTCGATCGCCGGGTTGAGCGAGCGGCCGGCGTCGTACAGCACGTCGGCGCGCAGCAGCTTCCATTCGCCGGTCAGGGTGTCGACCACCACCTCGGACACGGCGGCGCCGTAGGCGAAGTAGGAGAACGGGTTGCCGTTCATGGTCTTCGGGTTCCAGTGCAGGCCCGGCGTGGCGTAGAAACCGTCCGACCACAGCTGCACGCGCGCCAGGTAGGCTTTCTGCACCAGCTCGGGGAACGGGACGGCCGAGCCGTTCACGTACACCGCGTCGCCGGCGAATGTGACGCACGCGGCGTCGCCGCCGTACATCGTGGCGGCGAATTCGGCCAGGCGCTGGCGGATCTTGCGCGCCGCGTCCTGCGCCGCCTTGCCGTTCAGGTCCGCGCCGGTGGAGGCGGCGGTGGCGGAAGTGTTGGCGACCTTGCTGGTGTCAGTCGCGCTGATGCGCACGTGGGACATGTCCACGCCCAGCTCGTGCGCCACGCACTGCATCACCTTGGTGTTGATGCCCTGCCCCATCTCGGTGCCGCCGTGGTTCACCAGCACCGAGCCGTCGACGTAGACGTGCACCAGCGCGCCGGCCTGGTTCAGGTGGGTGACGTTGAAGGCGATGCCGAACTTGACCGGCGTGAGCGCCAGGCCTTTCTTGAGCACGGGACTGGTGCGGTTGAATTCCCCGATCGCCGCGCGCCGCTCGCGGTAGCCGCTGTCTGCCTCGAGCTTTGCCACCAGCTCGTGGATCACGTTGTCCGTCACCACCTGGCCGTAAGGCGTGACGTTGTCCCGCTCGCATCCGTAGAAATTGATGCGCCGGACGTCGAGCGCGTCCTTGCCCAGGTTGCGGGCGATCTCGTCGATCACGTACTCGATCGCGATGGCGCCCTGCGGCCCGCCGAAGCCGCGAAAGGCGGTGTTCGACTGCGTGTTGGTCTTGCCGCAGGCCGCGCGGATCTCGACGTCCGACAGGAAATAGGTATTGTCGAAGTGGCAGACGGCGCGCGTGGCGACCGGGCCGGAAAGGTCCGCGGAATAGCCGGCGCGCGTCACCATGTCCACCCTGGCGCCGACGATGCGGCCTTCGCCGTCGTAGCCGACTTCGTATTCGTAGTGGAAGCAGTGGCGCTTGCCGGTGACCAGCATGTCGTCGTCGCGGTCGGCGCGCAGCTTGACCGGCCGCTTCAGCTGTGCGGCGGCGATGGCCGAGGCCGCGCACCACAGCGCCGACTGCGACTCCTTGCCGCCGAAGCCGCCGCCCATGCGCCGGCATTCGACCGTGACGTGGTGCGAGTGCAGGCCAAGCGCATGCGCGACCACGTGCTGCATTTCGCTCGGGTGCTGTGTCGAGCACTGGATCAGCATGCCGCTGTCCTCGCGCGGAATCGCGTAGGCGATCTGGCCCTCGAGGTAGAACTGCTCCTGCCCGCCGACGTACAGCTCGCCCTTGACCCTGTGCGGCGCGCGTTCGAAGGCAGCCTGGCAGTCGCCCCGTTCGAGCTTCATCGGCGGCAGCACGAAGGAGCCGGCGGCGCGCGCGGCCTGCGGGGTCAGGATCGCCGGCAGGTCCTGGTAATCCACCTTGGCCAGGCGCGCGGCGCGCCGGGCGTTGTCGTGCGTGTCCGCCACCACGATGAACATGGGCTGGCCGACGTATTGCACCAGGCCGTCGGCGAAGATCGGGTCATCATGGATGATAGGACCGCAGTCGTTCAGGCCCGGGATGTCGGCGGCGGTGAACACCGCCACCACGCCCCGGCTGGCGCGCACCGCTTCGAGGCCGATGCTGCTGAAGTTCGCATGCGGGCGGGAGGACAGGCCCAGCGCGGCGTGCAGGGTGCCCTGCACTTCCGGGATGTCGTCGGTGTAGGTGGCCTGGCCGAGCACGTGCATCGCGGCCGATTCGTGCGGGCGCGCGACGCCGACGGCGGTCCATGCGCCGGCCAGTTCGGGTGCGGTCGGCTGGTTCACGCGGCCTCCCCTTCGGTGCGGGCGAATGCGTTGACGGCGCTCTCGGGCAGCGGCGCGTCGGTGCGGGTCTCGAACCAGAAGCGGCGCAGCAGGTTCTGCGCCCCGCGCAGGCGGTAATTGGACGAAGCGCGCATGTCGGTAAGCGGCTGGTAGTCCTGCGCCAGCGCCTGCATGGCGGCGGCGAGCGTGTCTTCGGTCCAGCGCTTGCTGCGCAGTGCGGCTTCCGCCGCGGCGGCGCGTTTGGGCGTGGCGGCCATGCCGCCGAAGGCGATGCGTGCGTCGGCGACCATGTCACCGTCCAGCGCCAGCGCGAACGCGGCGCATACGGCGGAGATATCCTGGTCGAAGCGCTTGGCGAGCTTGTAGGTGCGGAACGCGATGCCGGGGCGCGGCAGCGGGATGCGCACCGCCTGCACGAACTCGCCGGGCAGCAGGTCCTTTTTCTGGTAGCCGAGGTAGAAGTCTTCCAGCGCCAGCACGCGCTCGCCGGCCGCGCCGCGCAGCACCACCTGCGCGCCGAGCGCGATCAGCCAGGGCATGGAGTCGCCGATCGGCGAGCCGTTGGCGACATTGCCGCCCAGCGTGCCGGCGTTGCGAATCGGGAGCGAGGCGAAGCGCTGCCACATCTCGCGCAGTTGCGGATAGTGGCCGCTCACTGCGGCGTAGGCGTCGGTCAGCGTGACAGCGGCGCCGATTTCCAGCATGCCGCCGGCCTGCGCCAGGGTTTTCAGTTCGGCGACCTGGCCGAGGTAGATGATGTCGCCCAGCTCGCGCATCTGCTTGGTGACCCACAGGCCGACGTCGGTGGAGCCGGCCAGCAGCGTCGCCTGCGGCAGGCCGGAGCGCACGCGCACCAGTTCGTCGAGCGTGCGCGGCGCGTGGAAGCTGCTGCGGCCGTCGCTGTAGCTGAACATACGGTCACGGCCGATGGCGGCGAGCTGGCGCGTAATCGCCTCGCCGTCGAAAGGCGCCGGCGGCAGCTGGCCCATGCGCATGGCGGCGTCGATGATCGGGCGGTAGCCGGTGCAGCGGCACAGGTTGCCGGACAGTGCGTCGTCGACCTGGCAGCGGGTTGGCGCGGCGCCATCCTGTTTCAGGTACATGCCCCACAGGGACATCACGAAACCGGGGGTGCAGAAGCCGCACTGGGAGCCGTGGCATTCGACCATCGCCTGCTGGACCGGGTGCAGCGAGCCGTCGGCCTGCTGCAGGTCTTCGACCGTGAACAGGGCCTTGCCGTCGAGCGCGGGCAGGAACTGGATGCAGGAATTGACGGCCTTCATGGCGAGCTTGCCGCCGTCGACCGAGCCGACCACCACCGTGCACGCGCCGCAATCGCCCTCGGCGCAGCCTTCCTTGGTGCCGGTGCAATGCAGGTCCTCGCGCAGGTGCTGCAGCACGGTGCGCGTGGGCGCGGCGCCTGTCACTTCATGTACAGCGCCGCGGTAGAAAAAACGAATCGGTTCTGACATTGTCGCCTCGGCTTTATCCCAGCCCGCAAGGTTAACACCTGCCCCCGCTACGACTATATAAAAACAATTATGTTACTTATCAGCCATTTACAATATCAAGGATGCGGGTGGCTGGCCCGCCAGTGGTCAGCGATATCGATGCGGCGCGTGATCCAGACCTTGTCGTGCTCCTGCACGTAATCCAGGAAGCGCGCCAGCGCGGCGGCCCGGCCGGGACGCCCCACCAGGCGGCAGTGCAGGCCCACCGACAGCATTTTCGGACGATCGAGACCGGCCGGGTCGCCTTCTTTATATAGTACGTCGAACGCGTCCTTCAGGTAGTCGAAGAACTGGGTTCCCGAATTAAAGCCCTGCGCAGCGGCGAAACGCATGTCATTGCTGTCGAGCGTATAGGGCACCACCAGCTGCTGGCGGGTCTCGCCGCCGGCGCAGCGCACCGGGGTCCAGAACGGCAGGTCGTCGCCGTAGTAGTCGGCGTCGTAGGCGAAACCGCCGTGCTCCACCACGAGCCGGCGGGTATTGGGCGAATCGCGCCCCGTGTACCAGCCGCGCGGCGCCTCGCCGGTCAGGTCGCGGATGATCTGCACCGCCTCCTGCATGTGCGTGCGCTCGGTCTCCTCGTCCACGTTCTGGTACGAGATCCAGCGCAGGCCGTGGCAGGCGATTTCGTGGCCCAGCTCGCGGAAGGCGGCCACCGCCTCCGGATGGCGTTTCAGGGCCATCGACACCCCGAACACGGTCAGCGGCAGTTTTCGTTCCTCGAACATGCGCAGCAGCCGCCACAGGCCGGCGCGCGAGCCGTACTCGTAGATCGACTCCATGCTCATGTGCCGGTCCGGAAAGGCCTGGGCCCCAATGATTTCGGACAGGAAGGTCTCCGAGGCCGGGTCGCCGTGCAACACGCAGTTCTCGCCGCCCTCTTCGTAATTGAGGACGAACTGGACCGCGATGCGGGCCTGCCCCGGCCAGCGGGCGTGGGGCGGATTGCGGCCGTAGCCTACGAGGTCGCGGGGATAGTTCTGGTAACTGTTCATGATCCGGGCGCTGGATGAAATGTATATGGCTTATCTTATATTGCAACAAGCACATCGGTATATCATCCCCAGCATACGCACATATGGGAAATACCATGGGAAAACTTAGCACGCACGTGCTGGACACGGCGCAAGGCAAGCCGGGCGCAGGAGTGGCGGTCGAGCTGTACGCGGTGGAAGGCGGCCAGCGCCGCCTGATCCGGTCGGAACGCACCAATGCCGACGGCCGCTGCGACACGCCGCTGCTGGAAGGCGAAGCCATGCGCACAGGAAACTACGAGCTGGTGTTCGCGGCCGGCGACTACTTCGCCGCGCAGGGCGTGGCGCTGGCGGAACCGCGTTTCATCGACCGCGTCACGGTTGCGTTCGGGATCGCGAGCACTGAACAGAACTACCACGTACCATTGGTGGTAACGCCATGGTCGTACTCCACCTACCGGGGGAGCTAATTTCGGAAAGGGCTGTAATGTCGCTGCACATCATTCATTTCATCGGACCGATCAACCACAACTCGGTGTGCACGATACGCAACTTGTGCCTGCAGGCGCTGCAGAGCGGCGCCAGCGAACTGGAACTGCACATGTCGACCGAAGGCGGCAACATGACGGCCGGCTTCGCACTGTATTTCTTCCTCAAGTCCCTGCCCCTGCCCCTGACCACGTATAACGTCGGCAGCGTCGAATCGGTGGGGGTGGTGATCTTCCTCGCCGGCCAGAAGCGCTATGCCTGTCCCGGCACGCGCTTCCTGGTGCATCCGCTGCACTGGGGCTTCGGCTCGCTGGTGGCGGCCGACCACTCGCGCGTGTCCGAGTGGCGCGACTGCCTGGACTTCGACGCCGAGCGCTATGCCGCCGTATTCGACGCCGCCACCGCCGGCGCCGCCCAGCCGCAGGACATCCGCACCAACCTGTCCGGCAACGCGCGCCTGTTCGACGCCGCCGAAGCGAAACTGGCCGGCATCATCCACGAGGCGGCCCAGGCCAGGCTGCCCAAGATGGGCACCACCTCGCACTGGTGGAATGGCTAGCGCGGGCCCCGGCCTTTGCTAGAATGACCACGGTCGATACTAATATTTCCACATCTTGGATACCGTCCCCATATGGGTGCCCGTGCTGGCACTCGTCCTGCTGATCCTGCTGTCCGCGTTTTTCGCGATGGTGGAAACGGCGCTGATGGCCACCAACAAATACCGGCTGCGCCACCTGGCCAAGCGCGGCAGCCGCAAGGCGCGCAGCGCGGTGTGGCTGCTGGAGCGGATCGAAACCCTGCTGCCCGCGATCCTGGTCGCCAACACCGTGACGAATGCGATGGCGACCGCGCTGGTCACCGCCATCGCCATCATGCTGTTCGGGTTCCATGAAGGCGTGATCGTGGCGGCGACCGCGGCGATCGCCTTCCTGCTGGTGGTGTTCGCCGAAATCACGCCCAAGCTGCTGGGCGCCGCCTACCCCGAAGCGATCGCGCTGCCCAGCTCCCTGGTGCTCAAGCCGCTCACCGCCGTGCTGCGGCCGGTGCTGTGGTTCGTCGACCTGTTCGTCTCGGGACTGCTGCGGCTGGCCGGCGTGCGCCGCCCGGACCGCGCCGCGCGCGACCAGATGTCGCCCGACGAACTGCGCTCGGTGGTGCTGGACGCCGGCGCCTTCATCCCGCAGAAGCACAAGAGCATCCTGCTCAACCTGTTCGACCTGGAGAAGACCTCGGTCGACGACATCATGACCCCGCGCGCGCAGATCGAGGCGCTCAACCTGGCGGTGCCGGTGGCCGAGATCCTCGACCAGCTGACCACCTGCTACCACAACAAGCTGCCGGTGTACGAGGGCGAGATCAACCGCGTGGTCGGCATCCTGCACGTGCGCAAGGCGGTGGGCCTGCTGAACCAGGCCGGCGAACTGACGGTCGAGCACTTCCGCGAGCTGCTGGCCGAGCCCTACTTCATCCCGCCCGACACCAACGTGCTGACCCAGCTCCAGTACTTCCAGGAGAACCGCGAGCGGCTCGGCATCGTGGTCGACGAATACGGCGAGGTGCAGGGCCTGGTGACGCTGGACGACATCATCGAGGAAATGGTGGGCGACTTCACCACCAGCACGCCGTCGGCGGCGCGCGCCGAGACTTTCGACTGGGACCAGCACGGCGAATGCCTGCTCGAAGGCAGCACCGCCCTGCGCGAGGTCAACCGGCGCCTGGGGCTGGCGTTTTCGCTGGACGGGCCGAAAACACTCAACGGCCTGTTGCTGGAACTGCTCCAGGACATCCCGGAGGCGCCAATCAGCCTTAAAATGGAGCAGTGCGTGATCGAAGTGGTGAAAGCCCAGAACCAGTCGATTAAAGTTGTAAAGCTCATCAGGAGCGTTAGCAAAAGGCCCACGTAACGTGGCGCCATAGGAGACACGACCGCGTTTCGCGGGCTCCCGGGGGCACAAACACTTTACAAATCCTGACTCCAAAGGCATGATCGACGGCAACTCTTTGGGCGGCCACCCTGTGGCGCCCCCGTTCGCCTGACGCTTTTTAACCTCGTGGATTTATGGCAGCAGTCCTACCTACCGCTACGACCGCCCCGATGCCGGGGTTGGCACGCGCACTGCTGCAGGCCGGACGGCTGACGCCGCAGGACGCGGACGCGGTCGTCAAGAAGGCCACCGCCGACAAGGTCGCGTTCATCGACGCCCTGCTGGCGAGCGGCTTCATCGACGCGCGCCAGCTGGCGGTGTTCTGCTCCGAGACCTTCGGCTACCCGCTGGTCGAGCCGAGCGCGCTCAATCTGGCGGCGCTGCCGCAGAAGGCGATCGACGAAAAGCTGGTGCTGGCGCAGCGCGTGATCGCCCTGGCCAAGCGCGGCAACAAGCTGTCGGTGGCGATCTCGGACCCGACCAACATGCAGGCGCTGGACCAGATCAAGTTCCAGAGCGAGTCCTCGGTGGAGCCGGTGATCGTCCCACACGACATGCTGCTCAAGCTGCTGTCGCAGATCGCCAAGACCGCCGAGCAGAGCCTGTCGGACATGGTGGGCGACGAATCGGACATCCAGTTCGCCGAAGACGAATCACCGGTCGATACGACGGCGCAGGACAATGCGGCCAACGAGGTCGAAGACGCGCCGATCGTCAAGTTCCTCAACAAGATCCTGATGGACGCGCTGAACCTGGGCGCCTCCGACATCCACTTCGAACCGTTCGAAAAGTTCTACCGGATCCGCCTGCGGGTCGACGGCGTGCTGCGCGAGCATGCCCAGCCGCCGGTCGCGATCAAGGACAAACTGGTCTCGCGCATCAAGGTGCTGGCCAAGCTGGACATCTCGGAAAAGCGCATCCCGCAGGACGGGCGCATGCGGCTGATCGTCTCGCCGACCCGCACCGTCGACTTCCGGGTCTCGACGCTGCCGACCCTGTTCGGCGAAAAGACCGTGATGCGTATCCTGGACGCGACCCAGGCCCAGATGGGCATCGACGCGCTCGGCTACGACCCGCACCAGAAGGAACTGCTGCTCGAAGCGATCCAGCGTCCGTACGGCATGGTGCTGGTGACCGGGCCGACCGGCTCGGGCAAGACGGTGTCGCTGTACACCTGCCTGAACGTGCTGAACAAACCCGGCATCAACATCTCGACCGCGGAAGACCCGGCCGAGATCAACCTGCCCGGCGTGAACCAGGTCAACGTCAACGACAAGGCCGGCCTGACCTTCGCCGCCGCGCTGAAATCCTTCCTGCGCCAGGACCCGGACATCATCATGGTCGGTGAGATCCGCGACCTGGAGACCGCCGACATCTCGATCAAGGCCGCGCAGACCGGCCACATGGTGTTCTCCACCCTGCACACCAACGACGCGCCGTCGACACTGACGCGCCTGATGAACATGGGCGTGGCGCCGTTCAACATCGCCTCCTCGGTCATCATGATCACCGCCCAGCGCCTGGCGCGCCGCCTGTGCGGGCAATGCAAGAAGCCGCTCGAGGCCAGCCGCGAGATCCTCAAGGCGGCCGGCTTCCGCGATTCGGAGCTGGACGGCTCGTGGACGCCGTACGGTCCGGTCGGCTGCGAGCGCTGCAACGGGCTTGGCTACAAGGGCCGGGTCGGCATCTACCAGATCATGCCGATCACCCCGGCGATCGAAAAAATCATCCTGTCACAGGGGAACGCGATGGAGATCGCGGCCCAGTCGGAAGCGGAAGGCGTCAACTCCTTGCGTCGCTCGGGCCTGATGAAAGTAATGCAGGGCCTGACCAGCCTTGAAGAAGTACTCGGCTGCACAAACGAATAGGAAGATTTATGGCGACGTCACCAGGAAAAACCGAAGTCATCTACTCGTGGGAGGGCAAGGACAAGCGCGGCAAGACCGTGCGTGGCGAGTTGCGCGCCGGCGGCGAGGCCGTGGTCAACGTCACCCTGCGCCGCCAGGGCATCATGGTCACCAAGGTCAAGAAGAAGGTGTACCGCAGCGGCAAGAAGGTCACCGACAAGGACATCACCATGTTCACGCGCCAGCTGGCGACCATGATGAAGGCCGGCGTACCGCTGCTGCAGTCCTTCGACATCGTCGGCAAGGGCCACGCCAATCCGTCCATGTCCAAGCTGATCATGGACCTGCGCAACGACATCGAGACCGGTACCAGCCTGAATAACGCCTTCCGCAAATACCCGCTGTACTTCGACCCGCTGTTCTGCAACCTGGTGGGCGCCGGCGAACAGGCCGGTATCCTGGAAGACTTGCTGACGCGCCTGGCGATCTACAAGGAAAAGACGCTGGCCCTGAAGGCCAAGATCAAGTCCGCGCTGACCTACCCGATCGCGATCCTGGCGATCGCCTTCATCGTTACCGCGGTCATCATGATCTGGGTGGTCCCGGCGTTCAAATCGGTGTTCGAGAGCTTCGGCGCCGACCTGCCGGCGCCGACCGTGTTCGTGATGAACCTGTCCGAATTCTTCGTCAAGTGGTGGTACCTAATCTTCGGCATCACCTTCGGTTCGATCTACTTCTTCATGCAGGCCTGGCAGCGCTCGCCCACGATGCAGCGGCGCATGGACATCCTGCTGCTGAAGGCGCCGGTGTTCGGCGACGTGATCCGCAAGGCCACCATCGCGCGCTGGACGCGCACGCTGGCCACCATGTTCGCGGCCGGCGTACCGCTGGTCGAAGCGCTCGACTCGGTCGGCGGCGCCTCGGGCAACGCGGTATACGTCGAAGCGACGCGCAAGATCCAGACCGAAGTCTCGACCGGCACCAGCCTGACCTCGGCGATGCAGAACTCGGAAGTGTTCCCGTCGCTGGTCACCCAGATGGTGCAGATCGGCGAAGAATCGGGCGCGCTCGACTCCATGCTGGGCAAGGTCGCCGACTTCTTCGAGGAAGAAGTGGACGAAGCGGTCGGCGCCCTGTCCTCGCTGATGGAACCGATGATCATGGCGATCCTGGGCGTGCTGATCGGCGGCCTGGTGGTGGCGATGTACCTGCCGATCTTCAAACTGGGTTCGGTGGTCTGACGAAGTGCCTTTCCCCGGCATCCCACAATGCCGGGGAAAGCGCCTACAATGACCGCGTCCTGAAAAACCACCCCTTACCGGAATACGCATGTTCGAGTCCTTCCTGTTTGCGGCGCCGGGCCATGCCGGCGCCACCCTGTTCATCGCCGTGTTCGGCCTGCTGATCGGCAGCTTCCTTAACGTCGTGATCCACCGCCTGCCGAAGATGATGCAGCGCGACTCGGACAACTACGTCGCGCATGAAAGCGGCAAGGAACTGCCGCACCAGGACACCTACAACCTGATGACGCCGCGTTCGGCCTGCCCGAGCTGCGGGCACCAGATCACCGCGATCGAAAACGTCCCCGTGTTCAGCTGGCTGGCGCTGCGCGGCAAATGCCGCTCCTGCAAGACCGCCATCCCGGCGCGCTACCCGATCGTTGAACTCATCACCGCCGCCATCGCCGGCCTGGTCGCCTGGAAGCTGGGCACCGGTGTGGCCGGCCTGTCCGCGCTGCTGTTCGCGTTCCTGCTGATCGCCATGACCTTCATCGACGCCGACACCCAGCTGCTGCCGGACGACCTGACCTTCCCGCTGATGTGGGCCGGCCTGCTGGTCAACATCAACGGCACCTTCGTGCCGCTGCAGGAAGCCGTGATCGGCGCGGCCGCCGGCTACCTGATCCTGTGGGCGGTGTACTGGCTGTTCAAACTGGCCACCGGCAAGGAAGGCATGGGCTACGGCGACTTCAAGCTGCTGGCCGCGCTGGGCGCGTGGCTGGGCTGGACCATGCTGCCGACCATCATCCTGCTGTCGTCCGTGGTGGGCGCGATCGTCGGCATCAGCCTGATCGTGTTCAGCAAGCGCGGGCGCGACAACCCGATTCCGTTCGGCCCCTACCTTGCCGCGGCCGGCCTGATCGCCATGCTGTATGGCGCGCCGCTGGCCGCCTTCACCACCCAAATCGTCGGCTGAAGCGGGGAGCGCGGAACATCCCATGAGCGCTCCCCACACCACCGCATTCACCGTCGGCCTGACCGGCGGCATCGGCAGCGGCAAGTCGCTGGTCGGCTTCATGTTCGCCGAGCGCGGCGTGACCGTGATCGACACCGACGCCATCGCGCACGCGATGACCGCGCCGCACGGGCCGGCGATGGCGCGCATCGCCGCCGAATTCGGGACCGGCTTCGTGGCCGCCGACGGTTCGCTCGACCGGGCGCAGATGCGCGCGCTGGTGTTTTCCGACCCGGGCGCGCGGCAACGGCTCGAAGCGATCCTGCACCCGATGATCCGCGAAGCTGCCAATGCCGCCGCCGTCAACGCGACCGGCCCCTACACCATCTTTGTGGTTCCGCTGCTGGTGGAATCGGGCGACTGGCGCGAGCGCGTCGCGCGGGTGCTGGTGGTGGACTGCCCGGAAGCGCTGCAGGTGCAGCGCGTGGTGGCGCGCAACGGACTGGCCGAAAGCCAGGTCCAGGCCATCATGGCGACCCAGGCCAGCCGCGCCGAACGGCTGGCGGCGGCCGACGACGTGATCGTCAACGACACCGAAATCGACGTACTGGAGCTACGGGTGGAGGCCTTGCACCAACAATATCTCGCATTTGCAGCAAAATTGGACGCCGGACCCAGAGAGCGTTTGTAATTTTGCGACACTTGATAGAGAATCACGTAGTTGTTGTCCGGCCACCACTTAAAGGGATGTCATTTTGATCGTCTACGAATACCCTTTCAACGAGCGCATACGCACGTTGTTGCGGCTGGAAGACCTGTACGAGAAATTCAAGTTTTTCGTCAATCAAGAACATCCCATGCAGCACCATGTCGCCCTTTCGACCATTTTCGACATGCTCGAAGTGGCGGGGCGCGCCGACCTCAAATCCGACCTGCTGCAGGAACTCGAGCGCCAGAAGCAGAGCCTGCTCTCCTACCGCAGCAACCCGAACGTCGCGCCCGAGATGCTGGACGCGGTACTGAGCGAACTCGAACAGGTCAGCGCGCGGCTGGTGGCGGCGCAGGGCAAGACCGGACAGAACGTGCGCGACAACGAATGGCTGATGAGCATCCGTGGGCGTACCATCATCCCGGGCGGGGCGTGCGAATTCGACCTGCCCTCGTACCATGCGTGGCAGCGGCGCAGCGCGCAGCAGCGCTACAACGACATCATGGGCTGGTTCGCGCCGCTGTCCCCGCTGTTCGAAGCGCTCAGCCTGGTACTGCGGCTGCTGCGCGACAGCGGCGGGCCCGTTAAAATGATTGCCATCGCCGGCTCCTACCAGCAAATGCTGCAGGGCAAGGTGTACCAGATGCTGCGCCTGTCGCTGGACGAATCGCTGGGCGCGATCCCCGAAATTTCCGCTAACAAATACATGCTCTGGGTACGATTCACCACGCAAGGCGGCGATTTGAAGCCGAAACCGCTGGAAGAAGACGTCCCATTCGAGCTGACCCTCTGTAACTTCTAAGCATGGCCACCGTCAACTGCCCCACCTGCAACGCCAAAGTCGAATGGACCGAGGCCAACAAATTCCGTCCCTTCTGCTCCGAGCGCTGCAAGCAAATCGACCTGGGCGCCTGGGCCGAAGAGAAATACAAAATACCTGGCGCCGTCCCCGAAGACCCGCTCGACCCCGACGCCCCCTGATCCACCTCAACCCGGGGGTCAGGCCTCCTCCCCCGGAGGTGTCTGACCCCGTGGTTGTAAGCGGAACCGTCGGTAGCCTCCGCGGTCCAACTCTTCAATTCCACCAATTGAGGAGTCGCCATGGCCCGCCGTCCACGTGTTCAATTTCCTGGTGCGCTGTACCACGTCTGCTCGCGCGGTGACCGCCAAGAGCCGATCTTCGACGCCGATGGCGACCGCCACATGTTCCTGGGCGTGCTGGCCGAGGCCGCGGAGAAATATGAGCTGCTGGTGCTCGCCTACTGCCTGATGGGCAACCACTACCACCTCGTCATGCAGACGCGGCAGGGCAACCTGTCGGCGACGATGCGCTTCATCAATGGCGTGTACACGCAGAGGTACAACCGCCGCCACACCACCTGCGGACATGTGTTCCAGGGACGCTTCTACGCCAACCTCATCGGGCGCGACGAATACATGATCGAGGCCTGCCGCTACGTCGAGCTCAATCCGGTGCGGGCCAAGCTGGTGCGCGATCCGCACGAATGGGAGTGGAGCAGCTACCGCGCGCACGTCGGCATGGACACCTGCCCACCGTGGCTGGCCTACACGTTGTCCGACGAGGAAACGCCGCTCGAAGCCAGGCTGGCCCGCCATGTCGACATCGTTAGCAGCGCGAAACTCTAGGTAGCGTAAAACGACACCGGGGTCAGGTCACGCTCCCATAGGAAGTGACTGACCCCGGGGGTGGGCCGAGTGTCCTGACCCCAGGGGTTAGGGGGTGATGCCGGCGGGGATGTGGAGGGGGCGCTTGTTGCTGGCGTAGCGGTCCATGAACAGGCCTTCGAGGCTGATCGCGGGCTGGCGGCCGGACACCAGGTCCGTCAGCAGCTGGGCGGAGCCGCAGGCCATGGTCCAGCCGAGGGTGCCGTGGCCGGTGTTCAGGTGCAGGTTGCGGTACGGCGTGGGACCAACCACGGGCGTGCCATCCGGCGTCATCGGGCGCAGGCCGCACCAGAATTCGGCGCGCGCGGTGTCGCCGCCCGCCGGGAACAGGTCGCTCACGGAATGCACGAGGGTGTCGCGGCGCGCTTCGCGCAGGGTCAGGTCGTAGCCGGACAGTTCGGCCGTGCCGCCCACGCGGATGCGGTCGCCCAAACGCGTGATCGCCACTTTGTAGGTCTCGTCCATGACGGTCGATTCGGGCGCGCCCGCCGCGTCGACGATCGGCACGGTGATGGAGTAGCCCTTGACCGGATACACCGGGATCTTGATGCCTAGTTCGCGCAGCATCAGCGGCGAGTAGCTGCCCAGCGCCAGCACGTAGCTGTCCGCCTTCAGTTCGCCTTCGCTGGTGACGACGCCGGTGATGCGGTCGCCCTCAAACGCGAGGCGCTCGATCTTGACGTTCTGTTTGAACTGGACGCCCAGCGCGGTCGCCATCTGCGCCAGGTTCTGGGTGAACTTGAAGCAGTCGCCGGTCTCGTCGCCCGGCAGGCGCAGGCCGCCGACGATCTTGTCGGCCACGCGCGCCAGCGCAGGCTCGGCGCTCACGCAGCCGGCCGCATCGAGCACTTCGTACGGCACGCCGTATTCCCTCAGCACGTCGGTGTCGCCCTGCGATCCGTCGAGCTGCTGCTGGGTGCGGAACACCTGCAGCGTGCCCTTGGTGCGCTCGTCGTATTTGATGCCGGTGTCGGCGCGCAGCTGGATCATGCAGTCGCGCGAGTATTCGGCCAGCCGCACCATGCGGCCCTTGTTGCGCCGGTAGCTGGTCCAGTTGCAGTTGGCGAGCATCTGCAGCATCCAGCGCCACTGCGCCGGGTCCAGCTGCGGCCGCACGACCAGCGGGCTATGCTGCATCAGCAGCCATTTGACGGCCTTGGCCGGCACGCCCGGACCCGCCCACGGCGAGGCGTAGCCCGGCGAGACTTCGCCCGCATTCGCGTAGCTGGTCTCGAGGCCGGCGCTCGGCTGGCGGTCGATGACGGTGACTTCGTGCCCGGCCTTGGCCAGGTAGTATGCGGTGGTGGTGCCAATGACGCCACTGCCAAGTACGATGATCTTCACAGCTGTCCTTCAGGAGTTTTGGTTTGTGCGGCTTCGGCGCGCCATGCGTCGAGCCATTGTAATAATGGGATGGTCGCCGGCAGCAGCGGCTCCACGCCCACCGCGCCCTGCCACGCGAACGCCTGTCCCTCCAGGCTTTGCGGTTCGCCGCGCCAGTCGTGGCTGATAAAAAAATGCAGGCGCACGTGCGCGTGTTCGTACACGTGCTCGACGCCGCACCACTCGGTCGCGCTCAGGATCTCGACGCCCAGTTCTTCGACGAATTCGCGCTGCAGCGCATGCAGGATCGATTCGCCCTGCTCCACTTTCCCGCCCGGGAATTCCCAGTAGCCGGCATACGGCTTGCCCTCGGGCCGCTGGCCAAGCAGGACGTCGCCGTTCGCGTTGACCAGGATGCCGACTGCGACGTCGATCGGACGCGCGGCCGGCTCACCCACGAGCGGGCCTCCGTGTTACGGAGACGTTTTGCATCATCAGCATGGATCCCCGCGTGCGCGGGGATGACAAAGCGAGGTTCATCGGTGCAGCGGGCGCTTATGAACGGTAGTCGGCGTTGATCGAGACGTAGTCGTGCGACAGGTCGCAGGTCCACACGGTCGCAGTGCATTCGCCGCGCGCGAGCTGCACCCGCACGGTGATCTCGCTCTGCTTCATCACGCGCTGGCCGTCCGCTTCCTGGTAGTCCGGGTTGCGTCCGCCATGCTTGGCGACCCACACGTCGTCCAGGTACAGGTTGACTTTGCTGACGTCGAGGTCGTCCACGCCGGCATAGCCCACCGCGGCCAGGATGCGGCCCAGGTTCGGGTCGGACGCGAAGAAGGCGGTCTTGACCAGCGGGGAGTGCGCGATCGAGTACGCGATCTTGCGGCACTCTTCGACCGTCGCGCCCTCTTCCACGGTGATGGTCATGAACTTGGTCGCGCCCTCGCCGTCGCGGATGATCAGCTGCGCCAGGTGGCGCGCCAGGCCAGTCACGGCGTCGCGCAGTTCGGCGTATTCAGGCGTGTCGGTGGACGTCACTTCGAGCGTGCCGGCGCCGGTGGCGATCAGCATGAACGAGTCGTTGGTCGAGGTGTCTCCGTCGATGGTGATCGAGTTGAACGAGTGGTCCGCCGCATGCCGCACCAGCTGCTCGAGCACAGGCTGCGCGACCTTGGCGTCGAACGCGAGGTAGCCCAGCATGGTCGCCATGTTCGGCTTGATCATGCCGGCGCCCTTGCTGATGCCGGTCATGGTGACGCTATGCCCGCCGATGCTCACGGTGCGCGACGCGGCCTTCGGCAGCGTGTCGGTGGTCATGATCGCTTCGGCCGCGTTGAACCAGTTGTCGGCCTTGAGGTTGGAGATCGCGGCCGGCAGCGCGGCGACGATTTTCTCGACCGGCAGCGGCTCGAGGATGACGCCGGTCGAAAACGGCAGGATCTGTTCCGGCGCGCAGTCGAGCAGGCCGGCCAGCGCGGCGCAGGTCTCCTGCGCACGCGCCAGGCCCTGCTCGCCGGTACCGGCGTTGGCGTTGCCGGTGTTGACCAGCAGCGCGCGGATGTGCGCGCCCGCGGCGAGGTTCGATTTGCTGATCTGGACCGGCGCGGCGCAGAAGCGGTTCTTGGTGAAGACGCCGGCGACGGTCGCGGTCTGCGCGAGCTTCATCACGAGCACGTCCTTGCGGCCCGGCTTCTTGATGCCGCCTTCGGCGAATCCGAGTTCGATGCCGGCGACCGGCTTCAGGTCGGCGGGGACAATCTGTGGAAAATTGACGGCCATGGCGTTTATCTTCTTATGAAATGGGGTAAAAGTCCGAAGCCGCTATTGTACCGCCATCGCGGCTGCCTTGACGACGGGGCGGGCTAGCCACCGCGCATTCGGCCTGCGCGGCCAGGCCGGGAAAAGCTGCTTACAAATGGCAAATCGACAAGTAAAATGGGCGGCTGACCCGCTCCGCTCCAATCGCGCCGACCCGGATGAAAATACTGCTCGCCTGCTTCTCACGCACCGGACACACGGCGCGCCTCGCCGACCACCTGGCCGCACGGCTGGCGGCGCGCGGCCACGAGCTGGCGATCGAAACCATCACGCCGCGCGAGCGGCCAAGCCGCTGGCGCCTGGTGCCGCCACTCTGGCCCGCGATCCCCCTGCTGCCCCTGATCCTGTGGGTGCCGCTGTTCCGCAACTGGTGGTTCAGGCGCTACCCGCAGGCGGAGCACGATCTCGAGCCGCTGGCGCATCCGGATGCGTCGGGCTTCGACGCCGTTTGCGTCGGCGGCCCCAAGTGGCTGTACATCGCCTATCCGGTCGCGCGCTACCTGAACACGCTCGGCGGCCTGGCCGGCAAGCCGGTGGCCTCGTTCGCGACCTTCTGCGGCCCGCCGCTCGACGTGTTCGAAGTGCAGATGCTGTTTACGCCGATCAGGCACCGCGTCGCGGCGCGCGAGGCGCGCGTGGTCAGCACGCTGGCGGTATCGAGCACCTTCCACGAGTTCTTCTTCTTTAACGAGATGGAGTACGTGTTCCGCGCGATCAGCCGGCTCGCGTTCGGCCGCTCGCTGTCCAGCTACGCGCTGGGCGGCGCGTGGGCCGACGCCGAGATCGAACGCTTCTGCGACGAGCTCGAACAGGCCAAATCCGATAGCTCCGTCGTCCCAGCGAAGGCTGGGACCCATACGCCATTCGCATAACGACTGCGCCGTCTACGGACCCTCAGCATGGATCCCAGCCAGCGCTGGGATGACGGTGCCGGCAACGCAAATAAAAAAAGGGCAGACGCTTCGTCTGCCCTTTCGATGCTACGCCAACGCCGGTGTTACGCCAGCTTGCCGTGGCACTGCTTGAACTTCTTGCCGCTGCCGCAAGGGCACGGATCGTTGCGGCCAACCTTGTAGCCGAACGGGAGCTCTTCTGCCGACATCGCAGCCGACGGGGCCGCGGTCGGCGCCAGCAGCTCTTCCGGCGCCGCATTCGGGTTGAAGTCGGCGTGCTGGTAGTTGACGTTTTCCAGCGCAGGCGCCTGCATCGCGGCTTCCGCTTCCTCGATCTCTTCGCGGGTCTGGATGCGGACGGTCATGATCGTGCGAATGACTTCGTTCTTGATCATGTCGAGCATCTGGCCGAACAGTTCGAACGCTTCGCGCTTGTATTCCTGCTTCGGATTCTTCTGCGCGTAGCCGCGCAGGTGGATGCCTTGGCGCAGGTGGTCCAGCGCAGCCAGGTGCTCGCGCCAGTGCGTGTCGACGCTCTGCAGCATGACGTTGCGCTCGAAGCCGCCGAACGACTCCTTGCCGACGATCGCCACTTTGTCGTTGTACGACTGGTCCGCGGCTTCCAGCACCTTTTCCAGGATGTCGTCGTCGTTAAGCGTGTGGTCCGCTTCCAGCGCGGCCGCCAACGGAACCGGCAGGTTCCAGTCGCCGGCCAGCGCCGCTTCCAGGCCCTTGATGTCCCACTGCTCTTCCACCGATTCGGCCGGCACGAAGCTGCGCACCACGTCGGTGAACACGCCATGGCGCAGCGAGCCAATCAGCTCGGTCATGTCGGTCGATTCCAGCAGTTCGTTACGCTGGGTGTAGATCACCTTGCGCTGGTCGTTGGCGACGTCGTCGTATTCCAGCAGCTGTTTGCGGATGTCGAAGTTGCGGGCCTCGACCTTGCGCTGCGCCGATTCGATCGAACGGGTCACGATGCCCGCTTCGATCGGTTCGCCTTCAGGCATCTGCAGGCGTTCCATGATCGCGCGCACGCGGTCGCCGGCGAAGATGCGCAGCAGCGGATCGTCCAGCGAGAGGTAGAAGCGCGAGGAGCCCGGGTCGCCCTGGCGGCCGGAACGTCCGCGCAGCTGGTTGTCGACGCGGCGCGATTCGTGGCGCTCGGTGCCGACGATGTGCAGGCCGCCCTGCTCGACCACGTGGTCATGCAGCGATTGCCATTCGTCGCGCAGCTTGTGCGATTGCGCTTCCTTGTCGGCGTCCGACAGCTCTGGGTTCGCTTCGATGATCTGGATCTGCTTTTCGACGTTACCGCCCAGGACGATGTCGGTACCGCGGCCGGCCATGTTGGTGGCGATGGTGATCATCTTCGGACGGCCCGCCTGCGCGATGATTTCAGCTTCGCGTGCGTGCTGCTTCGCGTTCAGGACGTTGTGTTCGAGGCCGGCCTTGGTCAGGATGCCCGACAGCAGTTCGGAGTTTTCGATCGAGGTGGTACCCACCAGCACCGGCTGGCCGCGCTCGTAGCAGTCGCGGATGTCGATCAGCATGGCCTGGTACTTTTCTTCGTTCGACTTGTAGACCTGGTCCTGGCGGTCCTTGCGCTGCGAAGGACGGTTCGGCGGGATCACGACGGTTTCGAGGCCGTAGATTTCCTGGAATTCGTACGCTTCGGTGTCGGCGGTGCCGGTCATGCCGGACAGCTTGCCGTACATGCGGAAGTAGTTCTGGAAGGTGATCGAGGCCAGGGTCTGGTTCTCGTTCTGGATCTTGACGCCTTCCTTCGCTTCGACAGCCTGGTGCAGGCCTTCGGACCAGCGGCGGCCGGTCATCAGGCGACCGGTGAATTCGTCGACGATCACCACTTCGTTGTTCTGCACCACGTAGTGCTGGTCCTTGTGGTACAGCGCGTGCGCGCGCAGCGCGGCGTACAGGTGGTGGATCAGGGTGATGTTGGCCGCGTCGTACAGCGATGCGCCTTCCGGCAGCAGGCCCATTTTGGTCAGGATCTCTTCGGCGTGCTCGTGGCCGGACTCGGTCAGCAGCACGGTGTGCGCCTTCTCGTCCTTGGTGTAGTCGCCCGGGACTTCGATCTTGCCCTTGCCGTCGGAAGTCTCTTCGCCGATCTGCAGCGTCAGCATCTTCGGCACTTCGTTGATCTTGTAATACAGGTCGGTGTGGTTCTCGGCCTGGCCGGAGATGATCAGCGGGGTGCGCGCTTCGTCGATCAGGATCGAGTCGACTTCGTCGACCACGGCGAAGTTCAGGCCGCGCTGCACGCGCTCCTTCGCTTCATAGACCATGTTGTCGCGCAGGTAGTCGAAGCCGAATTCGTTGTTGGTGCCGTAGGTGATGTCGGCCGCGTAAGCCTGCTGCTTGGTGTCGTGCGCCATCTGCGACAGGTTCACGCCGGTGGTCAGGCCCAGCCAGCCGTACAGGCGGCCCATCCACTCGGCGTCGCGCTGTGCCAGGTAATCGTTGACGGTAATGACGTGCACGCCCTTGCCGGACAGCGCGTTCAGGTAGGCCGGCAGGGTCGCCATCAGCGTCTTGCCTTCGCCCGTGCCCATTTCGGCGATCTTGCCGCTGTGGAGGACCATGCCGCCGATCAGCTGCACGTCGAAGTGGCGCATCTTCAGTAC
>DASTVB010000207.1:0-2117 GCA_035759315.1 Telluria sp. | reverse complement strand
CCTTCGGGTCCAGGTCATCGCGCAGCGCGCCTTCCAGCGTGCTGTAGTCGATCCAGCTGTCGCTCTTCGTCACGCCGATGCGTTCCGCAAACAGCTGAATGCTCTCGGGCGTATAGCCCCGGCGACGCAGGCCGACGATGGTGGGCATGCGCGGGTCGTCCCAGCCGGAGACGTGGCCCTGGTCCACCAGCTGCTTCAGCTTGCGCTTGCTGGTGATCACGTAGGTGAGGTTCAGCCGCGCGAATTCGTACTGGCGCGGATGCGGCGTGTTGATCAGGCCGCCTTCGGCCAGCCGGTCCAGCAGCCAGTCGTAGAAGGGGCGCTGGTCTTCGAACTCCAGCGTGCAGATGCTGTGGGTGATGTTCTCCAGCGCGTCCTCGATCGGGTGCGCGAAGGTGTACATCGGGTAGATGCACCACTTGTCGCCGGTCGCATGGTGCTCCGCATGCTTGATGCGGTAGATGGTCGGGTCCCGCATGTTGATGTTGGGACTCGCCATGTCGATCTTCGCGCGCAGCACGGCGGAGCCGTCGGCCATCTTGCCGTCGCGCATGTCGCGAAAGCGCTGCAGGTTCTCGTCGATGCTGCGGCTGCGGAAGGGGCTGTCCACGCCGGGCTTGCTGAAGTCGCCGCGGTTGGCGCGCATCTCTTCCGGCGTCTGTTCATCGACGTAGGCGTGGCCGGCCTCGATCAGGTACTCGGCGGCGCGGTACATGAAGTCGAAGTAGCTGCTGGCCTCGTAAAGGTGGCTGGTGCCGTTGGCGTCCCAGCTGAAGCCCAGCCAGCGCACGGCGTCCAGGATGCCGTCGACGTACTCCTGCTCCTCCTTCTCGGGATTGGTGTCGTCGAAGCGCATGTGGCAGACGCCGCCGTAGTCGCGCGCCAGGCCGAAGTTCAGGCAGATGCTCTTGGCATGGCCCACGTGCAGGTAGCCGTTGGGCTCGGGCGGAAAGCGCGTGCGGATGCGCGCCGGGTCCAGGCCTCCCGCCTGCTGGGTGGCCGCGTCGCCGGGCGCGCCGGCCCAGTGCCGCTGCGCGTAGGTGCCGTGCTCCAGGTCGCGTTCGATCACCTGCCGCAGGAAGTTGCTGGGCTTGGCGGGGGTTTCTTTGCTGTCAATCGGGGAAGCCATATCCCGAGGATTTTGTCATGGCTCGTCACAAGGCTCCCTGGCGCGCCCCGGGTTACGTCTCGCAATGGCTTTCACGCCCCCATCCTTGCAGCGGGGAAGCCACGCGACGTCTAATGGACGCAGGGCAGGCGCAAGCTGCCCGAGTGACCGCTGTCACCTGAAGGAAACCCGGATCTCCAAGCGAATTGGCCCCAGGCCGTGAAGGCTGGGGCCTTCTTTTTTGTCGGGGCGCTCGCTAGTCCTTGGCCGGGAGGATGTCCTGTTCCGGCACGGGGAAGGGCGTGGGCAGCAGGGCCTTGAGCCGCAGCTGGTCCCGCAGGTGCGGCAGCACGCTTTCGCTGCCGCGGCCGCTGTGGCCGGTGGCCGTCGCCCGCGACACGTAGTCGCGCTGCTTGCGCGGCCCGCCGCCCTTGCGGTCGGAAGCGCGCCGCCTGGGCGTGTCGCGCTCGATGTTGGGTCGTCCGTCTTTCATGGGCTTGTGTTCCTCTGATGTTTACAGAGTAACTACGGCGAAACGCTTTACATGCCGGTTGTGCCCGACCATACGCGTCGGACACGAGCGACCTAGCAGTGCCCAAAAAAAGAACCCCCAGGTCAGACCTGGGGGTAACAATGCCAGTCGCGGGACGGAGGGCCGGACCAGCTCACCCCGGAGGAGGAGGGGACTCAGAGGAGTCGGGGTGACCGGGAGACGAAAGGTGCTTGTTCGGTTTGTGGGAGAGCAAGCGCCTTTCGTGCAATTCGATGGCGGTAGTAAACCGCGCAGTGCGCGCCATGCCCTGTAGGACGTCGCCCACAGGCTCTGCCAGACATTTGCCCCATCTCCCCGCACACGGGGCAGCGCCGCGGACGGACGCGGCTTCCGCTATGCTGAGCATCCATGGATCGCATTCGATGACCGAAAGCCCCGCCCGTCCCCACACCGTGCTCGTGGTGGACGACAACCCCACCGCGCGCTACTCCACCGCCCGCGTGTTGCGCGCCGCGG
>DASTVB010000206.1:0-21972 GCA_035759315.1 Telluria sp. | reverse complement strand
ATCTTCAGGCGCGACACGACTTCGACGCCGTTCGCAGCCAGCTTGTCGATCTCGCGCATCACGTCCGGCACCGACACCACCACACCGTTACCGATGTAGCAGGCCACGCCCGGGCGCATGATGCCCGACGGGATCAGCTGCAGCGCGGTCTTCTGGCCGCCGATGACCAGCGTATGGCCGGCATTGTGGCCGCCCTGGAAGCGCACCACGCCAGCGGCATGGTCGGTCAGCCAGTCGACGATCTTGCCTTTACCTTCATCGCCCCATTGGGTACCGATGACAACGACGTTCTTTGCCACGTTTTTCTTTGACATCACACTCAGCCTAAGTTTTTAAGAATCCAGTTTCCATCTTCGAGTACCAGCTCACGGTCGTACTCGAACTCGTCCTGCTCGTCGTCGTGTCCAGGCAGTGACTGGATCACGACTTCGCCGGCCTTGCGCAGGCCGGCGATTGTTTCGCGCAGCTCGGGGGCATTGCCCCACGGTGCGCGAATCGAATGTTTGCGCTCGGCGACCGGCAGCAGCCGGGCCAGTTCGCGCAGGTCCATCGAGAAGCCGGTTGCCGGACGCGCGCGTCCGAAGGCTTCGCCGACATGGTCGTAACGGCCGCCGCGCGCCACCGCGTTCGGCAGGCCCGGCACGTACAGCGCGAACATCGCGCCGCTTTCATACTGGTAGCCGCGCAGGTCGGCCAGGTCGATCGCGACGTCGGCGCGGCCGATCGCGCTGCCGGACAGCGCCGCCAGTTCGGACAGCGCCTTGGTCACGCCCGGCAGCTCGGGCAGCAGTTCGCGCGCGCGGCCCAGCACATCGACGTCGCCGTACAGCAGAGGCAGCGCGAGCAGCGCTTCGCGCGTCGCGGACCGGAACGGGGCTGCCAGTTCGGCCAGCCCGCTCACGTCCTTGGCGCGCAGCAGCGCGACGATCGCGGTTTCGCAGTTCGCGGCGGCCGGGTCATCGGCCAGCAGCGCGCGCAGCACGCCCACGTGCGACAGGTCGAGGCGGACGTCGTCGAAGCCGGCGATGGCCAGCGAGGCAAGCGCCAGTTCCTGGATCTCCGCATCCGCTTCCAGGCCGGCGTGGCCGTACACCTCGGCGCCGATCTGCAGCGGCTCGCGGGTGGCGTGCAGGCCCGACGGGCGGGTATGCAGCACCGAGCCGGCGTAGCACAGGCGCGTGACCGAGGCGCGGTTCAGCAGGTGGGCGTCGATGCGCGCCACCTGCGTGGTCATGTCCGAGCGCAGGCCGAGCATGCGGCCGGACAGCTGGTCGACCAGCTTGAAGGTGCGCAGTTCGGTGTCCTTGCCGGCGCCCGTCATCAGCGACTCGACGTACTCGAGCATCGGCGGCATCACCAGTTCGTAGCCGTACAGGCGGAAGTTGTCCAGCATCAGGCGGCGCAGCTCTTCGATCTTGCGCGCTTCAGACGGCAGTACGTCAGCGATGTTCTCGGGCAGCAGCCAGTTCTGCATGGACTTCGGGGTAGGTGCGGGGGTTGTTAAATAACGGGAACCTGCAGGCGCGCAGGGTGCTGCGAATTGCGCGCCGAATCGGTAATTTTACCTGAAAATACACCGATTCGGGCCACGAATGTGTGGGGACTGTCTCCGCAGGGGACCGTCCCCGGGTGTTTGGACGAACCCGGGCGGCAATCAACACCGGGGGACGGTCCCCTGCGGGGACAGTCCCCTTCCTATGCTTATTTGCCCGTCGGGCTCTTGAAGTACTTGAAGAACTCGGAGCTCGGGTCGAGCACCATCACGTCGCTGCGGTTGCGGAACGTGGCGCGGTAGGCTTCCAGCGAACGGTAGAACTTGTAGAACTCCGGGTTCTTGCCGAACGCGGTGGCGTAGGTCTGCGAAGCCTTGGCGTCGCCCTCGCCGCGAATGCGTTCGGCGTCGCGGAAGGCTTCTGCCAGGATCACGGTGCTCTGGCGGTCGGCGTCGGCGCGGATGCGCTCCGATTCGGCGCGGCCGGTCGAACGCAGTTCGTTGGCCACGCGCGCGCGCTCGGCCTTCATGCGCTCGTACACCGAGTTGTTGATCTGCTCGACGTATTCCACCCGCTTGAGGCGCACGTCCAGGATCTCGACGCCGATCTGCTTGCCGTCGGCGTTGGTGCGCTGGCGAATCGCTTCCATCACGTTGCCGCGCTCGCCGGAGATCACTTCGCGCACGGTGCGTTTGGTGATCTCGTCGTTCAGCGCCGCCTTGATGATCTGCGACATGCGGTTGCTGGCGCTGTCTTCGTCGCCACCGAAGGAGACGAAGTACTGGCGCGGATCGACGATGCGCCACTTGACGAAGGCGTCGACCAGGATGTTCATCTTCTCGGCCGTGATGAAGCGGTCCGCTTCCGGCGATTCGATGGTCAGGATGCGCTTGTCCAGGTACAGCACGTTCTGGAACGGCGGCGGCAGCTTGAAGTGCAGGCCCGGTTCGTTGATGGTCTCCTGGTATTTACCGAAGGAGAAGACGATCGCGTAGCGGCGCTGGTCGACCACGAACATGGTCGAGGAAATCAGTACCAGCGCGACGAAGCCGGCAATGGCGAGTGTGACGAGGCGGTTCATTAACGGCTCTCCCGGTCGCGCGAGGATTCGCGGCTGCGGCTGCTGCGCTGCTGGACCGTTTCAATGGTTTGCATGACTTCCGGCGGGGTCGCCGCCGGCGCTGGCGTTGCCGGACGCGCGGACGCGTCGGTGGCGGCGGCCTGCGAGACCAGTTTGTCCAGCGGCAGGTACAGCAGGTTGCTGCCGGACTTGGCGTCCACCATCACCTTGCTGGTGCTGGTGAATACCTGCTGCATCGTGTCGAGGTACATGCGGTCGCGGGTGACCGCAGGCGCCTTGGCGTACTCGGTGACCACCTGGGTGAAGCGCGAGGCGTTACCGGTCGCGTTCTCGGTGACCATCGAGCGGTAGGCTTCGGCTTCCTGCATCAGGCGGATCGCCTTGCCGCGCGCTTCCGGGATCACGGTGTTGGCGTAGGCCTGGCCTTCGTTGGTCGCGCGCTGGCGGTCCTGGCCGGCCTTGAGCGCGTCGTCGAACGCGCCCTGCACCTGCTCCGGCGGCTGCACCGCCTGCATCGAGACGTTGTTGATCTGGGCGCCCGACGCGTACTTGTCGAGGATCTGCTGCATCAGCGCGTGCACGTCCTTGGCCACCTTCTCGCGGCCTTCGTACAGCACGAAGTCCATCTTGCTGCGGCCGACGATCTCGCGCATCGCGGTCTCGGCGACCTGGCGGATATTGTCTTCCGGCTCGCGGTTGTTATACAGCCAGCTGACCGGGTCCTTCAGCGTGTACTGGACTGCGAACTGGATGTCGATGATGTTCTGGTCGTCGGTCAGCATCAGCGCTTCGCGCGGCTGCTTGCTGCGCACCGAACCGCGGTAGCCCACTTCGACGTTGCGCACCTGAGAGACGTTGACGATCTCGTGGCTCTGGATCGGGTAGGGCCAGCGCCAGTTGAAACCGGAGCCGGCGGTGTGCGACAGGCGGCCGAAGGTGGTCACGACCGCCTTCTGGCCTTCCTGCACGATGAACGAGCCGCTCGCCAGCCAGATCAGCAGCGCGATGACCGCCACGATCAGGGCGATCGAGCCGGCGCCCTTCATGTCGCCGCCGGCGCCGTTGCCGCCGGGGCCGCCCGGGCCCTTCTGGCCGAACAGGCGGTTCAGGCGCGCGTTGAAGTCGCGCCACAGCTGGTCGAGGTCGGGCGGACCCTCGCCGCCGTTGGGACGGCGGCCGTCCTGCGACTGCTTGTTGTCGCCTTCCGGTTTGCGGCCCCAACGCGGATCGTTGAGGTTAAGTTTGATGCCCAGGCGTTTTATGATGGTTGCGAACATTTTTATTCTGATCCCGCGCGGGATAATGGGGTTGGCACAGGTGCGTCTTCGTCCTCGAAATCATCTTCGTCATCTTGCGAAACGGTGAAACGCTGGTCCTGCTGTTCCGGGTTATCGGCCGGTCCCGCCTGCGCCGCTTCGCCGATCGCGTCGCGCAGCAGGTCGAGGCCGTCGCCGGTGCGCGCGCTCAGGAACACGCGGCTGATGCGGCCTTCCTGGTCGCGCTCCACCGACGGCTCGTGGCCGGCGGCGTCGATCTTGTTCCACACCAGGATCTGCGGGATGTGGTCGGCGCCGATTTCCTTCAGCACCAGGTTGACCTGCTCGATCTGCTCCATGCGCGCCGGCGACGCGGCGTCGACCACGTGCAGCAGCAGGTCGGCGCGGATGGTCTCTTCCAGCGTGGCCCGGAACGCGGCCACCAGCTGGTGCGGCAGCTCGCGCACGAAACCGACCGTGTCGGACATGACCACCGAACCGACTTCCTCGTTCAGGTAGACCCGGCGCGAGGTGGTGTCGAGCGTCGCGAACAGCTGGTTGGCGACGTACACGCCGGCCTTGGTGATCGCGTTGAACAGGGTCGACTTGCCGGCGTTGGTGTAGCCGACCAGCGACACCGAGAAGGTGTTGCTGCGGCCGCGCGCGCGGCGCTGGGTCTCGTGCTGGCGGCGCAGCTTTTTCAGGCGCTCGCGCAGCATCCGCACCCGTTCGCCGATCAGGCGGCGGTCGGTCTCGAGCTGGGTTTCGCCCGGACCGCGCAGGCCAATACCGCCCTTCTGGCGTTCCAGGTGGGTCCAGCCGCGGATCAGGCGCGTCGACAGGTGCTGCAACTGCGCCAGCTCGACCTGCAGCTTGCCCTCGTGGCTCTGGGCGCGCTGCGCGAAGATGTCCAGGATCAGGCTGGTGCGGTCGAGCACGCGCACCTGCAGGCGCTTCTCGAGGTTGCGCTGCTGGGCCGGCGACAGGGCGTGGTTGAAGATGACGATGTCGATGTTTTCGTCGACACAGGCGTGGCCGATCTCGTCCGCCTTGCCGCTGCCCACGAACAGGGCCGCGTCAGGGGCGGAACGTTTGCCGGTGATGGTGGTGATCGGTTCGGCGCCCGCGGAACGGGCAAGCAGCGACAGTTCTTCGATGCTGGCTTCAAAGTCGCCAGCGCCGAAATCGATGCCTACCAAGGCTGCGCGCATAAGAATCCCGGTCAGTGCGGTTTACTCCGCTTCCGGTTCGAGATTCAGATTCACGGCGCGTGCCGGAACCACGGTCGAGATCGCGTGCTTGTAGACCATCTGGGTCACGGTGTTGCGCAGCAGAACCACGTACTGGTCGAAGGACTCGATGTGGCCCTGCAGTTTGATACCGTTGACCAGGTAGATCGAGACGGGTACATGCTCTTTGCGCAAGGCATTGAGGAATGGGTCTTGTAAAAGTTGCCCTTTATTGCTCATAACAGCTCCGTAGTATGTTGTTCTTAAGAATTGGAGACGAATAACTCGTTTTCAAGTACCGGGATGTTGCGTCATTCTAAAAAAGGTCGAATGGAATTCCCGCGACTACTGTACCTTGTTTTCAGCTTCTGTGTTGCATGCACCTTAAGATTTCTCGCCGCGCGCAAATGGATTCTTGCCAGTGCGCAATTCGATCCTCAGCGGGGTGCCGACCAGCTTGAATGTCTCGCGGAAATGTTTCTCCAAGTAACGCTTATACGGCTCGCTGACCGCTTCCAGGGCATTGCCGTGGATCACGATAATCGGCGGATTCTGGCCGCCCTGGTGCGCGTAGCGCATCTTCGGACGGATCGAACCCTTGCGCTTCGGTTCCTGCTTCTCGATCGCTTCCTGCAGCGCGCGCGTGAGCAGTGGCGTGGACAGGTTGGCGGTGGCGGCGGCGTAGGCCGAGTCCACCGACTTCATCAGCGGGCCGATGCCGGTCGCCTTGAGCGCCGAGATGAAGTGCATCTTGGCGAACGACAGGAAGTCCAGCTTGCGGTCCAGGTCGATCTTGATCTCGTCGCGGTCGGACGACTGCAGGCCGTCCCACTTGTTGACCGCAACTACCAGCGCGCGGCCCGATTCCAGGATGAAGCCGGCGATGTGGGCGTCCTGCTCCGAGATGTCCTGCTGCGCGTCGAGCAGCAGGATCACCACGTTGGCGTCCGAGATCGACTGCAGCGTCTTTACAACCGAGAATTTCTCGATCGCCTCGAACACCTTGCCGCGGCGGCGGATGCCGGCGGTGTCGATCAGGGTGTACTGCTTGCCGTCGCGCTCGAACGGGATCTCGATCGAATCGCGGGTGGTGCCCGGCATGTCGAACGCGATCACGCGCTCTTCGCCGACCAGGGTGTTGATCAGGGTGGACTTGCCCACGTTCGGGCGGCCCACGATCGCGATCTTCACGCCGCGGTCCTGCGGCGCCAGTTCCTCGTCGTCGGCCGGACGCTGGGCGAACGCGGCGTCCAGCGCCTCGGTCACCAGGTCGTGCACGCCGTCGCCGTGGGCGGCCGAAATTACGTACGGGTCGCCCATGCCGAGTTCGTAGAAGTCCGCCGTCACAGCGGTGTATTTCATGCCTTCCGACTTGTTCACCACCAGCAGGACCTTGCGGCCCGACTTGCGCAGGAAATCGGTGATGGTCTTGTCGTGCGGGGTCAGGCCCTGGCGGCCATCGACGATGAAGACGACGACATCGGCTTCGGCGACAGCCTGCTTGGTCTGCTGGGCCATCTCCTTCATGATGCCCTCTTTCGCCACCGGCTCGAAGCCGCCGGTGTCGATCACGAGGAATGGACGGTCGCCGATACGGCCTTCGCCATAGTGACGGTCGCGCGTCAGGCCTGGCAGGTCTGCCACCAGCGCGTCGCGCGAACGGGTCAGGCGATTGAACAACGTCGATTTTCCGACGTTGGGTCGGCCTACTAATGCTATTACCGGCTTCATAAAATTTTATTCAACCGCGATCGCGGCCACGGTTCCTGCTTGAGTTTGAAAAATCAGCTTGTCGCCGGCCACTACTGGCGTACCGCCAATCGCGCTGCCGTCAATCGCCGCACGCGCCAGGAACGTACCGTCCTCGCGCGACATGAAATGCACATAACCTTCGTAGTCGCCCACCGCTGCCGCACGGCCGTACGACACCGGCGTGGATGGATGGCGGAAGGCCAGCTTGTCGTTCTTCCAGGCGCTGGCGCCGTTTTCGCGGTTGAACGCGTGGACCGCGCCCTTGTCGTCGACCGCGAACACGAAGCGCTGGTCCACCGCCACGCCGACGTCGGAGGAAAACTCCTTGGTCCAGCGCACGGTGGCGGTGCCCGCCTCGAAACAGCCTATACGGCCCTGGTAAGCGACGGCGCACACATCGCCGTTGGACAGCACCGGGGCGCCGCCCATGTCGATCATGCGTTCCAGCTCGGTCGCACCGCGCGGGTCGCCGACCGAGATCTCGTATTTCGGCGCGCCGGTGGCCAGTGCCATGCGCAGCATCTTGCCGCCCGGCTGGGCCACGATCACGTCGTCGCCGGCAACCGCCATGCCGGGCGCGAGGCGCAGCGACAGCGGCGGCGACGGACGCTGGACGGTCCATTTCTGCTGGCCGGTCTTGGCGTCCAGGCCGACGATGCGGTTGTCGACGCTGCGCACCACCACCACGCCCTGCGCCACCACCGGCGAGGACAGCACTTCGGACGAGGCCTGCCACTGCCACAGCTCCTTGCCGTCCATGTCGAAGGCCAGTACCGCGCCCTTGGCGCCGCCGACCACGATCATGGAACCGTCGGTGCCGACGCCGGCCGTCAGCGGCTTGCCAGCCTGGATGCGCCACAGCACCTGGCCGCTGCCCGCATCGACGCGCGCGAGCGCGCCTTCGCCACCCGCCAGCACCAGGGTGTTCCCGACCACCGCAGGGGTGAACAGGTTGTTGTTGGCGCGGCCGATATCGAGCTTCCATGCGGTGCGCACGGCCATGCTGCCCTGCAGTTCGACCAGCTTGGCCGGCACGTCCTTGGGCTTGTCCGCGAACGGATTGAGCGACGAGAGCGACGGGAGCGACGAGCAGCCGGCCAGCATGGCCAGGGCGGAGGCGCTCACGAGGTATTTGCTGATACGCATATTGTTCTTAACTTTCGTTCTGTCTGGAAGACACAAAGCCCGCCTGCCGCCGTTTCGGGCGCGCAGGCGGGCCGCTTTCGGCCAGCTTACGCTGCGGCCTTCGGAGCCGGGGCGGCCTTGGCGGGCGTGCCGCCGATCGCGTCGAGCTTGAGCTGCACCAGCTGGCGGCCCGGGTTGGATTCATCCATCGCGTCGAGCGCGGCCTGGTAGGCGGCGCGCGCTTCGGCGATCTTGTTTTGCGCAACCAGCACGTCGCCCTTGCGGTCGGACACTTCGGCCTTGAACTGCGGCAGGATCTCGCCGTCGAGCAGCTTGAGCGCGGCGTCGAACTGCTTCTCGTCGAGCAGCACGCCGGACAGGCGCAGCATGGCGATCGACTTGTATTCTTCGTTGCCGTGGTCGATCACCCATTGCAGCTGGGTCTTCGCGCCCTTCAGGTCGTTGCCGTCGAAGGCCGCCTTGGCCGCCGCCAGCGCCGCCATCTGCGCGTACGCGGTCTTGCCGTACTTGTCCTGGATGTCGCCGGTGGTGCGCGCGATCCTGGCCTTGTCGCCGGCTTCGATCGCGGCGCGCTGCTGTTCGTAGATGTTGGACGCTTCGGCCGACTGCTTGCGCTGGTAGTAGTTCCAGAAATTGTAGGCCGCGTAGGTGCCCAGGGCGATGATCAGCACCCAGGTGATCAGGTTACCGTACTTCTTCCAGAAGTCCTTCAGCGTCGCGAGTTGTTCCTGCTCTTCGAGATCGTATGCCATTGTCTTGATGTTGTAGTTTAAGTTTTAAAGGCCGGGGACGTCCCATCGGGACACTCCCCCATATCATGGGTGGTAATGCACGTGCTCGTGATCGTGGTCGTGCTCATGCGCGCCGATGATTTCGTCGACCAGGTAGTCGACCACTTCGTCGAACGGCACGCTGGCCTGCTGCACGGTCTCGCCTTCCTTGCCGCGCAGGTCCTTGACCGCCGCCGACTTGTTGGCGATTTCGTCCTCGCCCAGGATCACGGCGTATGCCGCGCCGGAGCCGTCGGCCTTCTTCATCTGGTTCTTGAAGCTGCCTGCGCCCGTCGCCGTCGCGCAATGTAACACAACGTCAAGCCCGGCATCGCGGATCCGCTCGGCCAGCACGAAGGCCTGCAGCTGCGCTTCCTCGCCCTGGTGCACCATGTAGACGTCGCACTGGGCCGGCTCGGCCGGCTCGCCGGCCAGCTTCATCAGCTCGATCAGGCGCTCGATGCCCATCGCGAAGCCCACCGCGGGCGTCGGCTTGCCGCCGAACTGCTCCACCAGCGGGTCGTAGCGGCCGCCGGCGCACACGGTGCCCTGCGCGCCCAGTTCGTCGGTGACCCACTCGAACACGGTGCGGTTGTAGTAGTCCAGGCCGCGCACCAGGCGCGGGTTGATCTTGTACGGCACGTTGTTATGGTCGAGGATCTTGCGCACGCCGTTGAAGTGCGCAAGCGACTCGTCCTTCAGGTAGTCCAGCAGCTTCGGCGCGGCGTTCACCAGCTCCTGCATCGCAGGGTTCTTGGTGTCCAGGATGCGCAGCGGGTTGCTGTGCAGGCGGCGCTTTGCTTCCGCGTCCAGCAGCGCTTCGTTGGCTTCGAAGTAGGCGATCAGGTCGGTGCGGTGCGCATTGCGCTCCTCGGCGTTGCCGATCGAGTTGATCTCGAGGCGGATCTTGTCCAGGCCCAGGTCGTCCCACAGGCGGCGGCACAGCATGATCATTTCCGCGTCCACGTCCGGGCCGGCGAAGCCGATCGCCTCGGCGCCGATCTGGAAGAACTGGCGGTAGCGGCCGCGCTGCGGGCGCTCGTGGCGGAACATCGGACCCTTGTACCAGAGGCGCTTCGGGCCTTCGTACACGAGGTTGTGCTCGATCACCGCGCGCACCACGCCGGCGGTGCCTTCAGGGCGCAGCGTCAGCTGGTCGCCGTTCATCGAATCGGTGAAGGAGTACATCTCCTTTTCGACGATGTCGGTGACGGCGCCGATCGCGCGCGCGAACAGCGAGGTGTCCTCGACGATCGGGGTGACGATCTTCTGGAAGCCGTAGCTTTTCAGGACCGACTGCACGGTGTTCTCGAACAGCTCCCACAGCGGCGCGTCGGCCGGCAGGATGTCGTTCATGCCTTTGACGGCAGTGATTTTTTCTGGTTTCTTGTTCTCGGACATATCGTTTATACGGTTTCTGTTTGCGCCGGGCTGGCCACGGCGCCGTAGGTGCGTTTCACGTAGTCGTCGACGATGGCCTGGAACTCCTCCACGATGCGCTCGCCGCGCAGGGTGACCACTTTCTGGCCGTCGACGAATACCGGCGCGGCGGGTGATTCGCCCGTGCCCGGCAGGCTGATGCCGATGTTCGCGTGCTTCGATTCGCCCGGGCCATTGACGATGCAGCCCATCACGGCCACGTTCATCGCCTCCACGCCCGGGTAGTGCTTTTTCCACTCCGGCATCTGCTCGCGCAGGTAGGACTGGATGTTGTCGGCCAGTTCCTGGAACACGGTCGAGGTGGTGCGGCCGCAGCCCGGGCAGGCGATTACCATCGGCGCGAACTTGCGCAGGCCCATGGTCTGCAGGATCTCCTGGCCGACGATCACTTCCCTGGTGCGGTCGCCGCCCGGTTCCGGGGTCAGCGAAATGCGGATGGTATCGCCGATGCCTTCTTGCAGCAGCACCGCCAGCGCGGCGGTCGAGGCGACGATGCCCTTGCTGCCCATGCCCGCTTCGGTCAGGCCCAGGTGCAGCGGGTAGTCGCAGCGGCGCGCCAGCTCGCGGTACACCGCGATCAGGTCCTGCACGCCCGACACCTTGCACGACAGGATGATCTTGTCGCGGGCCAGGCCGATTTCCTCGGCGCGCACCGCGTTCTCGATCGCCGACGTGATCAGCGCTTCGTACATCACCGCCTGCGCCGGCCATGGCTCGGCGCGCGACGCGTTCTGGTCCATGATGCGGGCCAGCAGCGACTGGTCCAGGCTGCCCCAGTTGACGCCGATGCGCACCGGCTTGTCATACTTGGCGGCGACCTCGATCATTTGGGCGAACTGGCTGTCTCGTTTGGCACCCTGCCCCACGTTGCCGGGGTTGATGCGGTACTTCGACAGCGTGCGCGCGCATTCGGGGAAGTCGCGCAGCAGCGTGTGGCCGTTGTAGTGGAAGTCGCCCACCAGCGGCACGTCGATTTCCATGCGGTCGAGCTGCTCGCGGATCAGCGGCACCGCGGCCGCCGCTTCCGGATTGTTGACCGTGATGCGCACCATCTCGGAGCCGGCGCGCGCCAGCTCCTTGACCTGGATCGCGGTGCCGATCACGTCGGCGGTGTCGGTGTTGGTCATCGACTGCACCACCACCGGGGCGTCGCCGCCGATCCATACCTTGCGCTCGCCGTGCTGGACCAGCACGCGGCGCGAAGCGCGGCGCGCGAGCGGGCCGGATGCGATTGGAGTTTCGATACAGGACATGATTCTAGTTTCTTAGTTCAGCTTCTGGCGCGAGACGGTGCTGCCTTTCAGCGGAGGCAGCGCCAGCGGCGCACCGCGCAGCGTGGCGTCCACGCCGCCCGGGTTGCCGACCACCAGCGTGACCGGCTCGGTGATGTTCACGGTTTCGGTGCTGCCGGCCTTGACCAGGCGCGACACCAGCGGACGGCCCGAGCCGCGCACTTCGACCCACGAATCCTGCTTCACGTTCAGCACCAGCGCGTTGGCGGCGGCCGCCGCGGTGGCGGCGGTGCCGGTGGCCATCGTGGCGTGCGTCGTGACCGGCGGGTTCTGGCCGGCTGCCGGCGGAGTCACCGGCGGATTGGCCGGCGCGGTGCCTGCCGGCGGATTGGCCGGCGCGGTGCCTGCCGGCGCGGACGGATCGGGCGCCGGCGGCGGCACCGAAATCAGGGGCACGGTCTGCTGCTGCAGGGCCGGATCGGCAGGCGCGGCGCCGTTCACCGCGGGCGCAACCAGGGGCGCCGCGACCGGCTCGGATCCGGACACCGCAGGCGGGGCCACCGTGGTGGTCGAGGTAGCCGGCGCGCCGGCGTCGCCGCCGGTCGGCAGCAGGCCGAAATGCCAGGCCGCTGCCAGGCCGGCGATCGCCAGCGCGGCCAGGACCACGGCGCCGACCGGGAAGCGCGAACGCTTGCCGTGGCTCGGATAACGCACTTTCGGCAGCGACGCGACCTTCTCGCGGCGCACCGTGGTCGAGGCGTCGGCGGCGGCCGCCGCGGCATCGACCGGGATCGCGGCCACCAGCGGGGTGGCGTCGAGCTTGAGCACCTTGGCGTAGCCGCGCACGAAGCCGCGCACCACGGCGGCCGGCGGCAGGTTCTCGTAGTCGCCCGCTTCCAGCGCCACCACCTGGCGCGGCGCCAGCTTGAGCTGGTCGGCGATCTGCTCGATCGACATACCCAATGCCTCGCGGCGGGCCTTCAGCACCTGGCCGGGGGCCTCGTGCTCCGGAGCCGCCATCGCTTGTTCGTCTGTACTCATTGTCGTCAAATCCTATTGGTCAAACGCGCCGCGCTGGTAGGCGGCATATTCGGGTGAACCGGGGTGCTGCTTGCGCAGCTGCGTGGCCAGGCTGGTTTCCATCGCCTTGTCGCCGAAATGGCGCTCGATGCGCACCGCCAGCCACAGCGTTTCGGCCGACAGGCTGTCCAGCCGCTGGGTCGAGGTCAGGCGGTTGATGAAGAAGCGCGCGCGCGTCATGTCGCGCCGTTCGAAGTAGACCTTGGCCAGCGCCGCGTTGACCGACGGCTGGTCGGGCGCGATGCGCAGCGCGTCCAGCAGGTAGCGTTCGGCCAGTTCGTAGTTCTTGATCTGCACCGCGCAGGTGCCGGCATTGACCATCGCGTTGAGCGGCGAGCGGTAGGTGCGGTTGGCCAGCGCGGAGTCGAACTGGCGCAGCGCCTCGGCCGGCTTGCCGTTCTGGCACAGGAACGAGCCGTAGTTGTTGGCCAGGTCCGGATTGGACGGCGCCAGTTCCAGCGCGCGCCGGTAGTTGGACTCGGCCAGCGCGGTCTGCCCCATGCTGGAGTAGATCAGGCCGCGCATGCCGTACGCTTCGGCGTAGCCGGGATAGGCATTGATGGCCTGCTTGACTTCGTCCAGCGCGACTTCGTACTTGCCGTCCTGGTAGTAGCCGCTGGCCAGTTGCAGGCGGATGCCGGCCAGCTTTTCGTTGCTGGTGGCGTCGGAGGCGGTGCGCAGTTCCTGTGGGGCGGGACCGCCGGCGCATGCGGCCAGCAGGGCCGCCAGCACCAGCACCCAGGCCTGCCTGGCCAACGGCCGGGCCGCCATCAGGAACGGATCTCCACGATGCGGCCGAAATTCGCGCCGAATTTTTCCTTGTATTCCGCCATCTTCTCCATCCTTTCGTTCACACGGGTACGGTCCTGTACTTCGCCGGCCAGCTGGCCGCAGGCGGCGTCGATGTCGTCGCCGCGGGTCTTGCGAATGGTGGTCACGATGCCGGCGTCGATCAGCACCTGCGAGAACGCCTTGATGCGCGGGTTCTTCGAACGCAGCAGGCCCGATTCAGGGAACGGGTTGAACGGGATCAGGTTGAACTTGCAGTTCACGCCGACCACCGGATCGTTCACCAGCGCGACCAGCTCGCGCGCGTGCTCGTCGCTGTCGTTGACGCCGTCCAGCATGCAGTATTCGAAGGTGATGAAGTCGCGCGGCGCGAATTCGAGGTAGCGCTTGCAGGCGGCCATCAGCTCGCGCAGCGGGTATTTTTTGTTCAGCGGCACCAGGCCGTCGCGCAGCGCGTCGTTGGAGGCGTGCAGCGACACCGCCAGCGCCACCGGCACTTCGCGCGACAGCTTGTCCATCATCGGCACCACGCCGGAGGTCGAGAGCGTCACGCGGCGGCGCGACAGGCCGTAAGCGTTATCGTCGAGCATCAGCTTGAGCGCGGTGGCGGTCGGCTCGAAGTTGAGCAGAGGCTCGCCCATGCCCATCATGACCACATTGGTGATCTGGCGTTCGCCTTTCGGGCCCGGCTCGATGCCCTTGGTACGGCGCAGCTCGAACTCGGCCATCCACAGCTGGCCGATGATCTCGGCCACCGTCAGGTTGCGCGAGAAGCCCTGCTTGCCGGTCGAGCAGAAGCGGCAGTTGACCGCGCAGCCGGCCTGGGTCGAGATGCACAGCGTGCCGCGGTTTTCTTCGGGGATGAATACGGTTTCGACGGCATTGCCGTTACCGACGTCGACCAGCCACTTGCGGGTGCCGTCGGTGGAAGTATGGTCGCTGATGATCGCCGGCGCGCGTACTTCGGCGCGGGTCGCGAGCTTTTCGCGCAGCGACTTGGCCAGGTCGGTCATCTGGTCGAAATCGGCGGCCCCGAACTGGTGGATCCAGCGCTGCAACTGCTTGGCGCGGAAAGGCTTCTCGCCCAGCGACGCGCAGTAGGCGACGAGTTGGTCGGGATCGAAGTCCAGCAGGTTGGTCAGGGCAGCAGTCATTTCGGCATTTCCTCAAAACGTCCGCCCGGCCTGTGGCAGGGCGGGCGGTTTGCACAACAATTAGCGGCTGTAGACGTTCAGCGCTGGGAAGAAGTAAGCGATTTCAACAGCTGCGGTTTCGGCAGCGTCGGAACCGTGGACAGCGTTGGCATCGATCGAATCGGCGAAATCGGCGCGGATGGTGCCTGGTTCAGCTTTCTTCGGATCGGTCGCGCCCATCAGGTCGCGGTTCTTGGCGATCGCGCCTTCGCCTTCCAGGGCGGTGACCATCACAGGGCCGGAGATCATGAAATCGACCAGGTCCTTGAAGAATGGGCGTGCAGCGTGAACTGCGTAGAAGCCTTCCGCGTCAGCGCGGGACAGCTGGACCATGCGCGCAGCGACGATCTTCAGGCCAGCGCCTTCGAAACGGCTATAGATTTGGCCGATGACGTTTTTAGCAACTGCGTCTGGTTTGATGATCGACAGGGTGCGTTCGATTGCCATGTAAAACTCCAATAAAAAGAAAGGTTTAAAACGTAAATCTAAGAACTGACTCAACCTTCGATTTTACCATACAACGCCCTGCCCTACCGATATTGCTGGGAAGACTTGCAGGTGATAGAGTTGCGCCGGCATTTCAAGGCCCGCCGGCGCCCATTCTGAGCGATTTTCGGCAGGCGTGCTATCCTTGAAGCAGTGAACCCATCCAATCGGAGGCAAGATGTTCCCCAACAATAACCGCACCTACGACCTATCCCCGACCGGGGAAGTCGTCCGCAACCGCGTACTGCGCAATACCTACGCGATGCTGGCCCTGTCCATGATCCCGACCGTGCTCGGCGCGTACCTCGGCGTGGCGCTCAATTTCGGCGGCCTGGGCATGATCCTGTTCCTGCTGGTCGCGTTCGGATTCATCTGGGCGATCGAGAAGAACAAGAACTCGGGCGTCGGCGTGGCGCTGCTGTTCGCGTTCACCTTCATCATGGGCCTGATGCTTGCCCCGCTGCTGACCCGCACGCTGGGCTACGCCAACGGCGGCCAGCTGATCATGACCGCGTTCGGCGGCACCGCGGCGGTATTTGCCGTAATGGCAAGCTACGCGACCGTGACCAAGCGCGACTTCTCGATGATGGGCAAGTGGCTGTTCGCCGGCGTGATCGTGCTGATCCTGGCCTCGATCGCCAACATCTTCCTGGGCATGGCGATGCTGCAGATCGTGATCTCGATGGTGGCGATCGGCATCTTCTCGGCATACATCCTGTACGACGTGCAGCGTATCGTGAACGGCGGCGAGACCAACTACATCTCGGCCACGCTGGCGCTGTACCTGGACGTGTACAACATCTTTGCCAATCTCCTGGCCCTGCTGGGTCTGGGCGGCGACCGCGACTGACCGCACAGGCGCGCGAGCAAAAGCCGGCCATTGGCCGGCTTTTTTTACGCCTGTCATTCCAGCGAACGCGGGAACCCATGGGCGCCTGCACCATGGCAGCTTCGCGGTGGGACGATCGAGGCATGGGTCCCCGCTTTCGCGGGGATGACGGTGTGAAGTCCGCTAGCGGCGGCGGGCGGCGAAGCCGGTGACGGCGAGGCCCGCCAGCAGCATCGCCCACGACTGCGGCTCGGGGATGGCCGGCAAGGTGAACGCAACGTCGTCCAGTGCGGCGTAGTTCGATTTGCCGCTCAGCACCACCGAGTGCCCGATGCCGGCGAACGCGACCGAACTGAAGGCAAACTCCATCGCATTGCCGTTGAGCGCGGTCGATCCGAGCAGCGTGCCGGTGCCGTTCAGCCCGGAATACACCTGGATCGTGGCCGGCGCCATGGTGCCATAACCGAAGTTAAAGCCGCTGAAGCCGCCCGCCACGTTGATGGAAGCGCTGGGGCCGTTCATGTAGGCATAGCGCGGATCGGACGAGGCCGCGGTGCCGGTAGCGGTGATGAAATTCTGGAAGGTGACGCCCTTGCTGGCGGCGTAGTAGTTGAGGACATGGACATTGCTGGCCATGGAATCGAAATCGATGACGACGACTTCGGCCATCGCCGGGGCGGCAAACACCGCCGCCAGCGAGGCAAGCGCGGCTTTCAGCTTCATTGGGTTCTCCTGGATGGCGTGTCAATCAGGAGTCCAGTGTGCGCGCGTTATTGAATTGCTAATTACGGCAGATCAAACACAGCCACGGATTCGACGTGCGAGGTGTGCGGGAACATGTTCACCACGCCGGCCTTGGACAGCACGTAACCGGCCTGGTGGGTCAGGATGCCGGCGTCGCGCGCCAGCGTGGATGGGCTGCACGACACGTACACGATACGCTTGGGCATCAGGTCCGGGCGCTGCTCGCGCAGGCCGGCCAGCGCGGTGGCGATCGCCATCGCGCCGTCGCGCGGCGGATCGACCAGCATGCGGTCGAACTTGCCCAGCGCGATCAGGTCTTCGGTGGTCGCCTCGAACAGGTTGCGGGTATAGAACGTGGTCTTGGCGTCCAGGCCGTTGGCCTTGGCGTTGTCGAGCGCGCGCTCGGTCAGCGCGCTGCTGCCCTCGATGCCGACCACTTCGCGCGCCTGGGTTGCCAGCGGCAGCGTGAAATTGCCCAGGCCGCAGAACAGATCGGCCACGCGCTCGCCCGGCTGCACGCCCAGCAGGCGCAGCGCCTTGGCCACCAGCACCCGGTTGATGTGGTGGTTGACCTGGGTGAAATCGACCGGCTTGAACGGCATGCGGATGCCGAATTCCGGCAGCAGGTAGTGCAGCTGCTTGTCCAGCGGGTAGAACGGCGCCGCCGTGTCCGGGCCCTTGGTCTGCAGCCACCACTGGATGTTCCACTGGTCGGCGAAAGCCTTCAGCAGCTCTTCGTCGGCGCGCGTCATCGGCGCCATCACGCGCAGCACCATCGCGGTGACGTCCTCGCCCACCGCCACTTCGATCTGCGGCATCTGGTCGTAGATCGACAGCGCGCGGATCAGCACGCGCAGCGGCACCAGCATGTCGGCCACGTGGCGCGGCAGGATGTGGCAGTTGGTCATTTCGGCGATGAAGGAGGACTTCTTCTCGTGGAAGCCGACCAGCATGCCGCCCTTCTTCTCGACGTAGCGCACCGACAGGCGCGCGCGGTAGCGGTAGCCCCAGGTCGGGCCCTGCAGCGGACGCATCACCATGTCGGCCTTGACCTTGCTGATGTGCCAAAGGTCGTCTTCCAGCACGCGCTGCTTGACCGCCACCTGGGCGCTCGGCTCGAGGTGCTGCATCGAGCAGCCGCCGCACACGGCGAAGTGCTCGCAGCGCGGTTCGATCCGCATCGGCGAGGCCTTGTGCAGCCTGGTCATGGTGGCCGCTTCCCAGTTCTTCTTTTTCTTGAAGGAGGAGAAGCTGACCCGTTCGCCGGGCAGCGCGCCTTCGACGAAGATCACCTTGCCGTTCGAGCCGTCTTCGTTAAGCAGGTGGCCGACGCCGCGGGCGTCCATGTCGAGGGATTTGATGTCGATGGTGATGTCGTCGGGTTGCATGCGGATCCAGCTGAACGGGGGCGGCCGGGGGTCGGCCGCGGAGGGCCGGAACAGGCTGCGGCCCCGGCGCGTAACCCGGAATCATAGCAAGGAATCGCGCACCACGCCACGGGCGGCCATCGCCCGCTTCAGCTTGACCAGCGCTTCCTGCTGGATCTGGCGCACCCGTTCGCGGGTCACGCCCATTTCCTCGGCCAGCGTTTCCAGCGTGGCCGGATCGTCGTTGTCGAGGCCGAAGCGGCGCATGATCACCAGCCGCTGCTTGTCGGGCAGCCTGGTCAGCCAGTCGCGCACCAGCAGCGTCATTTCCTGGTGTTCGGCGCGCGAATCGGGGCCATCCTCGGCGTCGCCGGGCAGCATGTCCATCAGGCTGGACTGGGGATCGTTGTCGAGCGGGGCGTCGAGAGAGGCGGCGTGTTCGGACAGCGCCAGGATATCCTGCACCTCCTCCACCGGGCGGCCGACCAGGCTGGCGATGTCCTCGGCGCTGGCGTCCTTGCCGCTGTGCTGCTGGGCTTCCAGGTGGTATTTGGCGCGCAGCACCTGGTTCAGCTCGCGCACCATGTGCACCGGCAGGCGCACGGTGCGGGCCTGGTTCATGATGGCGCGCTCGATGCTCTGGCGGATCCACCAGGTGGCGTAGGTGGAAAAGCGGAAGCCGCGCTCCGGCTCGAACTTGTCGATCGCGCGCATCAGGCCGATGTTGCCCTCCTCGATCATGTCGAGCAGGACCACCCCGCGGTTGATGTAGTGCTTGGCGATCGATACCACCAGCCGCAGGTTGTGCTCGATCATGGTCTGGCGCGCGGCGAAGTCGCCGGCCTTGGCCAGGGTGGCGAAATGGACTTCCTGCGGCGGCGTGAGCAGCGGGCGGGTGCCGATCTGGTTCAGGTAATGCTGGGTGGTGTCGGTCGAGAGTTCGGCCTGCAGGACTTTTTTCAGCTCGTCGACCGTCTCGAGCACGACGCCCGATTCGGGCGCCGCTTCGGCCTCGGCCGCGACCGGCCCGGCAGCGTCGAGGCCGTCTTCGCCGTCTCCCGCAAAATCGTCCGAGAGCGGGTCATCGTCGGTTCTGCGGGGCGGGCTAGTCATAGGCGTTTAGCGACTGGGCAAAAATTTCGACGGATCGACGGGCTTGCCCTGCTGGCGGATCTCAAAGTGCAGCTTCACCGAATCGGTGTCCGAGGAACCCATTTCGGCGATGACCTGCCCCTTGGCCACGCTCTGCCCTTCCTTCACCACGATCGCGCGGTTGTGGGCGTAGGCAGACAGCAGGCTGTTCGTATGTTTGACGATGACCAGATTACCATAACCGCGGATTCCACTGCCCGCGTACATCACCTTGCCGGCGCCGGCGGCCAGGACTTTCTGGCCTTCGCTGCCGGCGATGTCGATGCCCTTGTTGCGTCCTTCGTCGAAGGTGGCCACGATGCGGCCGTCGGAAGGCCACATCCAGCTCAGCTTTTCGTCGTCGGTGGCGGTCACGGTAGAGCCGGTCGAAATGCCGCCGGAGGGCGCGGCCGCGACCGGCGCCGGGGCGGCAGCCGCCGGCCTGGCGCCCTCGGCCTTCATCTCGGCCATCGCCTGGTCCGTGTATGGCTTCTTGTCGGCTTTTGGTTCAGTCTTGCGCGGCGCTTCCGGCGCGCGCGGCTCGGCCGGCGGCATCGCCACCGGCGAAGTGGTGGCCACGCGCTGCGAGCGCGGCGGCTCGGTCAGGCGCAGCACCTGGTCGACGCGGATCTCGTCCGGGTCGCCCAGATTGTTCCATTCGGCCAGGTCGCGGTAGTTGAGGCCATATTCCAGCGCGATCTGGATCAGGGTGTCGCCCTTGCGAACGGTGTAGGTGCCCTTGGCGTCCTGGCGCTGCACTTCGTGCACCGGCTGGCGCGGCGCGGCCTTAGCGGCCGCCGGCACGGTGCGCTCGACCACCGGGGCCTTGCGCAGGCTGGAACTGCAACCGCCCAGCAGGAGGGCGGTCATGGTCATCAGGGCAAGATGGCTTGTATATTTCATTCTCTTCAATTCTTGTATCGACTAACGTCGCGGGCTCAGATGGTGCCGGCGCGCAGGGGGACGAAGTGGCAGCTTTCCAGCGTCTCGCGGGTCCATTCGGACTTGCCGGTACGCACGATCAGCTCCAGGTACTGGTTGCGTTCGCCCACCGGGGCGACCAGGCGGCCGCCGATGGTCAGCTGCTCGAGCAGCGCTTGAGGCACCTCAAGGCCGGCTGCCGCCAGGATGATGCCGTCGAACGGGGCAGCCTGCGGCAGCCCAAGCATACCATCTCCGTAGTGCAAGCGGAGGTTTGCGATACGCAACTGCCGCAGGTTGGCCTTGGCCAGCTCGTGCAGCGGGCGGATCCGCTCGATCGAGTATACCTCGCGCGCCACCCGCGCCAGCACCGCGGCCTGGTAGCCGCAGCCGGTGCCGATCTCGAGCACCTTGGACAGCTGGCCGCCGTTGCGCATCACTTCGATCATGCGCGCCACGATGTACGGCTGGGAAATAGTCTGCTGGTGGCCGATCGGCAGCGAGGCGTCGATATAGGCCTGGGCCGACAGCGCCTGGTCGATGAACAGGTGGCGCGGCACGGTGTCGAGCGCGGCCAGGACCTGCGGGTCGGACACGCCCTGCTTCGCCACCCGCTGCACCATCGCGCGCCGGATCGCGTCCGACACCATCATGTCCGGGCGCGGCGCGACCAGCGCCACCGGCCGCGGCGCATAGGCCTGGGCCGCCGATTTCGCTGGCGGCGGCAGTGGCGACTGCGGCTGGCGCGGCGCGAACACGGCGCTGACGGCGGCATTGCGGGTCGCGGTCTGCGGGGTTGCGACCACCGACTTGCGTTCGGCCGGGCCGCGGGCGCCGCCCGTGGTGGTCACCGACGACAGCGGCAAGGGGAAATTGCTGCGCTTTTCGCTCATTTGAAGCTCTCCTGCAGGCGGCGCAGCTGGGCCACGTGGGTCAGGTCCACCTGCAGCGGCGTGACCGAGGTATGGCCGCTGGCGGTGGCGTGGAAATCGGTGCCCTCCCCGGCGTCGCGGGTCGCGCCGGGCGCGCCGATCCAGAACAGCTCGCGCCCGCGCGGGTCCTGGGTGCGGATCACCGGCTCGGCCTGGTGGCGGCGCCCCAGGCGGGTGGCCTTGATTGAACCGAGCTGGTCGTATGGCAGGTTGGGAATGTTGACGTTAAGCAGGAACGGCGCGTCAAGCTCGTCGAAACCGCGCAGCACGATGTCGCGCGCCAGTTGCGCGGCGGCCTCGACATGTTGCCATCCATGCATGACTTGTGAGAATGCGATCGCGGGGATGCCGAACAGGTAAGCCTCGGTGGCGGCCGCCACGGTGCCGGAATACAGCGTGTCGTCGCCCATGTTCTGGCCATTGTTGATGCCCGAGACGACCAGGTCGGGGCGCTCGCCCATGATGCCGGTGAGCGCAATGTGCACGCAGTCGGTCGGCGTGCCGTTCACGAAATAGAAGCCGTTGGCGGCCTGCTGGACCGACAGCGGACGGTCCAGCGAGAGCGAATTGGACGAGCCGGAGCGGTTGCTGTCCGGCGCGACCACGACGATCTCGGCGACGCTGGCCAGGGCTTCGGCGAGCGCGTTGATCCCGGGGGCGAGATAACCGTCGTCGTTGCTGATCAGAATTCTCATGCCAGAGATTTTACCTGAAGCAACGTCGTTGCCACCGCCCAAGAAAACTTTATTCAGCGCGGGGTCGGCCCTCCCTGCGCGTCGCACAGCGCGTCGTCGAGGGCGGCCAGTTCCTCGTCCTGGAAGGCCAGCAAGGCATCCTTGTCTTCCTGAAGCTGGTACACCTTTCTGACCAGCTCGCCGGCCAGGCGGCGGAACGACCGCGGCACGTCCGGATGCCGGATCGCGGCTCGCAGCTCGTCGGCCAGGCGGCGCGCGCCGGCCAGCTCGCCTTCGGCAATCAGCTTGCCGAGCCGCACCACCGCCTCGTGCAGGTCGCCGCTCCAGGAGACCGGCGCGGCCGGGATGGCCGGCGCGGCGCCGCGCGGAGGGGGCGCGCGCAAGCGTTCGGGGCGCGGCGTTTCCA
>DASTVB010000205.1:0-10481 GCA_035759315.1 Telluria sp. | reverse complement strand
GGAATCCATGCTGCGCAAGGCAGGGGACAGTCCCGCCGGGACAGTCCCACGGCATACCCCCGGGGGTATATGAGCAAAAGACGGCACGCGAGGCATACCCCCTGGGGTATCCCGCACGTCCTTCCGCCCATCGTAACCGTCTATTACAGTGGTAACGAGTTGTAAAGAAAGCAGCAATGAATGGCGGGGCGTCCTACATTGGACCCGTAGAGCCTCCCCTCCCCATTCAAATGGGTTCCCCACGGCGCAGTTGCCGTGGTTTTTTTTACCCTTCCGAATCCGCCAGCTTGGCCAGCGCGTCGCCAGTGACGCGGCAGATGCGCCAGTCCGGCATCACGTCCGCGCCCATGCCTTCGTAGAAACGGATCGCATTCTCGTTCCAGTCCAGCACCGACCATTCGAAGCGTCCGCAATTGCGTTCGACCGCGATCCGCGCCAGCGCCATCAGCATCTGGCGGCCGTAGCCCTTGCCGCGGTGCGCCTGCTTCACGTACAGGTCTTCCAGGTACAGGCCCTTCTTGGTCAGGAAGGTCGAGAAGTTATGGAAGAACAGGGCGAAGCAGACGACTTCGCCGTCCTCGGTGCCGATGATGGCTTCGGCGGACGGTTTGTCCCCGAACAGACCTTCGTGCAGCAGCGCCTCGGTGGCGACCACCAGGTGCTCGAGTTTCTCGAACACGGCCAGCTCCACGATCATGTCGTAGATGTGCGAAACGTCGGCCGGCTCGGCCGGGCGGATGGAAAATGCTTTGGCAGGACTCATGGATTTTTTATTCAGGTTGAACAAGCTTGGGTGCGGGCGAGGCAATCGCCCATGCCACGCTGGACAGGCACAATATCATGCCGAACCACTCCAGCGCACCGGGTGAATAGCCTTCCAGGCGTATCGACAGCAGCACCGAGATCACCGGCGTGATCACGCCGATGTATACGGCCTTCTGCGAGCCGATGCGCGCGATCAGCGTAAAGTAGGCGAAGAAGGCGATCACCGAGCCGAAGATCGACAGGTAGACCAGTCCCGCCCAGTACTTTGGCGCGTGCGGCAGCATGAAGTGCTGCCCGGACAGCAGCGCCCACAGCGTCACCATCGCCGTGCCCCAGAACATCGACCACGCCATGGTCAGCATCAGGTCCTGCGACTGCTCGCGCACCTTGATGACGACCACGTTGCCGGCCGAACTGGCCAGCGTCGCGGTCAGCGCCAGCGCGAGGCCGGCGAGGAAAGTGCCGCTACCGCCCGACATGATGCTGCTCCAGCTCGACGCGATCGAGTGATAGAACAGCATCGTCACACCGGCGATGGCGACGCCGCCCGCGGCCCAGGTGCGCCAGGTGATGTGGGTGCCGAACGCGAGCCGGTTGAAGATCGGGTTCCAGAACACCATCAGCGCGAACAGCACCGCGACCAGGGCCGACACCACGTACTGCTCCGACATATAAGTGCAGACGTAGGACAGGCCGAAGGTGAAGAAGCCCTGCAGCATGGTCCACTTCTGCACGCGCCACGGCAGGCGCAGGCGGCCGGTGCGCAGCAGACAGTAGGTGAACAGGACCGCGCTGGCCAGGCCGAAGCGGTAGGCGACCGACACCGCCGGAGGGACTTCGCCCAGCTGCAGCGTGATGGCCCAGAACGTGGAGCCCCAGATCAGCGAGGCGATTATGAAGAGAATGGGGGAGGACATCCGAGCAAGTATACGTCAGCGCGTCCTTACCTGCTGGCAACCCAACAATTGTCATTCCCGCGCACGCGGGAACCCATACTGAGCCTCAGCATGGGTCCCCGCTTTCGCGGGGATGACGCTAGTACGCGAGGTTCAGGCGGCGGTACAGGAAGCTGAGCACGAACAGCGGCCCGATCAGCAGGAAGCGCAGGTCTTCGATGAACGACGGCTTCTTGCCCTCGATCTGGTGCCCGACGAACTGCCCGACCCACGCCAGCACGAAGATGGCGATCGACAGCGGCAGGATCGCCTGGTCAGGCAGCGCCGCCAACAGCAGCAGCATCACGCCCGACATCAGCGCCATCCCCACCGCGAACGGCTTCGACAGCTTCACGTAATAGACCATCGCCGCGATCGTCACCGCCACCGCCACCGACCAGTGGATCGCCCACAGCAGCCCGAGCAGGGTGAACACGATCACCGGCACGCAGATGAAGTGGATGATTTCGTTGGTCGGATTGAGGTGGCTTTCGCTGTACTTGGCCAGCAGGGTGTCGATCTCGCGCATCGCGTGCTCTCCATGGAACGGTTGAGCAGATTCTACACGCAGCCTGCCTGCGGCGGGCGATACCCCATGCCATGGCGACGGCGGCGGATCTGCCGGTTTTAGTAAAATGCACCGATGACTGAAGAGACCCTGAGTCCCGACGAACGCAAGCGCTGCCTCGCACCCGTCGTCGACCATCGCACGCGCCTGCTGGTACTGGGCAGCCTGCCGGGCGACAAATCACTGGCCGCGCAGGAGTATTACGGGAACCGTCAGAACAAGTTCTGGATGTTGATGTCGGAAGTGATTGACCTGGACCTGGTTTCCCTCGATTACACGTCAAGGCTCGATGCCTTACTGGCGCATGGCGTAGGGCTGTGGGATGTGGTCGCGGAGGCTCATCGAAAAGGCAGCCTCGATAGCCGTATCAGGGAACGCAATGACAACGATTTGTGTGGCTTGCTTTCGAGCCATCCTAATATCGAGGCGATTGCATTCAATGGCGGGACCGCAGGGCGGTTGGGGCTGAGAGTGCTGGGGGAAGCGGCTCTCGCCTACCAGATCCTGGAGCTGCCATCGAGCAGCCCGGCACATACTTTGCCCTATGCCGACAAAGCCAGGCAGTGGCAACACTTGCGCTCGGCTCTCGCGGCCAAAAGCGGACGTAAGCATCCGCGCCCTTGACCAGAGGCGGATGCTCATCTTCAAGCAGGATTTACAAAGCCGTTTCCAGCTCGGCGAGCTTTTGTTCAAGCATCGACCGCTCGTTCGGGTTCTTGATCTTTGGCAGCACCTCCCGCAGGGCAAGTGCATTTGCTTTAGCCAGGGCCTTCTCCGCGGAGACGGCAACATCGGGTTTCACGCCGGTACCTTCCCAATCCCCTTTTGTAATCGGGTTAATCGAGCGTCCTACTGGAATCACGGCGACCAGATTCGGATCGATGCGGAACGGTTGGATCGGATGAGCACCGCCACCGGATTTTTCCCCAACGACAGTAATGCGCTTGATAGCCTGGAGGTTGTACGCAAAATCTTCAGCTGCGGAGAAAGTTTTGCCGCTGGTTAGCACATAGACAGGCTTGTCAGCGCCAAAGCGGGGTCCCGGGACCTCAGGATCACTCCAGAATGAATTGGTTTCATCATCAGCCCGGAAGTATATGTCCGACAGATGAACCTTCTTGTCGCCAAGCAGGTAACTTGCCACGTGCGCCACCATGGCAGGGTCGCCGCCACGATTGTCGCGCAGGTCAATGATCATCGCGTTGCCATTGGCTGCCAGATTCATGGCTGCTGTAGCGGCGGCCTTGGCAATACTTGCTTCAAAAAAACCATTCAACTTGAGGTACATGATATTGCCGGGCAGGCGCTCTACCTTTTCAACGGAGAAATTCATGTATTGCCCCACTTCGGTCATACGCTGCCGCATCTCGGCAGGCACGCCGTTTTTGAGTGAAGGGCGAGGCCGGTCAGGCGGCGCGTTCAGGAAGTAGCGGATGCTCAAGTGTTTATCGGGGTGGGCAGCCTGGATATGGGTCGCCAGCAAGTCCGCGAATTCAGCACCCGTGGCAGCCTTCTCATAATCGCCCTTCTGCAAATGATCGCGAACGGCAGCGGCCATCTTCTTGCCTTCGTCAGCATAAATATATTTGTCGGACAGGCGTTGGGCTAACAGTTCTACGGCAGCGGCCTTGTCTGCTGCGCTCAAGGACCGCGACTGTTGCGCGGGCGCAGGCGGCCTCTGTTCTTGTGCGCCTGCGGTGGGGAGGGCGATGACGCAGAGGATCATGGCTGCTACGGAAAGGAGGTGTCGCATAGTAGGATTTGGCTCCATAGAAAATGTGAATCAAAAGGCCGGGACATAGCCGTGCCGGGCCGCAGCCGGGCTCCACCAGCCCGGCTACATTTGGCGGAACTGCCTGGTAAAAGCTTCACTAACGGCCAAGCGCTCGGGCCGGCCTTTCAAAATGACCTCCACGACGGCGCCGCCGCGTCCTCCGAGCTCACTGCGCTCGACCCGGTCGACCGCCTGGAGATTGACGATGGCGCTGCGGTGGATTTGCGCGAACAGCTGGGGGTCCAACTGCCCGAGCAGGGACTTGAGAGGCAGCCGGATCAGCGCATCGCCTTTCTCCGTTACCACCCGCGTGTACTTTTCGTCAGACTGGAAGTACAACACTTCGCTCACCATCACCAGCCGCACCGAGTTGCCGCTCGAAGCCTTGATCCACTTCAGGTGCACCGGCGCGCCCTCCTGCTCGAACAGCTTTTCCCACACGGCCGGTGGTGGGCTTGCGCCCCGGCGCGACTTCAGGCGGCGGATCGTCTGTAGCAGGCGCGCGGTCGTCAATGGCTTGACTATGTAGTCGGACGCGCCGGCATCGAACGCGGCCAGGGCATAGTCCGCGTAAGCCGTAACGAATACCACCTGGCAGGAGTCGGGAATATGGCGCGCCACCTCCATGCCGTTCAGGCCGGGCATCTGGATGTCCAGGAACACGATATCCGGTTTCAGCGCATCGATGGCCGCCACCGCATCGATGCCGTTCTCGACTTGGCCGACGATCTGCAGCTCGGGCCACAGGACGCTCAGATGGTCCGTCAGTTCCGCACGCAGCAGAGGCTCGTCTTCGACGATCAGGGCGCTCGGCATCATGCCTGGCTCCTTGCCACAGGCACCGTCAGCACGGCGCGCACGCCTTGTCCGTCGCCGGGCCCCACCAAAAGGTTGGCCTCGCGCCCGTACAGCAGCAGCAAGCGTTCAGCGATATTCGCCAGCCCCGTGCCTTGCCCGGCCTGTTCGGTCAAGCCGACGCCGTCGTCGACCACCGACACGCTCAGCAGCTCGCCCTCCCGTGTGCTCTCACACCTTGCGCTGATGGTGATCAGGCCGGGCCGGCTGGCCCGCTCCAGGCCGTGTTTGAAAGCGTTCTCCACAAGCGAGATCAGCATCGCCGGCGGGAACGGCAGGCTGCGCAGGTCCTCGTCCACGTCGACTGCGAAGCTTAGGCGCGCGCCCATGCGGATGCGCATCACCGCCAGGTAGTCGCTGACAAGATCCATTTCCCGTCCCAGGCTCGAGGACACCGAGCGCATATCCGGCATCGCGTTCTGCAGGTAGCCGACCAGGTGGTCGAGCATGTCCTGCGCGGCCTGCTGGTTGGTGCGGATCAGGTACTTCAGATTGGCCAGGGTATTGAACAGGAAGTGCGGCTCTACCTGGGCCTGCAAGGCCGAGAGGCGTGCCTGCAGCGAGGTGCGTTCCAGCTCGCGTTCACGCCGGGCCGCATCCAGTGCGTTTGCATGGCGCGCGAGGTGCTGGCGCAGTTGGGCGCACACCATCTCGACGGCCTTCATCGACTCGCCCTGCTGGATCGCGAACCAGGCCAGGCCCGGGCGGCAGCGCAGCTCGATGTGGCAGCTGGGACCCAGATCGGACGATACCCTCACCTCGACATGGCGCCCCAGCGCCAGCGGGCGCCAGCGGCCAAGCACGATCCGGCCCTTGAAGGGGTCGTGGAAGAACGCAGGCGGGCCGGAGTAGCCGAGCGCGGTGCCGAGCGACAGTCCCGACAAGGATTCGGTGCACAGGTCAAAGGTCGTATAGGAATTGAACGGCGCATCGATGCGGCGCGCCACCGAGGAAGCCATCGCCTCGGCGCACAGGACCTTGCCCTCCTCGCCCAGCCGGGCAAGAAAGCTGCGCGCGATCCCACTCGACATCATCGCGAACCAGGCCATCACCGCCAGCACGACGCCGCCGACGATGTACGGATTCAGCTTGCCGGATCCCGATCCTCCCGGCGCAGCCGTGCCGGAGTTCAGCCAGAGCGGCAGCAGTGCGATCGCCAGCGAAAGGAACAGCAGCGAACCGGCGTTGAAGCGCAGCGCCGATTGCAGCAGGTAGCGGCGCACCAGGCGACGGTCGTGCTCGACCTTCGGCAGGGGAGGAGCGTTGAATGGCCGAACTGCGGGAAAACTCATTAAATTCCTCGTGTTGAACTCGCCCCGCCATTCTAGCGGCTCCGGTGCGCGTGTTTTCGCCCATGCGACGAACGCCAGCGAATCGCGGAGGAAACCGTCGCTGGCGGGATAAGCGCCGCCGGATCAGAAATTGCGGCGCCTGAATCGATTGAAGGTAAGGTGCTCCAAGCAGCGGAGCGATTGCAAACGAACTTCCGCGTAGGGTCGAAAGTCCGGTCAATTCCTTGTTTTGAGGCGGCGACCGGAATCCACCTTTGCCGCGAAGTCGCAGCAATGGCAGGCTTTGAAGCGTGCCCTGTGCGAGTTTGACCCCGCAGAACCTGAGCGCTAGCGCCGGGTGGAGCGGGGCAGCAGCCTGCGCATGTGATCGAGCTTGGCCGAGTAGCGCGCGCGGCTGTCGGCGGTGCCGCTGGTTTCGATCGCCCGCGCCAGGTCCTTGCGCGCGGAGTCGTCGTCGCCCAGGCGCAGGCTGGCCATCGCGTGCCAGAAGTGGAACTCGTGGTAGTACGGCGCGCGCGCGATTTCGCGCGCAAACAGGTCGCGCGCCTCGCGGAACTGGTTGCGCGCCATCGCCGCCTGTCCCAGTTGGAAGTAGTGGAAGGGCGGGGTGGGGTCGAGCGCCGCCAGCCGCGCCCGCACCTGGTCCGCTTCGGTGCGCTTGTCCAGCGCTTCCAGCACCGGCACCAGGTTCCGCAGCACGATGCGGTTGTCCGGGGCGCGCGTCAGCACGTCGGTGAACACCTTTTCGGCCATCGCGTTGTCGCCGTGGCGCTGGTACACCACGCCCAGCGTGTTGTAGGCCATGTCGAACGCGGGGTCGGTCTCGATCGCCTTGCGCGCCCACCAGTAGGCATCGGACACGCGCCCCTGCGCCAGCGCTTCGGCGGCGCGGTTGTTTGCATACATGGCGACGATGGCGTGCTCGCCGATCGGCTGCGACTTGTGCGTCGCTGCGTCTTCCGGCGGCAGGAAGTCCACCAGCAGCCCTTCGGTGAATTCCCAGGCAGGCCTGCTCGCGTCGCTGCGCCGTCCGAGCACGACGTTCACGTGCGTGTTGGCCAGGTACAGCGCTCCCTCCCGGCTCCAGGTTTCTTCCACCCGCACTTCCTGGAACGTGACCCTGAAGCCCATCTCCTTGGCGAAGGCTGCGGTCATGATGACCAGCGACAGGCAGTTGCCCGACTTCCGCTCGAAGGTCGCCGCCGCCGGATGCGTCACGCTGGCGTCGTAGTCGAGCCGCAGTTCGCCTTCCTTGTACAGCGCCTCGGCCAGCCTGCGCTGCGGGCTCTTGTCGCGTACCGGGTTGCGGATGTTGAGCGTGTGAAGGTAGGCGTGCATCGCAGGGCTGAGGGTGAACAGCGTGCTGGTGTCGACCGGCTCCGATGGGGCCGCGAAACGCGCATCGGCCATCAGGTAGGCCGGCAGTCCGGCCTCACGCTCGACCGGGGCCGACGCGCAACCCGCCAGCAATGCCGCCGCCAGCAGGAAGGCCAGCGTTTTCACAGGTCGCCGCCCTTGGCCATCTTCAGGTGGCGCAGCTTGGCCGAGTACTTGCTGCGCATCCCGGTGCTGCTGCTGTTCTCGAGCGCCAGGGCGAACTGGGCTCGCGCCGCGCCGGTCTCACCCAGCTTCAGCTGCGCCATGCCCAGCCAGTAGTGGAACTCGTCGTAGTACGGCGCGCGGTCGACCTCCTTGCGGAACAGGTCGCGCGCCAGTGCGTAGTCCTCGCGCTGCATCGCCTCGATCCCGGAACGGAAGTAATGGAAGGGCGGGACCTTGCGTATGGTGGCCACCCGTGCCGCCATCGCCTGCGACTCCTCATGCTTGCCCAGCTGCGCCAGCAGCGGGATCAGGTTGTACATGGTGACGTCGCTCTGCGCATCGCGCGCCAGCGCCATCTTGTAGGCGCGTTCGGCCAGCGTCGGCTGGCCGCGCCGCTGGTAGACCACGCCCAGGGTGTTGATCGCCGGGGTGTATTCGGGATGCTCGACCACCGCCTTGCGCGCCCACCAGTAGGCGTCGTCGGTGCGGTTCTCGGACAGCGCCTCGGCGGCGCGGTTGTTGAGGTACATCGCCTCGACCATGCCTTCGTCGATATGGCGGAATTTGAAGCCTTTCATTTCTTCGGGCGGCAGGAAGTCGACCAGCAGCAGGCCGGCAGTGTCGTCAAGCCCGTTGACCTTGCCGGAGCGGCGGCCGATGGCCAGGTTGACGTGCATGTTGGAGAGGTACAGTTCGCCGGAGCGGGTCCAGGTGTCGCCGGCCAGGACGGTCTGGAAAGTGGGGAACAGTCCAAGCTCGCGCGCGAAGGCGGCAGTCATGATCACCAGCGACAGGCAGTTGCCCGATTTGCTCTCGAAGGTCTCCGCTGCGCTGCGGGTGGCGGTGGTGTCGTATTCGAGCTGCAGCTGGCCGCGCGTGTAGAGCGCGTCGATCAGTCCCAGCGCGCCGCCGCGGGTGCCGGACAGCCGTCGGAACTCATAGCTGCGCAGGTATTCCTTCATGGCCGGGCTGGCCGTGAACAGGTCCTGGGTGGTGATCTTGTCCTTGGGTGGCTGGAACAGCGAGTCGGACAGCAGCGTGCTGGTATCCGGGGGCGGCGCCTGCGTCGTCGCGCAGCCTCCCAGCAGGAATGCGATCAGCAGCAGGGCCAGGTGTTTCATGCGAGCCTCCGTTCGTAGAGCCGGTCGGGGAATGAACTTGCCCCCAGTATCGTACTGTGCGCCCCGGCTGTCAAAAGGTCTTGGGGTGAGCTGAACAGTGCCGGCGGCGCCTGCCGCGCGGCGTTGCGCCGCGCTGTTTTACAGCTTGCCGCTGGCGGTCGCTTTCATGTGGCGCAGCTTGGCCGAGTACTTGCTGCGCGAGCCGTCGGTGGTGCTGTTTTCGAGCGCCAGTGCAAACTGCGCGCGCGCCGCGCCGGCCTCGCCCAGCCGCAGCTGCGCCATGCCGAGCCAGTAATGGAATTCGTCGTAATACGGTGCGCGTTCGACCTCCTTTCGGAACATGTCGCGCGCCAGCGCGTAGTCCGCGCGCTGCATCGCCTCGATCCCCGAGAGGTAGTAGTGGAAGGGCGGCACCTTGCGGATCGCGCTCACGCGCGCGGCGATCGCCTGCGATTCGGCGTGCCGGCCCAGCTGCGCCAGCAGCGGCGCCAGGTTGTACATGGTGGCGTCGCTGTGCGGATCCTGCGCCAGCGCCATCTGGTAGGCCCGTTCGGCCAGCGCCGGCTGCCCGCGCCGCTGGTACACCACGCCCAGCGTGTTCAGCGCCGGGGCGTAGTCCGGCTGCCCGGTCACTGCCTTGCGCGCCCACCAGTAGGCGTCGTCGATGCGGTTTTCGGTCAGCGCTTCGGCGGCACGGTTATTCAGGTACATGGCCACCACCATGTTCTGGTCGATGCGGCGGGTGGCGTAACCCTTGACCTGGTCGGGCGGCAGGAAGTCGACCACCAGCTGGCCGCCGCGTTCGTCGATCTCGTTGACTTTCGGCGCGCGCCGGCCGACCAGCATGTTGACGTGCATGGCGGACAGGTACAGCTCTCCCGAACGGGTCCAGGTGTCGCCGGTGAGCACCGCCTGGAAGGTGGGCACAAGGCCCAGCTCGCGCGCGAAGGCGGCGGTCATGATCACCAGCGACAGGCAGTTGCCGGATTTGCTCTCGAAAGTTTCGGCCGCGGTGCGGGTGGCGGTGGTGTCGTAGGCCAGCTGCAGCTGGTCGCGCGAATACAGCGCGTCGATCAGGCCGAGCGCGCCGCCGCGCATCGCCGACAGGCGCCGGAAATCCTGGCTGCGCAGGTATTCCTTCATGGCGGGACTGACCTTGAACAGGTCCTCGGCGGTGATCTTGTCGGTGGGCGGCTTGAACAGCGCGTCGGCCAGCAGCGCGCTGTGGTCCGGACGCGGGGACTGCGTCGTGGCGCAGCCTCCCAGCAGGAATGCGAGCAGCAGCAGGAACAGGTGTTTCATGCGAACCTCCGTTTGAACAGCCGGGGCGTAGTCGATTACCTTTCGGCAAGTATCCTACGGGGCGCAGCGGCTGTCAAAAAGGGCTCAGTCCTGGTGGAACACTTCCATCAGTTCGTCGTGCAGGTCGTCGGCCTCGGCGTCCTGCAGGCCGAAGTGGGCGCAGGCGATTTCGCCGCCCTTGGTCCATTCGCCCGATTCCAGTCCCTGGAAGCTTTCGATCGCGCGTTCGCACAGCAGCGATGCGGCGATGGTCGAACGCACCGTCTCCGGCGTGCTGCGGTCTTCGATCACGGCGTAGTCGTGGTGGTGCAGGATCGACCAGGAGAC
>DASTVB010000204.1:0-8591 GCA_035759315.1 Telluria sp. | reverse complement strand
GCGCTGCGCCTTGCCGAAGGCGTAGGCGAAGATCACGCTGGCGCGGCCCTGCTCCGCGTTCTTGCGCCACCAGGCGTTGATGTCGTCGAACAGCTCCTGTTGCGGGCACCAGCGGTAGATCGGCAGGCCGAAGGTCGATTCCGTGATGAAGGTGTCGCAGCGCACCGGCTCGAACGGCGTGCAGGTGCCGTCCGGCTCGACCTTGTAGTCGCCCGACGCCACCCACACCTCGCCCTGGTATTCCATGCGCACCTGCGCCGAACCGAGCACGTGTCCGGCCGGATGCAGCGACACCGTCACCCCGTTATGGACCACCTTCTCGCCGTACGGGATGCCATCGACATGGATGTCGCCGAGGCGAGAGCGCAGGATGCCGACGCCCGGTTCGGCGGTGAGGTAATGCTCGTTGCCCCAGCGCGCATGGTCGCCGTGGGCGTGCGTGATCACGGCGCGCCCGACGGGCCGCCATGGATCGATGTAGAAGTCGCCGGGCACGCAATACATGCCTTCCCGGCGCACGACAACCATGTCGCTCATGCGCCGCTCCTTTTCCGAAGTCAGCCCGGCGCCACCGGCGCAGGCGTCACGAATTCGGCCATGAAGGTTTTTTCGCCGTCCGCGTCGAACGCGATCGTGACCTGGTCGCCGGCCACCGCGACCACCGTGCCCTCGTCGTACTTGGGCACTTTGACGCGCGTGCCCACTTCGAACAGCGGCGCCTCGGGCTCCGCGTGGACGGGAGCCGGGATGAAATCGGACAGGTCGACCTGCAGCTGCGGCGGATTGCGGCAGTTGTCGCACTGGCCGCAGGATTCGAAGCCGTTGGCCTCGTCGCCGAAATATTCGAGCAGCACCTTCCAGCGGCAAAAACCGCTGACCGCGTACGACACCATTGCCTCCAGCGCTTCGCGGTCGCGCTCCTGCTTCTGCACATAGGTCTGGGCCAGCTGGTCGAAATCGGCCGCCTTCGGCGTGGCGCCGGTAACGCTGTATTCGAGCTTGCGGTTCTGGCGCAGCAGCTTCGCGTCCTTGAGCAGCTTGAGGCCGATGCGCAGCTGGTTGGGATGCTGCGAGTCGTCGAAGTCGTCGATCGACATGCCGGATTCGCTTGCCGCGACCTGCTCGTAGGCGGCGCGCAGTTCGGCCGCGGTCGGATAGTGCTTCACCAGGAAGAACTGCTGCACGCGCTTGTCGTCCTGCAGGTATAGCAGGATGCATTCGGCGTCGCCACCATCGCGTCCCGCCCGACCCGACTCCTGGTAATACGCTTCCAGGTTGGCCGGCACCTGCAGGTGGATCACGAAGCGGGTATCCGGCTTGTCGATCCCCATGCCGAACGCGTTGGTGGCCACCATCACGCGCCGTTCGCCGGACATGAACATGTCCTGGTTCTGCTTGCGCTCCGCCGCCGGCAGCTTGCCGTGGTAGAGCGCCACGCTTTCGCCGGCTTCGACCAGCAGCTGGTACAGCTCCTCGGCCGCCTTGACGGTGGCCGAATACACGATGCCCACGCCTTCGGTTTCGCGCACCAGGCGCAAGGCCTGCTCGTTTTTCTCTTCGTGGTTGGTCACCTGCACCACGCTGTAATGCAGGTTGGGCCGGTAGATGCCGGTGTTGACGATGGCCAGTTTGCGCGCCAGCTGGCGGCCAATGTCGTCGATGACTTCGTCGGTCGCGGTGGCGGTCAGCGCCAGCAGCAGCGGCTGGCCGAGCGCGCGGATCGAGGCCGCCATCTCGATGTACGCCGGGCGGAAGTCGTGGCCCCATTGCGAGATGCAGTGCGCTTCGTCGATCACCACCAGCGAGATCTCCGATTGCTTCAGCACCTCGATAAAGTCGGGCATCGCCAGTCTCTCCGGGGTGCAGAACACGATCTCGTGGCGGCCGGCGCGGATGCCATCCAGCGCGTTTTCTTCCTCCTCGCGCGACAGGCTGCTATTGACCTGCACCGCGCTGATGCCCAGCTCCTCGAGTTTTTCGAGCTGGTCCTTCATCAGCGAGATCAGGGGCGAGACCACCACGGTGGCGCCGGGGATGATCGCGGCGGCGATCTGGTAGCACAGCGATTTGCCGCTACCGGTCGGCATGATAGCCAGCGTATCTTGGCCATCCAGCACGCTGTCGATGACGCGCTGCTGTCCGTCGCGCAGGCGCTCGATGCCGAACACGTTGCGCAGCAGGCGCGCGATGAGGTTGCGGCGCACCGCACGGGCGCCGTTATGAAGGAGTTTGGGGTCTAGTCGTGTCATGGCCCTACTGTAGGGCGGCTGTCGGACGCTTTCCATAGGACGCCACCTACAGGAACCGTAGGAGCGTCTCCCTCAGCGGCGGCGTGGGTAAAAATCCTACACACCGGCGGATTGTTAGCCGATATTTACTTCGCTCAGCCGGGGCTACGATGGGAACCATACACACAGGAGAAAATCATGTTCCGCATCGTACCCCTTGTCTGGAGCGCCATCCACATCGGCATCGTCAGCGCCGCCACCTGGCTGGTAGTTGCATCCGACCTGCTGGACAGCGCCCCGCTGTTCTTCATCCACTAATCAGGACGAAGCGACCATGCACAGCGTTGCCGCATTGACTACCGCCGCAATACGGCCGATGTCGCGCAGCTGCTGCACGCTCATGCCTTCCGCCTTCAGCAGCTCGGAGTGCGACTGCACGCAGAAATGGCACTTGCCGATGATCGAGGCAGCCAGCGCGTACATCTCGAAGCGGCGCTTGTCGACGCCGCCGTGGCTCGCGTAAGCATTCATCCGCAGTTGCGCGGGCAGTGACTTCAGGTCCGCATCCCCCGCCATTTCCACAAACGGATACCAGACGTTGTTCATGCCCATCAGGGCGGACGCCGTCATCGCGGCATTGACTTCCTCAGGGCTTAACAGGCCACTCTCGCGGATCGCATCGACGAACTTGCGGTTCTTGGCCGCGAACGCCGCCGACAAGGCCACGCCCAGCGCGTCATTGCCTTCCAGCGTGGACCGGGCGATGGTGCCGTCGATGTTCAGGCGGATATCCTTCGCATAATCCGGGATCATTTCCTTGATCGAGTTCAGAAAGTCCATAGTTAAATCCTATTATGTAGAGGTTTAAAAACCCGCCGAAGCGGGTTGAGTGTATTACAGCGTGCCGCCGCCGACAGCGCGGTTGCATGGGCACAGTTCGTCGGTCTGCAGGCCGTCGAGGATGCGCAGGATTTCTTCCGGATTGCGGCCGACGTTCAGGTTGTTCACCGAAACGTGCTGGATGGTGTTGTCCGGATCGACGATGAAGGTCGCGCGCAGCGCAACGCCGGCGGACTTGTCACGCACGCCCAGCATGTCGACCAGCTGGCCGGTCGCATCGCCGAACGCATAGTGGTTCAGCTTATCCAGGTCCTTGTGCTCGCGGCGCCATGCCAGCTTGCAGAACTCGTTGTCGGTCGAACCGCCCATCAGGACAGCGTCGCGCTCTTCGAACTGCTTGGCCAGCTTGCCGAATTCGACGATCTCGGTCGGGCACACGAAGGTAAAGTCCTTCGGGTAGAAGTAGATGATCTTCCACTTGCCTGGGAACGATGCCTCGGTGATGGTCTCGAATGCGGACACGCCGTTTTCTTCGTGGTTGTTAAAGCCTGGTTTAGCAGCCGGTACGCTGAAGCTGTCGAGTTTTTCGCCTACGGTTTTCATTGGACGTTTCCTTAACGGTTATTGAACTAACGGACAGAGTATAAAGCTATTGAATCCAGATTTGAAATAGTATTTGCCTAAAGGGCCGATAGATTATTGTTAAGCCAGCAGTTCGGCATCGGGCCCCCGTCCGGACGGCCGAGCAGTGTAGCGCGTCCCCAGCCAGCCTGTCGCCCGCCCCGCCTCGTTAGCCGTTGGCCGCAAAACCGTCACCCCAGCGAAGGCTGGGATCCATGGACACTTTCCCGATGAGATAGCATTAGTACGCCACAATGCCTACAAAGAGCCCACCTTTGGTTGATTGCCAACAAGATACCGTCTATATTGATGCGCTAGGACAGTTTGCTCCGTTACCAATACCAGGAAATCACAATGGCAATGTTTACCATTCGCGTCGAATTGCACGGCGCCGAGAGCAAGCACTACGAACTGCTCGCCGAGCTGCTGGCACCGGCGGCCATCAGCAACATCGTCACCGCGGACGATGGCTCGCGCTACCGCCTTCCTTCCGGCGAATTCGACTGGGTCGGCGACGCCACCAAGGAAGAAGTCCTCGACGCGATCGCTGCCGCGGCTGACCACACCCAACTCCAGTATTCGATCCTGATCAGCCAGGCCACCGAGCGCATCTGGGCCAACCTGCCCGCCGCAGAATAAGAACAGGCATTGCCACAAGCCGCGCTTCGGCCGGCTTCACACTCCATGACCGAGCTGGACAACTATCTCGCTACGCACTACCTTGACGAAGTGCAGCTCGCCGCAGCCAGCGGCCTCTCCATCGATGAACACCGTGCGCTGATCCGGGACCGGCTGGTTCCGGCCCCGTCGTATGTCGTCTCCGATAGCGGCACGGTAAGCTCGTTCGTGTTCGGCGAAATGGCGGCGCCCGGCTCCAAGCCCGGCCACTATTTCCATCCTTCGCAGCTTGCGTGGATCGCCCGTGCGCGTTCGGCCCTCGCCGATGGCGCAGCGGATGATGCGGAGGTACGCCTGAAAGAGCAGTTCGCTGCGAACTTTGCGGCTGCGCTGTCGTCCCTGAATCGGTCGACCTTGCGCCTGCGCGACAGTTTCGACGACCAGGGCGCTGCGATCCCCGATGGCCTGCACACCCGGACCGATACCGCCTGGACCTACTTCCTCAACGGGACCTTCGGCCTTTGCGTCGCAAACCCCATCTCCGAGGCGCACATCGCGCACAAGGAAGTGCTGCAGGAAAAACTGACGCAGCATAGCGAAAATGGTCAAAGGAAGGCGTATCCCAAGCACGAGCTGGCAGCGATGGAGCAGCTGATCGACGCCTACGCGTCGGCCGCGATGCCATTTTCGCCCGTGGAATACGCTCGCAGCAGCCGCAAGCGCCTGGTGGAGGACCTGCGCGCAGGATTGAGCGCAAACCCGGCCTGACCGCAGGCGCGGCGGCTCGGGTTAGAATGTGGGCTGCACACTGGCAGCACACCACAATGACAACAATCCCGTCCGAAATCAATCCGGCAGCCCTCAAGGGCGTGGCCGCGGAAAAACACACACCGATGATGCAGCAGTACCTGCGCATCAAGGGCGAGTATCCGACCATGCTGGTGTTCTACCGCATGGGCGACTTCTATGAACTGTTCCACGAAGACGCGGAAAAAGCAGCGCGCATCCTCGGCATCACGCTGACCCAGCGCGGCGCTTCCGGCGGCAACCCGATCAAGATGGCCGGCGTGCCCTTCCACTCGCTGGACGGCTACCTGGCCAAGCTGGTCAAGTTGGGCGAATCGTGCGCGATCTGCGAGCAGATCGGCGACCCTGCGACCAGCAAAGGCCCGGTCGAACGCAAGGTGGTGCGCGTGGTCACCCCAGGCACGCTGACCGATGCCGACCTGCTGCCGGAAAAATCGGAACGCCCGCTGCTGGCCGTGTGCACGCTCAGCCAGCGCAAGGGCATCACTACCGGCCTCGCATGGCTGTCGCTGGCCAGCGGTTCGCTGCGCCTGATGGAATTCCACGGCACGCCGGCCACCGCACAGGCGCGCCTGCGCCATGAGCTGGAGCGCATCTGCCCGGCCGAAGTGCTGAGCGGCGATGGCGCCGGCCTGTTCGACGACGCCGGCGGCATCGCCCACGCGACCCGCGTGCCGGAATGGCACTTCGACGTCATGCACGGCCACAAGGCGCTGCTCGACCAGCTGGGCGTGGCCACACTGTCGGCGTTTGGCGCGGACGGCTTCGGCCCCGCGTTCGGCGCCGCCGGCGCGCTGCTGCGCTATGCGCAATCGACGCAGGGCCGCGGCCTGCAGCACGTGCGCTCGCTCACCAGCGAAACCGAAACCGAATTCATCGGCCTGGACGCGGCCACCCGCCGCAACCTGGAACTGACGGAGACCATCCGCGGCCAGGAGTCCCCTACCCTGTTCTCGCTGCTGGACCACTGCCGCACCGCGATGGGTTCTCGCCTGCTGCGCCACTGGCTGCACCATCCCCGCCGCGACCAGTCGGTCGCGCGCTCGCGCCATGCGGCGATCGACGCGCTGGCCGGCAGCGACGCCTTCGGCACGCTTTCAGCGACGCTGGCGCAGGTGCCGGACATCGAACGCATCACCACCCGCATCGCGCTGCTGTCGGCGCGTCCGCGCGACCTTGCAAGCCTTCGCGATGGCCTGGGCCAGCTGCCTGCGCTGCGCCATGGCGTCGAGCTGTCGCTGCACCGCGACGCGCCCGGCCTGCTGGGCGATATCGCCGGCATGCTGGCGACGCCGCACGAATGCCTCGACCTGCTTCGCCGCGCGGTCGCCGAAGAGCCTTCGACCATGGTGCGCGACGGCGGCGTGTTCGCACGCGGCTTCGATGCCGAACTGGACGAGCTGCGGAGCCTTTCCGAGAACGCTGGGCAGTTCCTGGTCGACCTCGAGACGCGCGAACGAGCGCGCACCGGCATCGCCAACCTGCGCGTCGAGTACAACAAGGTGCACGGCTTCTACATCGAAGTCACCAACGGCCAGGCCACCAAGGTGCCGGACGATTACCGCCGCCGCCAGACGCTGAAGAACTGCGAACGCTACATCACGCCGGAACTGAAGGCCTTCGAAGACAAGGCGCTGTCGGCGCAGGACCGCGCGCTGGCGCGCGAAAAACTGCTGTACGACCAGCTGCTAGCCGACCTGGCGCAGTACATCGGTTCGCTGCAGACCATCGCGCAGGGCCTGGCGCTGCTCGACACGTTGGCCGCGCTCGCGAGCCACGCGGTACGCCACAACTGGTGCGCGCCGCAGCTGGTTGCCGAGCCGTGCCTGGACATCCGCGAAGGCCGCCACCCGGTGGTGGAGAACCAGATCGAACGCTTCATCGCCAACGACTGCCAGCTGGCCGACGAAAAGCGCCTGCTGCTGATCACCGGCCCGAACATGGGCGGTAAATCGACCTTCATGCGCCAGGTCGCGCTGATTACGCTGCTGGCCTATGTGGGCAGCTACGTGCCGGCCGCCAGCGCGACAATCGGTCCGATCGACCGCATCTTCACCCGCATTGGCGCGTCCGACGACCTGGCCAACGGCCGTTCGACCTTCATGGTCGAGATGACTGAATCGGCCGCTATCCTCAACGGCGCCACCGAGCAGTCGCTGGTGCTGATGGACGAAGTGGGCCGCGGCACCTCGACCTTCGACGGCCTGGCGCTGGCCTGGGCGATCGCGCGCCACCTGATCGAAACCAGCCGCAGCTTCACGCTGTTCGCGACCCACTACTTCGAACTGACCCAGCTGCCGGACGCGCATCCGTCGGCGGCCAACGTGCACCTGTCGGCGGTCGAGCACAAGGACAGCATCGTGTTCCTGCACGCCGTGCAGCCAGGCCCCGCCTCGCAAAGCTACGGCTTGCAGGTGGCGCAGCTGGCGGGGGTGCCGCAACCGGTGATCAAGTCGGCCCGCAAGCACCTTGCGCGGCTGGAGGCGCAGGCGATCGACGGCGGAGCGCAGCTCGACCTGTTCGCCGCGCCGGACAACAGCGCCGAGCAGGAAAGCGAAGCGCAGCAAGCCGAGCAGGCACGTAACCGTGCGCTGATCGACACGCTGGCTTCGATCGATCCGGACGCGCTCAGCCCGCGCGAAGCGCTGGAGCACCTGTACCACCTCAAGCGGCTGGCCGCGTGATGGGCCGCGCGCTGCACATCGCGGCGGTTGTCGCGGCCATCACGCTGGCGCATCCGGGCGCGTTTGCCGGTCCGCGCGTCGAAGAAAAGGGCCACGGCTTCGCCGCCATCGGCCACGCCAGCGGCGACGAGGAACAACTCGAGCGCGCCCTCGACGACGCCAACGAGGCACGGGTCGACTTTATCGTCGCCACCGGCGTCAAGTCGGCCACCGAACCTTGCAGCGACAAGCTGTACACGCAGCGGCGCGAGCTGCTGGACGCCTCGCGCCGGCCGCTGGTGGTGTCGCTGGCGGCCAGCGACTGGACCGCGTGCCGCAATTCGGCCGGTCGCACCAACGCCATCGAGCGCCTGAACCGCCTGCGCGAACTGTACTTCTTCGATTCGGCCACGCTCGGAAAGAAGAAGCTCGACGTCAAGCGGCTGTCGGCCAGCGAGAAGTTCCGCAGCTACGCGGAGAACGCGCACTGGGAAGTGGACGGCGTGCTGTACGCCACCGTCAATGTCCCTTCCGATAACAACCACTTCCTGCGTGCGGCCGGCCGCAACAGCGAATACGAGGACCGGCTGGTGGCCAACCGCTCGTGGCTGCGGCGCCTGTTCGCGATGGCGCGCCAGCGCGACCTGACCGCCGTGGTGCTCTTTACCGAAGCGGATATCTGGACGCCGCGTACCGGGCGCGCGCCATCCGAGGACGGCTTCGCCGAACTGCGCGCGCAGCTCGAAACGCAGTCGAAGCGGTATACCGGGAAGGTGCTGCTGGTGGACAGCGCGCCGCTGGACAAGGGCGAGCG
>DASTVB010000203.1:0-9610 GCA_035759315.1 Telluria sp. | reverse complement strand
TAGCGAGTCGATGAGCGAGCTGCTGCCTGTGGGTTCGGGTACGGACATCGGGGTTCCAAGCGGGTTGATATGGCGCAATTGGGGCCATCGTGTCGCAATTCCCCTAACTGATGGTTGATCTGCGTCAACCGCCACCGCGCTAAATTTCCTTGTGCAAATAAAATTTGCACTTTCCGCTTAGCATGCAAATATTAGTTGGCGTTGGGGGACTGTCCCCGGAGGGGACCGTCCCCAGCTCTCTATCGTGCAATACAACTCCGTTGACTAAAAACCGAGGGACAGTCCCCTCCGGGGACAGTCCCTTGGCTGCGGCCGCCGCGCCGCTGTATAGTGCAGTCCATGACTGAAACCGACACGCTTTACAACATCATCGGCGGCGAAGCCCGCCTGCGCGAACTGGTCGACCGCTTCTACGACCTGATGGAACTGGAACCCGAGTTCGCCGGCATCCTCGCCATGCATCCCAAGCCGCTCGACAGCTCGCGCGACAAGCTTTTCATGTTCCTGTCCGGCTGGATGGGTGGCCCCGACCTGTTCGTCGAAAGCTTCGGCCACCCGCGCCTGCGCGCGCGCCACCTGCCGTTCGCGATCGCCAGCGCGGAGCGCGACCAGTGGCTGCGCGCCATGGCATGGGCGATGGAAGACATCGGCATCGAGGAGGACCTGCGCATGCGGCTGATGCAGTCCTTCTACCAGACCGCCGACTGGATGCGAAACACACCTGGCTGACCCATGACCCAAATCGAATTCACCGTCCTGATTACAGCGCTGGCGCTGATCGTCCTGCTGCAGGTGGTCGCGATGCTGCGCGGGCGCAGCGGCGACGCCGAGCGCTTCGACCGCATCGAACGCAACCTGCAAATGAGCGCCCAGGCCACCCGCCAGGAAGTGTCGGGCAGCCTGGCGCAATCGCACGCCGCCACCATCCAGGCGATCGAATCGATGCGCGAATCGAACGCGCGCCGCATGATGGAAGTGCGCGCAACGCTCGAGACCAAGCTCAAGGAACTGCAGGCCGACAACGCCGCCAAGCTCGAAGAGATGCGGCGCACCGTCGACGAAAAGCTGCACGCGACGCTGGAGACGCGCCTGACCGAATCGTTCCGCCAGGTCTCCGAGCGGCTCGAAAGGGTGCACCAGGGCCTCGGCGAAATGCAGCAGCTGGCGGTCGGCGTGGGTGACCTCAAGCGCGTGCTCACCAACGTCAAGACCCGCGGCACCTGGGGCGAAGTGCAGCTGGAGATGCTGCTCGAGCAGATGCTTACGCCCGAGCAGTACGCGAAGAACGTGGAAACCGTGAAGGGCACCGGCGCGCGGGTCGAATTCGCCATCAAGCTGCCCGGCGCCTCCGACGACGGTGCGCCGATGTGGCTACCGGTCGACGCCAAGTTCCCGAAAGAGCAGTACGAGCGCCTGGTGGACGCCGCCGACCGCGCCGACGCCGAGGGTGTCGCGCAGGCCGGGCGCGAGCTGGAACGCCAGGTGCGGCTTGAAGCGAAGACGATCTGCGAGAAGTACGTCGCGCCGCCGCACACCACCGACTTCGCGATCCTGTTCCTGCCGACCGAGGGGCTGTACGCGGAAGTGATGCGCCGCCCGGGCCTGGCCGACGACCTGCAGCGCACGCTGCGCGTGTCGATCGCCGGTCCGTCGACGCTGCTGGCAATCCTGTCCAGCCTGCAGATGGGCTTCCGCACGCTGGCGCTGGAGAAGCGTTCGTCGGAAGTGTGGCAGGTGCTGGGCGCGGTCAAGACCGAATTCGGCCGCTTCGGCGACGTGCTCGCGGCAACCAAGCTGTCGCTCGAACGCGCCGCCAAGAACATCGAGAGCGCCGAAGTGCGCAGCCGCCAGATGGCGCGCAAGCTCAAGTCGGTCGAAGCGCTGCCGTCCGAGGCCGCGCAGCTCCTGCTCCCCAGCGACGAAGAACTCCCCACCGACTGAAGTGCCCGCCGGGGACTGTCCCTTTGGGACTGTCCCCCGCTTTGGCACCGACCGTCCATCTTCGCGCAGGCCGCATAGTTACCTCATCACTGTAGTCCTTTCCTGCTTGCAGCGGCCACTTGCTGCGTACTCGGTCAGGGTTTGGGTGGCGTTGTCGATGATGTACAGGAGGAGTCCCCGATCCGTGCGCGGCAGCGCCAGCAATTGCGTTCCGAGCGCGACATCCTCGGCCGAAAGGCGCGATTGGTCCACGGTGAAATACGGGTAGCGCGTGTGCGTGTGGACGGCGGCAACGATCGTCTCGCCGGGAAGCGGGGAGATGTTTAGCGAAAGGCTGTTTCCGTCACCGGCGACGATCGGGCCGGTGCGCACGATACCGTCGGGATTCCGGTACAGGATCGCGCCGTGCTCGATTGAGGTGTCGAGCTGCGCCAGCCTTTGCGCCAACTGAAGCACGGCGACGAGCGTCGGGTGCGTGGCGAGGTGGCGCGATGGTGGTGTGGCGAGGCGAATGCGCCGGCACGGGTGCGGGCCGCCGTTCAGGTTCGCGACGCGTACGATATGGTCGAGCTGTGTGCCCGGCGGATCGGGGCCGCGGGTGTCGGCTGCCGCATAGTTCCCGACAACGCAAGCCGCAAGCAGGACCGGTAGGTCGATGAGCGTTCGCATGATGGACGCACCTGTGCAGGAGGCCGCGCCGCCGCTGTGCACGGCTTATTTCATACTAGTGCATCCTGCGCAAAGGTCACGGTCAAAACGACGGTTCAGGCGCGCGACGTCCACGCCGACTGCTGGCGCTCTTCCTTGGGTTTATAGGGGCGCATGGCAAACGCCGACCAGGTATCGTTCACCGACACCAGCGTCACCCATTTTAGGTCGATCGATTCCAGCACTTCCCAGCCGATGTCGCGCGTGAGGTCGGTCTGGATTTTCGAGCTGCCTTTCGGGAAGCAGAGCCACAGCATCGAGGCCGGCGGCAGCGCTGCGGCGGCGACCGGGGCAAGGGCGTCGAGTTCCGCCTTGGTCGAGCAGAACACCTGGATCCAGTCGTGCGTGCCTTTCAGCGACGATGCGACTTTGGCTTCCGGCGGCAGCGGCTTGAGTTCATCCAGATAGCCTTTGGGCGCGTTCACCACGGCGCCGTTGGCGCCTGCCTTGAGCTTGAGCTTTTTGGAGAGTGCGCTTTGTTCGATTGTCATGCGTCGGCACCGTGTGCTGTTAGGGAGTGGCGTAGATCTTAACCCGCCTTGGCGCTGGGATGACGGCGGTATGCGAGCCGTAAACGTAAAAAAAGCCCGCCAGATTGGCGAGCTTTCTTTAATCGTCCGCGATGCTTGACGTTTCAGCCCATGCTATCTGCATGGTGCGAAGGTGTTTGCATCGGATGGCCCGTGCTATCTGCGCGGTGCCATCATTCTGACTGGCCTAATTACACAGGGCGGATGTTCGTCGCCTTGTCGCCTTTAGGGCCGGTCGCGCGCTCGAACGAGACGCGCTGGTTTTCTGCCAGGCTCTTGAAGCCTTCGGTCTGGATGTCCTGGAAGTGGGCGAACAGATCCGCGCCGCCTGCGTCAGGGGTGATGAAGCCGAAGCCTTTGGAGTCGTTGAACCATTTTACGATGCCGGTCTGGTTAGACATGAATACATTCCTTTAATTGTTTAAATATGGGCAAACGCGCCCATGGACGCACTTTCGACCAAGAGACATACAACCGAAGGAGATTCAAACAGGAATGGCTCGGTGAGGAGCAAGACGGGCAAGAGACCAACAATAACTACGGCTTGATGAAGTGCAGAGGTCACTATACATGGATTGCGTGCTTCTACCTAATCATTTCGGATTTATTTGTGTGAGCGGATGTAAGCGGGGGAAGGGGACTGTCCCCGGAGGGGACCGTCCCCCGGTGTTGGATGTAACGGTACCGCCAAACACCGGGGGACGGTCCCCATGCGGGGACAGTCCCCTTGGTGATTCACACCAGGCCTTCGAAGGGGAGGACGTCGACTTCTTCGCCGGCGGCGATGTTGCCCTGCTCGTCGTGCAGCACCACCATGCAGTTCGCTTCCGACATCGAACGCAGGATGCCCGATCCCTGCGAGCCGGTGATGCGCACTTCGCGCCCATCCGGCGACAGGATGCCGCGCTGGTATTCGGTGCGTCCGGGCTTCTTGCGGATCGCGTCGGCCGAGTGCGCGCGCAGCAGTGGCAGCGGCGCTTCGGCACCCATCATGCGCAGCAGCGCTTCGCGCGCGAAGAAGTAGAACGACACCATGACCGCTACCGGATTGCCCGGCAGGCCAAACAGGAAGGCGCTGCGGCCGTTCGACGACACGCGCCCGAACGCCAGCGGCCGCCCCGGACGCATGCCGATCTTCCAGAAGGTGACGTCGCCGAGGCGCGCCATCACTTCCTTCGTGTAGTCGGCCGCGCCCACCGACACGCCGCCGGAGGTGATGATGGCATCGGCATTCTCGCAGGCGCTGCGCAGCGCATCTTCCAGCGCCTGCGGGTCGTCGCGCACCACGCCCATGTCGATCATGTCGCAGCCAAGGCGCTGCAGCATGCCGTAGATGGTGTAGCGATTGCTGTCGTAGACGCAGCCTTCGTCGAGCGCCTGCCCGACCGAGCGCAGTTCGTCGCCGGTGGAGAAGAAGGCCACGCGCAGGCGGCGCTGCACCGGCACTTCCGCCAGCCCCAGCGACGCCATCAGGCCCAGGTCGGCGGGGCGCACGATCTTGCCGCCCCGGAGCGCCGGCGCGCCCTGTTTCAGGTCCTCGCCCTTGAAGCGGCGGTTGTCGCCGGTGCGCAGTGTGCCGGGCGCGATCGTGATGCGGTCGCCTTCGGTGATGGCCACGAACTCCTGCGGGATCACGGTGTCGCAGCCCGGCGGCATGATTCCGCCGGTCATGATGCGGACGCATTCGCCGGCTGCTGGCAGCGCATTGGACGGGCGCCCCGCGTAGACGGTGTCGATCACGCGCAGCGTTACCGGGGCATCGGGCGACAGTTGCGAGCCGCCGAAGGCGTAGCCGTCCATCGCGGAGTTGTCGTGCGCGGGCACGTTGATCGGGGAGATGACGTCCTGCGCGAGTACGCGGCCGAGCGCAGCGCGCAGCGCGACCTGTTCCACCGCGCGCACCGGAGTGATGAATTCGCGGATCACGCGCTGGGCATCGCGCACCGGCAGCGCTTCCGGATCGTAGGCGTCGAGGCAGCTGGTGACGTCAACGAGCCGTTGGGGACTGTCCCCGCGGGACTGTCCCCGGCCTTCCGATGCGATGTCGTCAGCGCGGGCCAAGGGCAGGGGACAGTCCCGGAGGGACAGCCCCCCTCCCATGTCGTGCAGCTCGTCCATGGTGTTGATGTTGCGGAAGGCGTCGGCGTCCTCGAACATCACTTCGGCGACCTTCATCTGCACGTACCAGCCGTCGACCTTGCGGCCGCCGTCCAGCAGGTAGGCTTCGAGGTAGGGCAGCAGTGCGGTGCGCACCAGGCAGAACACCGGGTGCGGCTGCCTGCGCTTGCCCTCCTGCGTAACCGCAACGGCGATGTCCGCACCTTGCTCCGTCAGCGCGTCGGCCAGCCGCTGCGCGAGGTCGTCCGGCAGGAAGGGCGAATCGCACGGCGCGGTGAGCATGTACTCGGTCGCGCACGCGCGCAGGCCCGCTTCCAGCCCGGCCAGCGGGCCGGCGAAGCCCTGCGTCACGTCGGGCAGCACCGGCAGGCCGAAGCTGGCGTAGCGTTCCAGGTCGCTGTTGGCGTTGATGAAGATGCTGCCGACTTGCGGTTCAAGCCGCGCGAGCACGTGTTCCACCATGGTCGTGCCGCGGAAGGGCTGCAGCCCCTTGTTGACGCTGCCCATGCGCGTGCCGCGGCCGCCCGCGAGTATGAGTCCGGTGATCTGTTCGTTCTTTTGCATTTATCCGCCGATGTAGGACATCTCGACTTTGCGGGATGAAGCGGGCGCGAGGCCCGCGGTGTTGACGGTCCGGGTTTCGGAGTAGCGGTCGGTGCGCGCGCGCCACAGCTGCGCGATGGAAGTCGCCAGTTGCGCATCGCTGGCGCCGCCGCGCAGCAGGGCGCGCAGGTCGTGGCCGCCGGTGGCGAACAGGCAGGTGAACAGCTTGCCCTCCGTCGACAGGCGCGCGCGCGAGCAGCTGGAGCAAAAGGCCTGCGTGACGCTGGAGATCATGCCCACTTCGCCGCTGCCGTCGGCGTAGCGCCAGCGCGCCGCCGTTTCGCCGTCGTAGCTTGCGTCCAATGCTTCGAGCGGCATCTCCTGCGAGATGCTGCGCACAATCTCGGCCGAGGGCACTACCTCGTCCATCTTCCAGCCGTTGGACGCGCCGACGTCCATGTATTCGATGAAGCGCAGGATGAACGGCGAGCCTTTGAAGCGGCGCGCCATCGGCAGCACCTCGCCGTCGTTCATGCCGCGCTTGACCACCATGTTGACCTTGATTGGCCCGAGGCCGGCGGCGTGCGCGGCGTCGAGGCCGCGCAGCACGTCGGCGACCGCGAAGTCGACGTCGTTCATGCGGCGGAAGATGGCGTCGTCGAGCGCGTCGAGCGAGACTGTGACGCGATCGAGGCCGGCGTCCTTCAGCGCGCGCGCCTTGCGGACGAGCAGGGAGCCGTTGGTGGTGAGCGTCAGGTCGAGCGGACGGCCGCTGGCGGTGTCGATCGTGCGCAGCATCGCGACCAGGCGTTCGACGTCCTTGCGCAGCAGCGGTTCGCCGCCGGTCAGGCGGATTTTCTCGACGCCGTGGGCGACGAAGATGCGGGCGATGCGGGCGATTTCCTCGAAGGTGAGCAGCGAGTCGTGCGGGAGGTACTGGTAGTCCTTGTCGAACACTTCCTTCGGCATGCAGTAGACGCAGCGGAAATTGCAGCGGTCGGTGACCGAGATGCGCAGGTCGTGCAGGGGGCGCGCGAGGGCGTCGGACAGCGCGCCGGTCGGTGCTTCCACCTCCTGCGGAAGGAGGGCGGGCGGGGTGCGCTCGTCCCTCAGCATGATTGTTCGTTCAAACATTTCGATACGATATCACGCGCGTGGGTTTGGGGACTGTCCCCATAGGGGACTGTCCCCCGGTGTTTGAGTGTCCCGAAATAGTCCGATTTGGCGGATTCGGCATATTCGTGTTCGATTCCGCCATTCTTTGCGAGCTATCGGCTCGATAAAGGACACCGGGGGACGGTCCCCTGCGGGGACAGTCCCCAGAAAAAAAGGGAAGCCGAAGCTCCCCTTTTTTTGACTTGCGGCCGGGTTAGCGGCGCGTGTCGACCTGTACCAGCGGTTCGTCGACTTGCGGCGGCAGCGGCTTGCGCTCGCGGCGTGGGCGCGCCGGAGCGGCGACTTGCGTCGTCTGCTCTTGCGCTGCACGCAGCTTGGCAGGGTCGGTGCTCGCCAGGGTCAGGCCCGCTGCGCTCAGCAGCGAATCCAGGTCCTGGGTGGCAACCGGGGCCGGTGCCGGAGCCGGAGCAGCAGCAACGGCCGGAGCCGGTGCGGCAACTTCAGCCGGCGCAGCTTCCATTGGCGCTTCGGCCGCAACTTCCGCTGTCGGGGCCTGCTCGACCACTGGCTGCTGTACCGGTGCAACTGGAGCAGGCGCCTCGAACAGGGTGCCCTGGGTGACGGCAGGAGCGGCGGCTGGCGCCTTCGCTTCCACCTCGGCAGGAACATCCGCCTCGGCTTCCGGCGTTGCGACTTCGGTTTCGGTCGCGACGTATTCGGCGGCCGGAACCGGCGCCGATGGCGCCTGCTCGACTGCCTGCGCTGCCGGCACGACGATTGCCGTCACTGGCAGCGATGGCGCAGCCTCGAACGGCGTTGCCGCCGGTGCCGTGGACTGCAGCGCTTCTACCTTTTCAGGCGCCCACCATGGCTGCTCTTCGCCGCCGGCTGCTGGCGCCTGGGCTGCAGGAGCCTTCGGCGCTTCGGCGACAAAACCTTCCGCTACCGGAACCGGTGCGACAGGAACGCTCGATACTGCGGCGATAACGGCGCCGGCTTCTTCGCCTTCCGCGCCTTCGCCTTCCATGCCCTCGACCTGGTCGCGGTCACGGCGGTTGCGGTTGCGGCCACCACGACGGCGGCGGCGGCGCGGCTCGTCGCCGCCCACTTCGACTTCGATCTCTTCGCCGTTAGGACCGATCTGCTTGATGGTCTTGATGACGACGGTCTCGACTTCGACCAGGGTGCCCGAATTGCCCATGCCGCTCACGGCCGGCAATACCTTGGCGACTTTCGCTTCGTCGACCTGGCCGCCTTCGATCGCTGCCGGACGGTCCGTACGCTCGCGCGGCTGGCGTGGAGCACGCTCCGGACGCTCGGCGCGTTCCGGACGCTCGCCACGCTCAGGGCGCTCGCCGCGTTCGCCTTTTGCGGCGACTGCAGCATCCTGCTCACGCGGCTCGCGCGGTGGACGCGGTTCGCGCTTCTGGCGGCCGGCTTTCGGCTCGCCCGATTCCAGCTTGGAGACTTCTTCCTTGCCTTCTTCGCGCTCGCGACCGCCTTGCTTGCGGCCACGGTTGCGCTGGCCACGGGCGCCGCGCTCACCGCGTTCGCCTGCCGCCGGCTTGGCGGTAGCTGGAGCGGCTGGCTTGGTCACGACCGGGGCCGGGGTTTCCTTCTTGAAGAAGAAGTTCATCACCTTGGCGAGGAAGCCTTCCGGCTCCTTGGCCACCAGCACAGGCGCTGCGGCCGGCTTGACGGCTTCGGTGCGGTCGACCATCGGCGCCGGCTGGGCCGGGGTGATGGTCTTGACCAGCGCTTCCTGGCGTGGCTTCTCTTCTTCCTTCTCGCGCTTGGCGTAGGCCATGTCGGTGTCGGCCTGCTCGGCCAGCGTGTAGCTGGCCTGCGCCGCTTCGAGGCGCGGATCGTCGTGCTTGATGCGCTCGAGCTTGTAGTGCGGCGTTTCCAGGTGCTTGTTCGGCACCAGGATCACGCTGATGCGGTGGCGGGTCTCGATCTTCAGGACTTCGCCGCGCTTTTCGTTCAGCAGGAAAGCGGCAACGTCCACGGGAACCTGCACGTGGATGGTGGCCGAGTTTTCCTTCATCGCCTCTTCCTGGATGATGCGCAGGACCTGCAGGGCGGACGATTCGGTGTCGCGGATATGGCCGGTGCCGGAGCAGCGCGGGCAGGTCACGTGCGAGCCTTCGGACAGCGAAGGGCGCAGGCGCTGGCGCGACAGTTCCATCAGGCCGAAGCGGGAGATCTTGCCCATCTGGACGCGTGCACGGTCGTGGTGCAGGGCGTCCTTCAGGCGCTGTTCGACTTCGCGCTGGTTCTTGGCCACTTCCATGTCGATGAAGTCGATCACGATCAGGCCGCCCAGGTCGCGCAGGCGCAGCTGGCGGGCCACTTCTTCGGCCGCTTCGCAGTTGGTGTTGAAGGCGGTGGTCTCGATGTCCGAGCCGCGGGTGGCGCGGGCCGAGTTGACGTCGACCGAGACCAGCGCTTCGGTGTGGTCGATCACGATCGCGCCGCCCGATGGCAGCGGCACGGTGCGCGCGTAGGCGGTTTCGATCTGGTGTTCGATCTGGAAGCGCGAGAACAGCGGCACGTCGTCCGAGTAGCGCTTGACGCGATGGACCATGTCCGGCATCACGTGGCTCATGAACTGGTGCGCCTGCTCGTAGATCTCGTCGGTGTCGATCAGGATC
>DASTVB010000202.1:0-4390 GCA_035759315.1 Telluria sp. | reverse complement strand
CTCGACAAGCCAAAGCTGGTGTTCTTCTTCGACGAGGCGCACCTGCTGTTTTCCGACGCGCCCAAACCGCTGCTGCAGAAGATCGAACAGGTGGTGCGCCTGATCCGCTCGAAAGGCGTCGGCGTGTTCTTCGTGACCCAGAATCCGCTCGATATCCCCGATACCGTGCTGGGGCAGCTCGGCAACCGCTTGCAGCACGCGCTGCGCGCCTACACGCCGCGCGACCAGAAGGCGGTGAAGGCGGCGGCCGAGACCTTCCGTCCCAATCCCGCGCTCGACACCGCGCAGGTGATCACGGAGCTGGGCGTGGGCGAGGCGCTGGTGTCCTTCCTCGACGAGAAGGGCAGTCCGCGCATGGTGGAGCGCGCGTACATCCTGCCGCCGGCGTCGCAGATCGGCCCGATCGACGCCGCCGAACGCAAGGCGGCGATGGCCGGCTCGGTGGTCGCGGGCGTCTACGACAAGACCGTCGACCGCGAATCGGCGCACGAGATCCTGACACGGCGGATCGAGGAACAGGCGCAGGCGGAGGCAAAACCGGCGCCGAAGAAAGGCGCCCCGGCGGCCGGAGCGGCGGCGAAGGAGCCGGGCCTGCTGGACGGACTGTTTGGCGGGGGAGGAACCCGGCGCCGCGAAGGCGCGATGGAGTCGATGGTCAAGTCGGCCGCGCGCAGCATCGGTTCGCAGGTGGGACGCGAAATCATCCGCGGCGTGCTGGGATCGATCATGCGCAAGCGCTGAACGCGCTGGCCGGCTTACAGGGAGTAGACCTTGGTGTGGCTGGCGCAGACCTGCTCGACCGATTCCCGCGGGTCGTGCGCGAAGCCGGCGCTTGGGTAAGCGCAGAACAACGAAAACGCTTCGCGGTTGACCAGGCGGCCCCACAGGTGTTCGAGGTGGATGGCGGCGCCGCACTGGCCGTCGGCCCACATCAGCGCGACCATCTCGCCGAACGCGCGCACCTTGCGGTGCTGCGCACGGGCACGCACCAGCACGGCGTCGACGGCCTGCTCGAACAGGGCTTCGTCGGGCCATCCGTTCACCATGAAGGTTTCCATCGTCTCGCGCGCGTCGAGCGCGATGTACTGGTCGCGCGCCATGGCGGCATCCACGTCGAAGCCATTGCGCAGCAGGCGCATCCTGAGCGAAGCCAGGTGCGCCGGTGTGCCGATCAGGATGATGGCGTCGCCCTGGCGGATTCCGCCGGCGACGAAGCCTTCGAGCGCCTCGAGGAATGCGGCGTCGTTTTCGTAGATCTGGACGCAGTGATCGCAGGGTGCAAGCTCGCTCCAGAATACGTTGGCGGCTTCCTGCTTGGGAAGTATCTGTTTCATAGAACTATTTTTAGTAACAGAGAACGATAGCACGAAAAACGGCTTACCCCGATCCGGTTCAGCGTAGCGTGCCGGCCGCGCGGGTCGGTACGAACCTCCAGAGATAGATCGTGACGGCGATCGCGATCGCGGCCAGCAGCGCGCGCAAGGCCATGTGTTCGACCATCGAGATCGACACCGCCATCGACAGCCACATCAGGCCGATCGCCACGATCTTGCCCCGCAGCGGAATGCCGAGGCCTTCCTCGAAACTGCGCAGGTAGGCGCCGAACACGCCGTGGTTCAGCAGCCAGCGGTGCATGCGGTCCGACCCGCGCGCGAAGCACGCGGACGCGAGCAGCAGGAAGGGCGTGGTGGGCAGCAGCGGCAGGAACAGGCCGAGGACCCCGAGCGCGACTGAGATGCTGCCGATGATGACGAGTGCGGTTTTCATGTTGCGGAGTGATCGATGGACCGCCAGATTACCAGAGAACGCGACGCCTCCCGGCGGCTACGGGCATACCCCTGGGGGTATTGGCCTCCGTTGGCAACCAGGTCACATAACCCCGGGGGTATCCGGGCTTGGGGACGCAGGGCGCGCATACCCCTGGGGGTATCTCAGTTCTCGCTTTGAACGGCGCCCGCCGCCGGCGCGGCAAACGGGAACGGGGCCTCGTTCAGCGCCACCTGGTTGCGTCCCGCCGACTTGGCCCGGTACAGCGCCACGTCGGCCCTCTTGAGCAGTCCCTGCCAGTCGCTGGACGCGCCTTGCGGGAGCACGGCGACGCCGATGCTGACCGTGAACCGCACCTCGCCGGACGGGCTGTCGACGCTGGCCGTCGCCACGCTCGCGCGCAGCCGCTCGGCGCATTCGGCCGCCGCGGTGGTGCCGGTCTCCGGCATGACTACGATGAACTCCTCGCCGCCGAAGCGGCCGAAGTGATCGGTGGTGCGCAGGCTCCCGGCACACACGCGCGCCAGCTTCTGGATCACGCGGTCGCCGATGTCATGGCCGTAGGTGTCGTTGATGGCCTTGAAGTGGTCGATGTCGAGCATCGCCACCGCCATCGGCCGGCCATAGCGCCGGGCCAGTTCCACTTCGCGCAGCGCCAGCTCGGTGACGTAGCCGCGGTTGAATACTCCGGTCAGGCTGTCGTGGCGCGAGATGCGCACCAGTTCGTGCTGCAGGATCGAGGAGCGCCGCCGGAAGTCGCGCGTCGCCAGCATGATCACCAGCGCGATCACCAGCCCGACCAGGTACATCATCAGCGCGTTGATCGCCTCCAGCGGGGGCAGGCGGTAGACCGCGGCCACCGCGAACACGATGCTCGGCACGGTCGCCATGTAGAGGAAGGTGCGCACGCGAATGCTGACCAGCGACAGCGTCGCGATGCAGGCGGTGATGGCGGCGACGCTGGACGGGTGCGCGCTCTGGATCTCGGCCACGATGACGCCGACGGCGTACACGGAAAACATGTAGCCGGCGCGGTCGAGCGGCGCGAAGCGTTCGCGCACCTTGGGATGGTAGATGAGGGAGGCCAGCAGTACCGCGGATGAGCGGATCGCCAGCGACTGGAACGCAATTTCCGGCTCGATGACGAAATCCCACGCTGCAAACACCACGATGCAGATCCCGAACACCGCGCCCACGCCGGGCAGCAGGTATTCGACATCGGACTCGTGCTTGCGTACCAGCTCCTGGTCGAGGTGCACAGGCTGCAGCAACGCTTTCCAGAATTTAGCCATGCTGATTCCAGGTGGGCTGTCCTGCGGTCATTATGAACCGGACCGGACATGTCCGCCGCGTGCTTGAGTGTGGATGGGGACTGTCCCCGTCGGGGACCGTCCCCCGATCTTCAGTGTGCCAAGCCGATCACCCCGGAGATCGGGAGACGGCTCCACCGCGTCTGCGCGGGTGGGGACAGTCCCCAATTTCTGGCGTGCTCACGGGGCCGTCGAAGGGCATCTACGGTGCGCGATACCGCCCACGATTCTGTCATCATGGCGCCATGAACGAGCGGCTTACCATCCCGTTGTTTCCCCTGAATACAGTGTTGTTTCCGGGCGGGACATTACGCCTGCAGATCTTCGAAGTGCGTTACCTGGACATGATCGCCCACTGCATCGTGGAAGACACGCCGTTCGGGGTCGTACTACTGACGCAGGGGTCGGAAATCCGCAAGCCGGACGTGCTCGAGCGTTTCGTCCAGTCGGGCACCCTGGCCACCGTCACGCATTCCGTGTCGGACACGCCGGGCCTGCTGCGCATCGTCTGCCGCGGCGGCTCGCGCTTCGAGATCCGGTCTTCGGAGCAGCGCACCGCCGGCCTGTGGTATGCCGAAGTGGAGACGGTGGAAGACGACCGCCAGGTGCGGATTCCGTCGGAACTGCGCGGCGCGTCGGATGCGCTGGAGCGCGTGATCGTTTCGCTTGCGGGTATCGCGCAGGACCGCTGGCCGCTGCTGCCGCCGTTCCAGCTGGAGGATTGCGGCTGGGTGTCGAACCGCTGGTGCGACCTGCTGCCGCTGTCGAACCAGCAGAAGCACGACATGCTCACGCTGGACAACCCGCTGATCCGCCTCGAACTGATGCACGACCTGCTCGACGAGCACGGCCTCATCACGTCGTAGGGGACTGTCCCGCCGGGACCGTCCCCTGCCTTTGCTTTTAGGCTGTTCGCAGGAAGGCTGGGGACAGTCCCTGCGGGACAGTCCCCTTGATGGCTCAGTTGCCGCCGGCTTTGCCTTTGGTTGAACCAGAGACGCTGCCATTCGCGCTTCCATTCGCGCTGCCATTCACGCGACCAGCCGCCTCACGCGCCGCCGCTCCGGTCGCACGCGCATTCGAAGCCGTCGCCTGGCCGAACTCGCGTCCCGCGGCCGCCTGCGTCTTCGCGCCATTTGCCGCGGCCTGACCCATGCCACGCCCGCCCTGGATCGCGGCATCGCCGTTCGCATCCGCCTTCGCTTCACCGCTCACCGACTTGCTGACGCCCAGCGAGTTACCCATCCCGAGCAGGCTAGGCCGCTCCGCACCCTCGCTCGCATCTGCCTGTGCTGGCGCCGCGGTGTTCGCCT
>DASTVB010000201.1:0-11987 GCA_035759315.1 Telluria sp. | reverse complement strand
AGCACCATCATCTACCCGAATCCGGCGCTGCGCGCCGACGCCAGCGTCCTGATCCGCAACCAGCGCGGCCAGTCGGGCCTGTGGGCCTATGCGATCTCGGGCGACCTGCCGATCGTGCTGCTGCTGGTGCGCGACCATAACAGCATCGAGCTGGCGCGCCAGATGGTCCAGGCGCACGCCTACTGGCGCCTCAAGGGCCTGCAGCTGGACCTGGTGATCTGGTACCAGGACAAGGGCGGCTACCGCCAGGAGCTGCGCGACCAGATCATCGGGATGATCACTTCCGGCATCGACGCCCAGGCGATCGACCGCCCGGGAGGCATCTTCGTGCGCGCCTGGGACCAGGTCTCGGCCGAAGACCAGCTGCTGATGCTGTCGGTGGCGCGGGTGGTGATCGACGACGCCCGCGGCCCGCTGGCCGACCAGGTCGCGCGTGCAGCGGCCAACGTCCACAAATACGCGCCGCTGACGCCAGAGCCGGACATCGATTCCTCGCCTTACCGCCAGGCGCAGCTGCCGATGCCGGCGCTGCAGATGTTCAACGGCTCCGGCGGCTTCAGCGCCGACGGGCGCGAATACGTGATCCGCACCGGGGCCGGCAACCGCACCCCGGCGCCGTGGTCGAACGTGCTGGCCAATCCTTCGTTCGGCAGCATCGTGTCGGAAAGCGGGCAGGCCTACACCTGGAGCGAGAACGCGCACGAGTTCCGCCTCACGCCGTGGCACAACGACCCGGTCAGCGACACCTGCGGCGAAGCGTTCTATATCCGCGACGAGCAATCCGGACGCTTCTGGTCGCCAACCGCGCTGCCCGCCCGCGGCAGCGGCGACTACCTGACCCGCCATGGTTTCGGCTACAGCGTGTTCGAGCACGCGCAGGACGACATCTACAGCGAGATGACCACCTTCGTGGCGCTCGATTCCGCCCTCAAGTACACCGTGATCCGGATCCGCAACGACGGCGAAACGCTGCGGCGGATGTCCGTGACCGGCTACGTCGAATGGGTGCTGGGCGACCTGCGCGACAAGACCGGCATGCACGTGGTGACCGAGCTCGATCCGGGCAGCGGCGCGCTGTTCGCGCGTAATTCCTATAACCAGGAGTTCGGTGGCCGGGTCGGTTTCTTCCACGTCAACGCGCAGATCCGCACGGTGACCGGCGACCGGGCCGAGTTCGTCGGACGCACCCGCACGCTGGCCAACCCGGCGGCGATGCGGCGCAGGCGCCTGTCCGGGCGCGTCGGTCCGGCGCTCGACCCGTGCGGCGCGTTCTGCGCACCGTTCGCGCTGCATCCGGGCGAAGAGCGCGAGCTGGTGTTCCTGCTCGGCGTGGGCGGCCGGCGCACGGCCGATGCCGCGCACGTGATCGAAACCTGCGGCGGCAGCGACGCCGCGGCGCGCGCGCTGGCCCGGGTGCGCGAGCACTGGGAGCATGTGCTGGGCGCCGTCCAGGTGACCACGCCCGACCCGGCGCTCGACCTGATGGCCAACGGCTGGCTGATGTACCAGACCATCGCCTGCCGCATGTGGGCCCGCAGCGGTTACTACCAGAGCTCCGGCGCATTCGGTTACCGCGACCAGCTGCAGGACGCGATGGCGGCGGTGCACACCCAGCCGCACCTGCTGCGCGAGCAGCTGCTGATGTGCGCCGCGCACCAGTTCACGCAGGGCGACGTGCAGCACTGGTGGCATCCGCCATCGGGACGCGGCGTGCGCACCCACTGTTCGGACGACTACCTGTGGCTGCCGCTGGCCACCGCGCGCTATGTTTCCTGCACCGGCGACTATTCGGTGCTGACCGAGACCGCGCCTTACCTCGAAGGACGCCAGCTCAACCCGGACGAGGAATCGTATTACGACATGCCGGGCCGCGCCGCGGTCAACGGCACGCTGTACGAGCACTGCGTGCGCGCGGTCCGGCACGGGCTGCGCTACGGATCGCACGGCCTGCCGCTGATCGGCACCTGCGACTGGAACGACGGCATGGACCGGGTCGGCGACGAAGGCAAGGGCGAGAGCGTGTGGCTGGCCTGGTTCCTGATCGAAGTGCTGAACCGCTTCGGCGAAGTGGCGGTGCGGCAGGGCGACCATGCGTTTGGCGCCACCTGCCACGAACACGCGACCAGGCTTGGCGAGGCGATCGAACAGAACGCCTGGGACGGCGAGTGGTACCGGCGCGCATATTTCGACGATGGCACGCCGCTCGGCTCCTCCGTCAACGACGAGTGCCGCATCGACTCGATTTCGCAGAGCTGGGGCGTGCTGTCCGGCGCCGCCGATCCGCAGCGCGCGCGCAGCGCGATGGAGCAGGTGGACAGGCAGCTGGTGCGGCGCGACGCCAAGCTGATCCAGCTGCTCGATCCGCCGTTCGACAAGGGCGAGCTCGATCCGGGCTACATCCGCGGCTACGTGCCCGGTGTGCGCGAGAACGGCGGCCAGTACACCCATGCCGCGGTCTGGACCGCGATGGCGTTCGCCGAAATGGGCGACGTTTCGCGCGCCTGGGAGCTGCAGCGCATGCTCAACCCCGCGTTCCACGGCGCCACGCCGGAAGGCGCGCAGCTGTACAAGGTTGAGCCCTATGTGGTGGCGGCGGACGTGTACGGGGAGCCGCCGCACGTCGGCCGCGGCGGCTGGACCTGGTACACCGGTTCGGCCGGCTGGATGTACCGCCTGATCGTCGAGTCGCTGCTGGGTGTGCGGCTGAAAGGCGGCGCGCTGTCGCTGGCGCCGCTCCTGCCGGATGACTGGGACGGATTCACCGTGCGCTACCGCCACGGGACCGCGGTGTACGTGGTCGACGTACGGCGCGCGCCCCAGGCCTCGCTCACGCTGGACGGCGCCGCGGTTGATGGCGACGTGATCGCGATGCGCGACGACGGCGCCGAGCACCGCATCGAGCTGCGCATCGCCCCGTAGGGGACTGTCCCCATGGGACTGTCCCCGGCCTTTCAACAGGCGTTTGTGGCGCAGTTATCATTTTATTAACTCAAATCAAATTGCATCCCCCGTGTTGGCTAAAGTGAAATAAGCGGCATCCGCCGCTGCCACCACGGAGGATGCGATGTCCCTATCGGCCCGCCGCCACCTGCTCCTGCCGGCTTTCATCGCATTGCCGGCCCTCGCCGCAAACCCCGATCATCACGAATTCGAAGCCACGCTCCACGCCCCGTACCAGGGTGAGGGGCGCCACGGCGCGCGCACCTTCACGCTCGATTTCGACTACCCCGGCGCGCGTCCCGGCACCATGGCCCGCTGGCAGCTGACGCTCACCCGTCCCGGCGGCAAAATGGTCCGCAGCTGGAAGGGCAGGGCGCGCCTCGACGGCGGGCCTGCCTCCGTGCGGCTGCACTGGCGCGGGCGCTCCGACGCCCGGCTGCCCGACGGCGCCTATCTGGTTCGTATGCGCGCGGCCGCAGGGAACGGCGATCCGGTCGAGCAGGAGTGGGAGATCGCGCTCGGCCCGCTCCATGCGTTGCGAATGCCGGCGTTCGCGCCGATGGCGGCGCCCTCGCTACGCCCGCCTCAGGGCGCCGCTACTGCCGCCGGCCGGCTGCCGTACACCGTTTATTACGGCAACCTGCATAGCCAGACTAACCATAGCGACGGCGGCGCCGAGCTGGGACGCTGCAGCGGCGCGCAGGAGCCGCAGTCGGCCCCCTACGGTCCGGAGGACGCGTTCGCATTCGCGCGCAACCATGGCCTGGACTTCCTGATGGCGTCCGAGCATAACCACATGTACGACGGCGCCGACGGCCATGACCCGGCCGCCGATCCGGAGCAGGTGCGCGCGCTGTACCAGTCCGGGCGCGCCGCCGCCGGCGCCTTCAGCGCCGCCAACCCGGGCTTCGTGGCGCTGTACGGAATGGAGTGGGGCGTGATCAGCAACGGCGGCCACGTGAACGTGATCGGCGCCGGCGAGCTGCTTGGATGGGAGCGCGACGCCGGCGGCGTGCTGCTGGCCGACACCTACACGCCGAAAAACGACTACGCTGCCCTGTACGCGCTGATGCGAGAGCGCGGCTGGCTGGGCCAGTTCAACCACCCGGACTGGCGCGGGCAGTTCCATGTCAACGGCGCCGCGTTCGGCTACACCGAGGACGGCGGCGAGGCGATGGCGCTGTGCGAGGTGCTCAACACTTCGGCGTTCTCGAACAGCACCACCGAATCGGAGACCCGCCGCCCGAATTTCGAGGCAGCCTGCAACCGGGTGCTGGAAGCAGGCTTCCGCGTCGCGTTCTCCAGCAACCAGGACAACCACTGCGCCAACTGGGGCGCCTCGTACGGCAACCGCACTGGCATCCTGCTGGAAGCCGGCGTGGCGCCCAGCGCGCAGGCGCTGCAGGAAGCGATCCGGGCGCGCCGCGTGTTCGCGACGATGGACAAGGGATCCCAGGTGGTGCTGACCGCGAACGGACGCATGATGGGCGAGCGCTTCGACAATGCCGGCGCGCTGCACCTGCTGGTGGGATTCGCGAACGCGGCCGGCAAGCGCGCCGCCTCGGTGATGCTGTTAGAAGGCGTCCCGGGGCGCAACGGCACGGTGAGCGAGCTGGCGCGCAGCGCCGAAACGCGCTTCACTCCGGCCCCGGGCGAGCATTTCTACTACGCGAAAGTGACGCAGGAAGACGGCAATGTGCTGTGGTCGGCCCCGGTGTGGGTCCGCCAGCTGCCCTCGGTGGCGCAACTGCGATGAATCAGAAGCCGTAGCTTTCGCCGACGCCGGCCAGGGTGAGAACGCCCAGCACCGCGAAGATGGCGGCGGCGATGCCGTGCACCAGGCGTAGCGGAACCTTGGCCGCGATGCGTTCGCCGAACAGCACCGCCGGGACGTTCGCGATCATCATGCCGAGCGTGGTGCCGGCGACGACGGCCGCCAGCGCGTCGAAGCGCGCCGCCAGCGCCACGGTGGCCACCTGCGTCTTGTCGCCCATTTCGGCAACAAAAAACACGATCAGGGTGGTGAGGAACACGCCGAAGCGCGGCAGCTTCGCGCTCGCGTCCACCTCGTCCGGCACCAGCGTCCACGCGGCCATCGCCAGGAAGCCGATACCGAGGATCCAGCGCATCGCGTCGGGACCGAGCTGCATCGCCACCCAGGCGCCGACCGAGGCGGCCACCGCGTGGTTGGCCAGCGTCGCCAGCAGGATCGCCAGGATGATCGGCGCGGGCCGGCGGAACTTGGCCGCGAGGAGGAATGCGAGGAGCTGCGTCTTGTCGCCGATTTCAGCGAGGGCGACGATACCGGTCGATACGAGGAATGCTTCCATGAGGCCTGCCATGCGGGTGAAGCGCGCATGATATCAGGACGCTATGTACATATAGGCCGGAGCTTGTCGCGCCTTGGCGCAAAGTGCTATTCTCCCCCACCATGAAAACCATCCAGACCCTGCGCATCGCCGCATGCGCCTTCTTCGTGCTGGCCAGCCCGGCCCACGCCCTCGACCCCCTTTCCTACGCGCGCTACGACCAGGTGAAAACCAGCGCGCTGCACCTCGACCTGAAAGCGGACTTTGAACGCAAGAGCCTCGGCGGCTTCGCGGAGCTGACGCTCGACTGGCTGGACAAGGCGGCCAAGACGCTGGTGCTCGATACCCACAGCCTGTCGATCTCGAAGATCCAGGCGCTGGGCGCGGACGGAAAATGGGTTCCGGTTACCTACAAGCTGGGCGCCTTCGACAAGGAGAAAGGCAGCGCGCTGCAGGTCGACCTGCCGCAGCAGCCGCCCAGGATCCGCATCTACTACAAGACCTCGCCGAGCGCTCCGGCGCTGCAGTGGCTGACGCCAAAGCAGACCATGTCCGGCAAGCGTCCGTTCATGTTCAGCCAGAACCAGCCGATCAACGCGCGTTCGTGGGTGCCGTCGCAGGACACGCCGGCGGTGCGCTTCCCGTACAGCGCGCACATCCACGCGCCGGCCGGCCTGCGCGTGGTGATGAGTGCGGAGAACGACCCCAAGGCCACCGGCAAGGGCGGCTGGGACTTCAGGATGCCGCAACCGGTGGCCTCTTACATGATCGCGATCGCCATCGGCGAGCTGCAAGGCGCCACGCTCGGCCCGCGCACCGCGGTGTACGCCGAGCCGCTACGCATGAAGGCTGCCGCCTACGAACTGGCTGACACCGAAAAGATGATCGACGCGGCCGAATCGCTGTACGGCCCGTATCGCTGGGGACGTTACGACATGCTGGTGCTGCCGCCATCGTTCCCGATCGGCGGCATGGAAAACCCGCGCATGACCTTCCTGACGCCGACCATGATCGCGGGCGACCGCAGCCTGGTCGACCTGGTCGCGCACGAACTGGCGCACAGCTGGTCCGGCAACCTGGTCACCAACGCCACCTGGAAGCACTGGTGGCTGAACGAAGGCGTGACCACCTACGTCACTACCCGCATCCTCGAGAAGCTGTATGGCGAAGAAGTCGCCAACATGAACCTCAAGCTGGAGCAGGAAGAAGCGCTCGCCTCGCTGGCCGACATCCCGGCCGCGAAACAGGCGCTGCTGACGCGGGACCCGGACACCTCCAACGAGAACTACACCGACGAGGGCCTGGCCTATCCGAAGGGCGCATGGTTCCTGCGCACGCTGGAAACGCGCGCCGGCCGCGACAAGTTCGACAAATTCCTGCGCAGCTGGTTCGACAACCACGCCTTCCAGAGCGTGACCACCGACCAGTTCCTCGACTACCTGCGCAAGAACCTGCTGGCCGATAACCCGCAGGTGATGAGCGAAGCCGAACTGCAGGAGTGGATGCACGGTCCGGGCATCCCGGCCGGCGCCCCGCGCGCGAGCTCGGCCCGCCTGGAAGCGCTGGATGCGACCATCGCCGGCTGGATCAAGGGCGATGTCGCCACCGCGCAGCTGCCGGTGAAGCAGTGGAACGCGCTCGAGTGGATGAAATTCCTGAACGACATCGACAACAAGGTCAGCGCGGCGCGCCTGAAGGAACTGGACCAGGCGTTCGGCCTGTCCACCACCAAAAATAATGAAGTCGCATTCCGCTTCTACCGTGCAGCGATACATGCCGGTTACGATGCGGTCCGCGAGCCGCTGCGCTCCTTCCTCATGAGCGTCGGCCGCCAGAAGTTCGTGGTGCCGCTGTACACCGCGCTGGTCAAGGACCCGAAACAGCGCGACTTCGCCGTAGCCGTGTTTGCAAAGGCGCGCGAGCGCTACCACCCAGAGACCCAGGCCAGCGTGGCCAAGGTCATGCCGCAGAAGGAAACCAGCAAGTGAAACCAATGACCCGCATCGCCTCCGCGCTGCTCATCGCATTCTCCAGCCTCCAGGCCGTCGCGGCCGAAAGCGCAGCCTCTGCCGCCGCCGCCACGCAGCAGGCGCAGGCAGCGTTCGATCTCGAAACCGACGTCACCCGTGCGATGCGCACCTTCGACGTGCCCGGCATCGCGATCGCCATCGTCAAGGACGGCAAGGTCGTCGCGGCACAGGGCTTCGGCGTGCGCAAGCTGGGCCAGCCCGAGAAAGTGGACGGCAAGACGGTGTTCGAGATCGCGTCGAACTCCAAGGGCTTCACCGCCGCCGCGCTGGCGATGCTGGTCGACGAAGGCAAGCTGGCCTGGGACGACCCGGTCATCAAGCACCTGCCTGACTTCCGCATGTACGACTCCTACGTCACCAACGAAATGACGGTGCGCGACCTGCTGGTGCACCGCAGTGGCCTGGGCCTCGGCGCGGGCGACCTGCTGTGGTGGCCGACCACGACCTTCAGCACCGACGAGATCATCCACAAGCTGCGCTATGTGAAGCCGGCGACCAGTTTCCGCGCCAGCTACGCCTACGACAACCTGCTGTATATCGTGGCCGGCAAGATCATCGCCCAGAAGATGGGCATGAGCTGGGGCGACGCCATGCGCGAGCGCATCCTCAAGCCGCTCGGCATGACCTCGACCACCACCAGCCTCGAAGAGAACGCGGGCAATCCGAACGTGGCCGGCGCGCACTCCAAAATCAACGGCAAGATCTCGCTGGTCAAGCAGGTGCCGGTATCGAACGCGATTGGCGCAGTGGGCATCAACACCGGGGCCGAAGACATCTCGAAATGGATGATCGCGCTGCTCGATGGCGGCAAGGTTCCGGGCAGCGACAAGCGCCTGTTCAGCGAAAAGCAGGCCCGCGAAATGTGGACCGCGCAGACGCCGATGCGCATCTCCGAGCCGAAGCCGTCGCTGGCCGCGACGCGCCCGAACTACTACGCCTATGGCCTTGGCTTCCAGCTGCGCGACTACAAGGGCCGCATGCTGGCGATGCACGGCGGCGCGCTGCAGGGCTTCTATTCGCGCGTGCTGATGGTGCCTGAGGAGAAGCTGGGTATCGCGATCCTGACCAACGCCGAAAACGGCAGCGCCATGACCGCGCTGCAGTACCGCATCCTCGATCACTACCTGAAAGCGCAGCCGAGCGACTGGATCAAGCTGTTCCACGACGTCGAGACCGAGATGCACGCCAAGGAAATGGCAAAGCTGAAGAACGAAAGCGCCACCCGCGCCAAGTCCGCGCCTTCGCTGCCGGTATCGTCCTACGATGGCGAGTACCAGGACCCGTGGTACGGGACCGTGTCGATCGCGAAGGGCGCGAACGGCAAGCGCACCATGAGCTTCTCGCGTTCGCCCGACCTGGTGGGCGAACTGGAGCACTTCCAGTACGACACCTTCATCGTCCGCTGGAACCAGCGCAACTTCAACGCCGACGCCTACGTCACGTTCGCGCTGAATCCGGACGGTTCGATCGAGCGCATGAAGATGGCGCCGATCTCGTCCGAGACCGACTTCAGCTACGACTTCCAGGACCTGTCCTTCACCCCCGTGAAAGCGCCGGCCCCCGCGAAATAAGCCGAAGCCAGGGGACTGTCCCCCACAGGCGCCAAGGCGGCAGTGCCGTCCCCCGATGTTTGGCACCACCAAAGGAAAAGGAGCGCCACCGCAAGGTAGCGCTCCTTTTTTTCACCACCGTCATCTCGGGGATGACGGGTGGCGTGGCTTACTGTTTGACGAACTTGAGCGTCATGCGGTCGCTCTCGCCGATCGCCTCATACTTGGCGCGTTCCCAGTTCTTGTTGGCGAAGGTCGGAGGCAGCGTCCATACGCCACTCGGATGGTTCGCGGTGTCCTTCGGATTGGCGTTCACTTCCGACTTGGCGGCGAGCTTGAAGCCTGCTGCTTCCACCATCTTGATCACCCACGCTTCGTGCAGGTAGCCGCTCTCCGCTTTCGGGTCATGCGGCATGGCTGCCGGCAGGCGGTGGTCGACCACGCCGAACACGCCGCCCGGCTTCAGGCTGGTATGCACGGCCTTGAACAGCTCCGCCATTTTCTCGTCGCCCAGCTCGACCCAGTTGTGCACGTTGCGGAAGGTGAGCACCATGTCCACGCTGCCCGGCGCCGCGAAGTCGTAGCGCTTGCCCGGTTCGAACACGCCGACCACGACTTTGTCGTAGACCGCCGGATTCGAGTCCAGCTTTTTCTTGAACAGCATCGCGTACCTGTTCACCGGCTTCATCTCCATTTCGGCGCCAATCAATTTGCCGTTGTCGCGCAGGTAGGGCGCGAGGATCTCGGTGTACCAGCCGCCTTCGGGCGAAAGTTCGACCACCGTCATGTTCGGCTTGATGCCGAAGAAGCTCAGGGTTTCGTAGGGATGCCGGGCGCTGTCGCGCGCGACATTGGCGGCGACGCGGTGCTTGCCGTCGATGGCTGCTTTCAGGGTGTCGTGCGCGTGCGCGGCGCCTGCAAGGCCGGCGGCCAGCATCGCCGCGAGGATCAGTCGTTGCATCTTTTCTCCTGGTGTGAACCGTCATCCCTGCGCATGCGGGGACCCATGCTGAGCTTCCCGGGAAATGATGCGATCTCCGGTGCGTACTCAGTATGGGGCCCCGCCTCCGCGGGGATGACGGCGGGGTTTATTGTTTGACGAACTTGAGCGTCATGCGGTCGCTCTCGCCGATCGCCTGGTACTTCTCGCGGTCGACGTCTTTCATCGCGTACGATGGCGGCAGCGTCCACACGCCGCGCGGATGGTCCGCGGTGTCCCTCTTGTTGGCATTGACCTCCGACTTCGCCACGAGCTTGAATCCCGCGGCTTCCACCGTCTTGATCACCCACGCTTCGTGCACGTAACCGGACGATGCGCGCTCGTCCTGCTTGATCGACGCCGGCAGGCGGTGGTCGACCACGCCGAACACGCCGCCCGGCTTGAGCGTGGTGTGCACGGCCTTGAGCAGTTCGTTCATCTTCGCGTCGCCGATGCCGATCCAGTTATGCATGTTGCGGAAGGTGAGCACCATGTCGACGCTGCCCGCCGGCGCGATGTTGTATTGCTTGCCCGGCTCGAACAGGCCTACCGCGACCTTGTCGAAGACCGCCGGATTGGAGTCCAGCTTCTTCCGGAACGCCATCGCGTAGCGGTTCTCCGGCTTGATCTCTTCGGCCGCGCCAATCAGCTTGCCCTTGTCGCGCAGGTAGGGCGCCAGGATCTCGGTGTACCAGCCGCCGCTTGGCGACAGCTCCACCACCGTCATGTCGGGGCGGATGCCGAAGAAACTCAGGGTCTCGTATGGGTGGCGCGCTGCGTCGCGGGCGACGTTCGCCGGAACGCGCTGGCTGCCCTCGATGGCGGCCTTGAGTGGGTCGTACGCATGCGAAGCACTCGCGGCGCCCGCGGCCAGCAGCGCCGCAAGAATCAGTCGTTTCATCGTGTCTCCTGGGTTAATGAATTGCTCACGCGGATGATCTGGCAAGCCCTGCTTTGCGTCAAGCGAATAAAGACGCACGCAGGGCCTCGTATGCATGCATACGTGTCCGCGCATGCCCCGCGGACACTGGGCGGACGCCCGCGGACACACGGCGTCCGTATGCATGTCATTACACAGTGTGAGGCGAATGAAACGCATATTGAAATGGCACAAAGTTTGCGTAGTATTTTCCCGGTTTTGCTGCTAAGGTTGCTTGCGGTTTTTTCCCTTGAGCTTGAGCACTAGGAGACAGAATGGAACGTCGTACCTTCCTTAACATCGGCGGTATCGCCCTGGGGACGATGATGCTCCCCGTCGCAGGGCGCGTCATCGCTGCAGAAGAACTGGTCAAACCAGTCGATAACAAACTCAGGAAAGTCCTCGCCGACACGGCGCTCACCGCGGCCACCCAGGCCGGCGCGAGCTACTGTGACGTGCGCATCGGGCGATACCTCAACCAGTTCATCGTCACGCGCGACCTCGCGGTGCAGAACGTCGTGAACACCGAGTCCGCCGGCGTCGGCGTGCGCGTGCTGTGCAACGGCGCTTACGGCTTCGCCGCCACCAACGACATGACGCCGGACGCTGTGGCCAACGCCGCGCGCCAGGCTGTCGCGATCGCGAAGGCGAACGCCAGGCTGCAGACCGAACCCGTGCGCCTGGCCCCGGTCAAGGGCGTGGGCGAAGTGAGCTGGGCGACCCCGATCAAGAAGGACTGGCGCACAGTGCCGATCAAGGAAAAGGCCGACATGCTGATCACCGCGAACAAGGCGGGCATGGACGGCGGCGCGAGCTTCATGCAGTCGATGCTGTTCCAGGTGAACCAGCAGAAGTACTTCGCTTCCACCGACGGTTCCTACATCGACCAGGACATCCACCGCCTGTGGGTGCCGATGACGGCAACCGCGGTCGACCGCGCCAGCGGCAAGTTCCGTTCGCGCCAGGGCCTGTCCTCGCCGGTCGGCATGGGCTACGAATACCTCGATGCGAAACCTTCCGACAAGATCAAGGCCGCCGGCGGCGTCGCGACGCTGTACAAGGACTCGTACGACCTGGTCGAAGATGCGCGCGCGGCCGGCAAGGACGCCAAGCAGAAGCTGACCGCCAAGTCGGTCGAGCCGGGCAAGTACGACCTGGTGCTGTCGCCTGAACATATGTGGCTGACCATCCACGAATCCGTCGGCCACCCGACTGAGCTGGATCGCGTGCTGGGCTACGAGGCCAATTTCGCCGGCACTT
>DASTVB010000200.1:0-2582 GCA_035759315.1 Telluria sp. | reverse complement strand
TTCGACGCGTTCGCGCATTCCTGGCCATTTGGCGTGATGGCGCGCGGCGTCGACTTCTACAAGGAGCGCGTCTACCTGGCGGAGCTGGACCAGCGCTCGAGCAGCTTCCGCTTCGGCGCGCAGGCCGGCGCCGACAGCACGCCCGAGATCGTGGTGATGGTGCTGGGCGAATCGGCGCGCGCCGACCGCTGGAGCATGAACGGCTACGCGCGCGACACCAACCCGCTGCTGTCGCAGCAGGCCAACCTGGTCAACCTGCCGGACGTGGTCACCTCGGTGTCCGCCACCCGCCTGTCGGTCCCGGTGATCATCTCGAGGAAGCCGGCCACGCAGAGCCTGAAGGACGGCTTCGTCGAAAAGTCCTTCCTGACCGCGTTCAAGGAAGCCGGCTTCAAGACCTTCTGGCTGTCCAACCAGATCTCGTTCGGCAAATTCGACACGCCGGTGTCGGTGTTCGCGCGCGAAGCGGACGTGGTGCAGTTCCTGAACCTGGGCGGCTTCACCAACAGCTCCAACCTCGACGCGATCCTGTTCGACCCGCTGCGCATCGCGATGGCCGACCCCTCGCCCAAGAAGCTGATCGTGCTGCACACGCTGGGCAGCCACTGGAACTACAGCCACCGCTATCCCAAGGAATTCGACCGCTGGAAGCCGTCGCTGTTCGGGGTCGACAAGCCGGCCTACACCAACCTGGCGATCAAGCCGCAGATGAACAACAGCTACGACAGCTCGATCCTGTACACCGACTGGTTCCTGTCCTCGGTGATCGACCGGCTGAAGGACTCGCGCCAGCTGACGTCGATGCTGTACGTGGCCGACCACGGGCAGACGCTGTACGACAACAGCTGCACGCTGGCCTTCCACGGCCACAACACCAAGTACGAATTCCACGTGCCGGCCTTCGTCTGGTACTCCGACCAGTTCGCGGGCCGCTACCCGGACAAGGTGCGCCAGCTGCGCGCGCACCGCAAGGCGCGCCTGTCGACCGAGAACATGTTCCACACCCTGCTCGACCTGGGCAACGTGCGCTATCCGACCGAGCGGCTGGAGTGGAGCTTCGTCAACCCGAAATTCAAGCTGCACAAGCGCTACGTCGACAGCTACGGCTGGACCAACTACGACAACGCCAGCATCAAGGGCGCCTGCGCCGAAGTGATCGACAAAGGCAAACCCATGAAGCAGTAGAACGGCCAGGGGACTGTCCCCGCAGGGGACCGTCCCCCGGTGTTCTATTTACCGTGGCGACTCTCAAACACCCGGGGACGGTCCCCTGCGGGGACAGTCCCCTTCCTCCTCGACAGCAGGTGGGACTAGGTATAGCATGCCCATCAACTAAAACTATAAGGGGCAGGCATGGGCAAGACGGCGCGGATACCCGCAATCGATATACTGCGCGGGCTGGTGATCGCGCTGATGGCGCTGGACCATGTGCGCGACTTCTTCGGCGTCACGCTGTTCGCGCCGGAAGACCTTTCCGCCACCACGCCCGCGTGGTTCTGGACCCGCTGGATCACCCACCTTTGCGCCACCACCTTCGTCCTGCTGGCGGGCAGCTCCGCCTACCTGCGCGGCGCTTCGACCGGACTGCCGGCGCTGTCGCGCTACCTGTTCACGCGCGGGCTGATGCTGATCGTGCTGGAAGCGACCTGGATCACCTTCAGCTGGCAACTCGGCTATAACTTTGTGATCCTCCAGGTGCTGTGGGCGATCGGCATGGGCATGGTCGCGCTGGCCGGCTTGGTGTGGCTGCCGCGTCCCGTGATCGCACTGGTCGCCGCGTTGCTGATCGTGCCGCACAACCTGCTCGATTCGTTCAGGTCGGCGTCGCCGCTGTGGATGGCGTGGCACCAGGGCGGCTTCGTGCCCCTGGGCGACGTGGTGCAGGGCGTCGCCTTCAAGTATCCGCTGATGCCGTGGATCGGCCTGATGGCCGCCGGCTATGCGATCGGTCCCGTCTTCCAGCGCGATGCGGCGTCGCGACAGCGTTTCCTGTGGATCGCGGCGGCGGCGCTGATGGTGGCATTCGTCGCGCTGCGCGCCTCCAACCTGTACGGCGATCCGCACCTGTTCACGCCGACCGGGCGCGGCGCGATGTTCGACCTGATGGCATTCGTGAATGTCGAAAAGTACCCGCCGTCGCTGCTGTACCTGATGGTCACGGGCAGCATCGGGCTGGCGCTGCTGGCGATGTTCGACCGCATGAAGCCGGTTCGCTTCCTGCAGCTGATCGGGCGCGTGCCGATGTTCTTCTACGTGATCCACATCGCGCTGTTCCACATGCTGGGCAACCTGTACTTCAACCTGCGCTTCGGCAGCACGCCCAACTTCGACGGCAACAGCTTCGTGCTGCCGCCGGGGTATGAACCGTCGCTGGCGGTCGTGTACGCGGCCTGGATCCTGCTGATGGTGGTGATGTACGGCTTGTGCAGCTACTGGTCGCGGCGCGAAGACCGCCGCATGGTGGCCCGCGCCGTAGCGTAAGGGTACGGGGACCGTCCCCGCAGGGGACTGTCCCCCGGTGTTTGATCACCGCCACGGGTCCGTCCAAACACCGGGGGACGGTCCCCTTTGGGGACAGTCCC
>DASTVB010000199.1:0-2819 GCA_035759315.1 Telluria sp. | reverse complement strand
AGCAGCTTTTCCAGCGCCGATTCGCGCTGTTTGGCCTTGGCGGGCAGGAAGCCGACGAAGTGGAACTGGTCGTTGACCAGGCCGCTGGCCGACAGCGCAGTGACCACCGCCGACGGGCCCGGGAGCGGAACCACCTTCAGCCCGGCCGCGCGCACCGCATCGACGATCCGGGCGCCCGGGTCGGACACCGCCGGCGTGCCCGCGTCCGACACCAGTGCGATCCGCTCGCCGGCCTGCAGGCGCGCCACGATCTTGTCGGCCACCTCGCGTTCGTTGTGCTGGTGGGCGGCGATCATCTGCTTGTCCAGGCCGAAGCGGGCGAACAGCGCGCTGGTGTTGCGGGTGTCCTCGCAGGCGACCGCGTCGGCCATCTCGAGCAGGTACAGCGCGCGCAGCGTGATGTCGGCGACGTTGCCGATCGGGGTGGCGACCACGTACAGCGTCCCGGCGGGGTAGGACTGGAGGGCGGGCTCGCCCATCACAGGCAGTTGGGACAGGGGACGGGGCTGGGTCATTCGTGGCTTTCGGTTGAGCGCGGCGGGGCGATTGTGCGCCCCCGTGGCGGCAATGACAAGCCTCGCACCCGATCCGGCTGCCTGGAAATTTGGCGGATTCGAACATGATTATGCCGAATCGGACAATTTCGAGGGGGATGGGGACTGTCCCCGCAGGGGACTGTCCCCAGGTGTTCGAGCGCAGCCTCAGTAAACAAAACACCGGGGGACGGTCCCCTTCGGGGACAGTCCCCTGTGACGCATCCCGTGGTACTGCTGAACTAACGAAGGCGAGGTGTGTCTATCCACAGGATGCCAGAACTGTGGAGGTCATCATGTGGCACAAGAACCTATCACCAAAGCAGCAGCAGGGCCGCTTGTGGGAGCAGCGAGCGCTCACATACCTCGGCATGCGCGGCCTGACGCTGGTCGAAGCCAACTACACCTGCCGCGGCGGCGAGATCGACCTGATCATGCGCGACAATGGCACGCTGGTGTTCGTGGAGGTGCGCCAGCGCGACAACACCGGCTACGGCGGCGCCGCGGCCAGCATCTCGCCGGCTAAGGTGCGCAGGCTGGTCCGGGCCGCGCAAACCTACCTGCTGCGTTTCACCCGCCTGCCCCCGTGCCGCTTCGACGTGCTCGCGGTCGACGGCGACAAAATCGACTGGCTCCGGAACGTCATTGAAGTGTAAGCAATTTTTACCGCCCTTGAGCCCTACGGGTTGCCGCTGCACTATAATCGGCATCTATGAATACAGAACGCATCCTTCAGCACTTCCAAGAGAGTGCTGAACTCAAACTCCAGTGCGCTGACGCGCTCACCCAACCAATTTCCCAGGCCGTCGACATCATGTTTTCCGCTCTCGCGAACGGAAACAAGATCCTCGCGTGCGGCAATGGCGGCTCGGCCGCCGACTGCCAGCACTTCGCGGCTGAACTGGTCGGCCGCTTCGAGCGCGAGCGCAACCCGCTACCCGCCCTGGCGCTGACCACCGACACCTCGATCATGACCGCGGTCGGCAACGACTACAGCTACCGCGAGATCTTCTCCAAGCAGGTGCAGGCCTTCGGACAGCCCGGCGACGTGCTGCTGGCGATTTCCACTTCCGGCAATTCGGCCAACGTGCTGGCCGCCGCCGAAGCGGCGCTGGAACGCGAAATGCGCGTGGTTGCGCTGACCGGCAAGGACGGCGGCGCGCTGGCGCGCATGCTGACCGACGCCGACGTCCACATCAACGTGCCGCACACCCGTACCGCACGCATCCAGGAAGTCCACCTGGTCACCATTCACTGCATCTGCGACGGCATCGACGTCGCACTGTTCGGAGGAGACGAAAATGAGTAAGCCTGCCATGCTGGCCAAAACCGTACTGGCCGCTGCGCTGGCGCTATCGCTGTCTGGCTGCGTCGAAATGGTGCTCGGTTCCGCCCTGGTGGGCGTGGTCGCCGCATCGGACCGCCGCACGCTGGGCGCGCAAACCGACGACAAAACCATCGCCATGAAGGCCGAGATGCGCATGCCTTCCGTGACCAAGGACGAAGGCCACGTCAACGTCAACAGCTACAACCGCAAGGTGCTGCTGACCGGCGAGGTGAAGGACGAAGCGATGAAGGCGGCCGTGGAATCCCACGTGCGCGGGATCGCTGGCGTCGAAAACGTGATCAACGAGCTGGAAGTCGGCCCGATGTCCACCTACACCTCGCGTTCGTCGGACGCGTTGGTGACCACCAAGGTCAAGGCCAGCCTGGTCGACATGAAGACCATTTCCGCCAATTCGTTCAAGGTCATCACCGAGCGCGGCACCGTGTACCTGATGGGCCGCGTCACCGAGCGTGAAGGCCAGGTCGCAACCGATGTCGCGCGTGGTGTGGCGGGCGTGAAGAAGGTCGTCAAGCTGCTCGAATACATCACCGAAGAGCAGCTCCGGTCGCTGCAGCCCGAGAGCAAGCGCGAAACGCTCTGAGGCGGGATAATCTGCGCATGATGATGACGAATTCCAGCAGCAAGCGTAAGTGGGTCAAGACGGCCGCCATCGGCGCGGTCGTGCTGGCGCTCGGCGGCATCGGCGTGGCGGCCTTCACCGGCAGCCAGGCGGCGCCCGAGGTCACTTACCTCAGCATCAAGGGCGAACCGATCACGCCGCAGCAGCTGCGCGGTAAAGTCGTGATGGTGAATTTCTGGGCTACTTCCTGCGCAACCTGCGTCAAGGAGATGCCGCAGATGATCACCACCTACAACAAGTTCAAGGGCCAGGGGCTGGAGTTTGTCGCGGTTGCGATGAGCTACGATCCGCCGAACTACGTGGTCAACTTCACCGAAAC
>DASTVB010000198.1:0-67596 GCA_035759315.1 Telluria sp. | reverse complement strand
GCAATCGATTTACAAACAGGCCGGCTCGGTACACGGCTGCGCGCTCTTTTCCAGCGCGGGAGACCTGCTCTATTTTGTCGAGGACGTGGGCCGCCACAATGCGGTCGATGCCATCGCCGGCAAAATGTGGCTGGACGATATGGGTGGCGCCGACAAGGTGTTCTACACCACCGGGCGCCTCACGTCAGAAATGGTGATCAAGGGCGCGCAGATGGGCATTCCCTTCCTGCTGTCGCGTTCCGGCACCACCCAGATGGGCCACATGGTGGCGGAAAAGGTCGGCATGTCGCTGCTGGCGCGCTGTTCGGGTAAGCACTTCCTGCTGCTCACGGGCCGCGATCGGCTGGTGTTCGACGCACCGCAAGAATGGGACTGAGCGAAGCGATCTCCGCTGCGTTTTCGATGCTGCTCTCCGGAGACGCCGCGCTGTGGCGCATCGTCTGGATCTCGCTTTCCACCAGTATCGCAGGGCTGGCGCTGGCCACGCCGGTGGCGGTGGTGGCGGGCTACGCGATCGCCATCTACCGCTTTCCCGGCAGGCGCCTGGTGATCTGGCTGGCGCAGGCGACGCTCGCGATCCCGACCGTCCTGATCGGCCTCGTGCTGTACCTGATGCTGACCCGCCACGGCCCGATGGGCAGCCTGGGCTGGCTGTTCACGCAGCGCGGCATCATCGCCGGGCAGTTCCTGATCGCGCTGCCGGTGCTGGTGGCGTTCACGCTGGCCGCGGTGCAGTCGGCCGACCCGCGCTATGCCGAAACCGCGATCGCGCACGGCGCCTCGCGCTGGCGCGTGATGACTACGCTGCTGTACGAAGTGCGCTTCGGCGTGATGGCCGCGGTGATCACCGGCTTCGGCCGCGTGATTTCCGAAGTCGGCTGCGCGCTCATGGTGGGTGGGAACATCGCCGGCGTCACCCGCACCATGACCACCGCGATCGCGCTCGAGACCAGCAAGGGCGAGTTCGCGCAGGGGATCGCGCTAGGCATGGTGCTGATCGTGTTTGCGCTGATGATGAACGGCGGCCTGATGCTGCTGCAGGGCGATGCGCACGCCGCGCGGGGTCGTGTATGAGCGCGCTCCTGACGATCGACCAGCTGCGCAAATCGCACGGGCCGCGGGTGCTGTTCGAGCTGCACGACTTCACCCTCGACCAAGGCGCAGCCTACGTGCTTACAGGCGTGAACGGCGCCGGCAAGAGCACGCTGATGCGCATCCTGGCCGGCCTCGAGGCGCCCGACCGCGAGGTGCGTGCCACCGTGACGCTGCATGGCCAGCCGCTGCCGCTCAGTCCATATCCCCGCCAGTTGCGCGAACGCGTGGTCTACGTGCACCAGGATCCTGTCATGTTCTCGACCAGCGTCGCGCACAACGTCGGCTACGGCCTTCGCGCGCGCGGCCTGCCGCGCAGCGAGATCGATGCGCGGGTCGCCGATGCGATGGCCTGGGCCGGCGTCGCCCAGCTGCGCGACACCGACCCGACCCGCCTCTCCGGCGGCGAGAAGCAGCGCATCGCGCTTGCCCGCGCCAAGGTGCTGTCGCCCGAGTTGCTCCTGCTCGACGAACCAACAGCGAACCTGGATGGCGCGGCGCGCGAACAGGTGATCGCGCTGATCCCGACGCTGGTGGCGGAAGGCCGCACCGTCGTCATGGCCTGCCACGACCGCGACCTGATCGGCACGCCCGGCGTGCGCCGCATGAAGCTGCGCGACGGCCGCCTCGAAATCCGGCAACAGGAGGAAGCATGAACCGCAGCCGGGGACTGTCCCCGCAGGGGACCGTCCCCCGCTCTCCCATGCGCCGCCTGCTGCTGGTGCTCGCGCTCTCGGCCCCGCTGGCCAGCGCCTCCGCACAAGGGAATGTGCTGCGCCTTTCCACCACGACCAGCACCGAGAACTCCGGGCTGCTGGGATGGCTGCTGCCCCAGTTTGAAGCAAAACACGGCATCAAGGTACATGTGATCTCGGTCGGCAGCGGCAAGGCGCTGGAGCTGGCGAAGAACGGCGACGTCGACGTCACGCTGGTGCACGCGCGCGCGGCGGAAGACAGGTTCGTCGCCGACGGTTACGGTGTCGGCCGGCGCGACGTGATGTACAACGATTTCGTGGTTGCCGGCCCGCCCGGCGATCCGGCCCGCATCGCTGGCGGCAAGGACGTGCTGGCGGCATTCCGCAAGATCGCCGCGGCGGACGTGCGCTTCGTTTCGCGTGGCGACAACTCCGGAACCGATGTGATGGAGAAGGGCTACTGGAAGGCGGTGGGCGCCATGCCAGCCGGCGCGCGCTACGTGTCGGCCGGGCTGGGCATGGGCGAGGTGCTGAACATGGCGGCGGAGATGCAGGCCTACACCCTGGCCGACCGCGCCACCTATGCCACCTACAAGGCGCGTACCGGGCTGGCGATCCTGGTCGAGGGCGATCCCCGGATGTACAACCCGTATGGGATCATCGCCGTCAATCCGGACAGGCACAAGGGCGTGAACTACGATGGCGCGCGCAAGCTGATCGCGTGGATCACGTCGGCGGAGGGGCAGGCGCGGATCGCGGCGTTCAGGCCACAGGGGCAGCAGCTGTTCTTTCCATCCGCAAAACCCGCACGCTAGTGCCGCGGGGCTCCACGGCATGCGCCATCGCGATGCCGCTTTGGCATGGGTTCCAGCCTGCGCCGGAATGACAGGCCTGCTATGAGGCGCGGCGGCGGGCCTGTGCGGCGGCGAGGATGCTCCTGAGCTGGACGGTGTCCATCGGCTTGACGAAGTGATGCTCGAATCCCACCGAGCGTGACAGCACCTTGTCGTGCGGCTGGCCGTAGCCGGTGAGCGCGATGAATTGCGCGTGGCAGGTCAACGGGTCCGCGCGCAGCCGGCGCGCCAGCTCGTAGCCGTCGATCTCCGGCAGGCCGATGTCGAGGATGAACACGTCCGGCGGCTGCCTGCGTGCGGCCTCGAGCGCTTCGAGCGGATGCGCCTGCACCGACACCGGGTAGCCCTGGACTTCCAGGAAGCCCGCCAGCGACTCCGCCGCATCGAGATTGTCGTCGACCACCATGATGCTGAGCGTGTTCGGCTCCGTCCCTGCCGGGCCGGATGGCGATTCGTGCGCGGCGTCCAGCGCATCCGGCCTTGCCGTAGGCAGGGTGATCGTGAATTTGCTGCCATGCCCCGCACCGGCGCTCTCCACGGCGACGTCGCCGCCGTGCAGGCTGACCATGTTCTTCACCAGCGCCAGCCCGATCCCGAGGCCGCCCTGGGAGCGGTCCGGCGTGCGCTCGGCCTGCGTGAACAGCTCGAAGATGTGGGGCAGCAGCTTGCCGTCGATCCCGATGCCGTTGTCGGCCACCTCGATGCGCGCGGCGCCATCGCTGCAGGTCACGGCCAGCGCGATCTCGCCCCCTTGCGGCGTGTATTTGGCCGCGTTGTTAAGGAGGTTGGCGATCACCTGCACCAGGCGGGTGCGGTCGCCCCGCACCGCGGCATGCGAAGAGTCGGTCTTCACCGTCAGCGAATGGTGGCGCGTTTCGATCAGGGGCCGGGCCTGTTCCACCGCGCTCGAGACCACCGACTTGATGTCGACGATTTCCATGTCCAGCTGGACCAGCCCGCTGGTGACGCGCGAGACGTCCAGCAGGTCGTCCACCAGCGCCGTCATGTGCCGCACCTGCCGGCTGATCACTTCGCTCGCCTTGCTGACGCGCGCATCGTTGTTCGCCACGAAGCGCAGCATGTCGGCAGCGGTGCTGATCGGCGCGAGCGGATTGCGCAATTCGTGCGCCAGCATCGCCAGGAATTCGTCCTTGCGCCGGTTCGCGTCGCGCAGTTCGAGTTCGGCCTGGTAGCGCTCGGTCACGTCGACCGTCACGCCGCGAATGCCGACCGGATTGCCCTGCTGGTCGTAGCGCACCTTGCCGCGGCTGTCGAGCCACACCTGGCGGCGGGTGTCGGGGCGGATGAAGCGCACGATTTCCTGGTAGGCCCCGGCTCCGGCCATCGCCCGGTCGTGCGCGGCCTTGATCCGCTTGCGGTCTTCCGGATGGATGTGGGGACCGATTCCTTCCATCTTGCCCGGATTGCAGCCCAGCACCAGCATGATGTTCTCGGAGTAGGCAAGCTCGCCGGTCTCGAGGTTCCAGTCCCACACCACCATCTTGGCCGCGTCCAGCCCGTCCTTCAGGCGCTCGTCGCTCTCGCGCTTCGCCGCCTGCGCTTCGATCGCATCGGTCACGTCGTAGCCCTGCGCAAAAATGCCGATGGTCGTCCCTTGGGCGTCGCGGTATGGCTCGTACACCAGGTCCACGTAGCGCTGGATGATCGGGCCGTTCGGCTCGCGCTGGACCGCGATCGGCATGCCGCTGGTGGCCCACGGCGTGCCCGTGTTGTAGACGCTGTCGAGGAAGGACTCGAAGCCCTGGCCGGCCACCTCCGGCAGCGCTTCCCACACCGTCTTGCCGATGATCTCGCGGTGTCCCACCAGCTGGTAGTAGGCTTCGTTGGCCAGCTCGAACACGTGCTTGGGGCCCATCAGGACCGCGACGAAGCCGGGGGCCTGGTTGAACAGGCTGCGCAGGTGCTCGCGCTCGTTATTCAGGATCCGGGACAGGCCCTCGTGCATCTGGGCGCGGTCGAAGACCTCGGTGCCACTGGCTGGCACCGGCTGCAGCGTGGCGAGCTCCGAATCGCGGTCGAAGACGTACAGCTCGGTGACGTCGATCGCGTTCTGGAACACGAACTTCGGTTTGCCGTCCTCGTCGAACACAGGCGTGTGCACGGTGCTCCAGTAGCGGTCCTCGAACCCCTCGCCGTCGGGTGTCTGGACCGGGACCGCATAGCGCAGGAAGGGCGGCGTATCGGGCTGTCCCTTGGCAAAGGCGCGGGCAATCGATGCCTTGACCTCGGCGACGTTGGTGGAGCGGGGATCGTTGGGGTTTTCGGGGAAGGCGTCGAACACGTACTTGCCGACGATCTCGTCTTCGGTTCGCTGGACCGAGCGAAGGTAGGTGCCGTTGGCGCCGATCACCTTGAGGTCGGGATCCATCACCAGGTAGGGGTAGGGCGACGCACGGAAGAGCGAGATGTAGTCAGAAAGGTCCATGGGCGATTCTCGCACGGTTGAAGGGAATCGGCCGGTTCAAACGGGACGGGGAGGGGACTGTCACTGCGGGACTGTCCCATGCCTTTGGGGGTACTGGCTCAGGAACGGAAGGCGGGGGACAGTCCCGGCGGGACAGTCCCCTGACCCTACATCAGGATGACGTCGTACTGTTCCTGGTGGTAGCTGGTCTCGACCTGCAGCGAGATGCGCTTGCCGATGAAGTCGCCCAGCATGGCGAGGTGCTGCGATTCCTCTTCGAGGAACAGGTCCACCACTTCCTGCGAGGCGAGGATGCGGAATTCGCGCGGATTGAACTGCTTCGCTTCGCGCAGCAGCTCGCGCAGAATTTCGTAGCAGATGGTGCGCGAGGTCTTGACCTGGCCCTTGCCGCTGCATGCCGGGCACGGTTCGCACAGGATGTGCGCGAGCGATTCGCGGGTGCGCTTGCGCGTCATTTCCACCAGCCCGAGCGCCGAGAAGCCGCTCACCGACACCTTGGTGCGGTCGCGCGCCAGCGCCTTCTTGAGCTCCGCCAGCACCGCGTTGCGGTGCTCGAGGTTCTCCATGTCGATGAAGTCGAGGATGATGATGCCGCCCAGGTTGCGCAGCCGCAGCTGGCGCGCGATCGCGTGCGCCGCTTCCAGGTTGGTCTTGAAGATGGTGTCCGCGAAGTTGCGCCCGCCGACGAAGCCGCCGGTATTTACGTCGATCGTGGTCATCGCCTCGGTCTGGTCGACGATCAGGTAGCCGCCCGACTTGAGGTCGACGCGGCGGCCGAGCGCGCGCAGGATTTCTTCCTCCACCGCGTACAGGTCGAACAGCGGGCGCTCGCCGGTATAGTGCTGCATGCGCGCCAGCACGCTCGGCGTGTAGACCTGGCCGAATTCGACCAGCTTCAGGTAGTTTTCGCGCGAGTCGACCTGGATCGACGCGGTTTCGTCATGCACGAAGTCGCGCAGCACGCGCTGCGCCAGGTTCAGGTCCTGGTAGAGCAGGCTGGTGGGCGGGCGCGTGCGCGCGCCTTCGCAGATCGCCTTCCAGGTCTTGCGCAGGTATTCGACGTCGGCCCCGAGGTCGGCGTCGGACGCGTCTTCGGCCATGGTGCGCACGATGTAGCCGCCTTTTTCGTCCGGCGGCAGCATGCCTTGCAGGCGCGCGCGCAGCACTTCGCGGTCCGATTCCTTCTCGATTTTCTGCGAGATGCCGATGTGGTTGTCCTGCGGGAGATATACCAGCATCCGTCCCGCGATCGAAATCTGGGTCGACAGGCGCGCGCCCTTGGTGCCGATCGGGTCCTTGATCACCTGCACGGTGAGCACCTGGCCGTCAAACAGGATCTTTTCGATCGGCGTGGGCTGGGCCGCCTGGCCGTCGTGGCCGCGCGCTTCCCAGATGTCGGCCACGTGCAGGAAGGCCGCGCGCTCCAGGCCGATGTCGATGAAAGCCGACTGCATGCCGGGCAGCACCCGCACCACCTTGCCCGAATAGACGTTGCCGGCCAGGCCGCGCGTCAGCGTGCGTTCGATGTGCAGTTCCTGCACTGCGCCCTGCAGGATCAGCGCGACGCGCGTTTCCTGCGGGGTGATGTTAACCAGGATGTCTTCGTTCATGAATCAGGTGGTGATGCAGGCCGGGGCCGCGCGGCGCAGCAGCTGCGCCGTTTCGAACAGGGGAAGGCCCATGATGCCCGAATGGCTGCCTTCGATGTGTTCGATGAACAGCGCCGCCATGCCCTGCACGCCGTAGCCGCCTGCCTTGTCGTAGGGTTCGGGGGTCAGGCAGTAGGTCCGGATGGCTTCCGCCGACAGTTTGGCGAACCGCACGTCCGACACCTGGGTAATCTGCTCATGCACGTCGTGGAAGCGCACCGCGACGCTGGTCAGCACCTGGTGCGTGCGTCCCGACAGGCGCGCCAGCATCGCTTCGGCCTCGGCCTGGTCCGCCGGCTTGCCGAGGATGGCGCCATCGATGGTGACGGTGGTGTCGGCGGTCAGCACCGGGCGCGGCTTCATGCGGCGGTCCTGCACGATCCGCCATGCGAAGTCCGCCTTGTCGTTGGATACCCGCGCCACATACGCCAGGGGATCCTCGCCCTGCCTGGCGTCCTCGGGGACGTCCGGGCCGCGTGGACCGTCGGTACGCAGCATCAGCAGTTCGAAATCGACGCCGATCTGGCGCAGCAGCTCGCGCCGGCGCGGGCTCTTGGAAGCGAGGTAGATTTTTCTGTCGAGCGGTTTCACGGGGCTATACGCGATGATATGGATGGTTTTGGGTGATTGACCAGGCGCGATAAAGCTGCTCCGCAAGCATAACACGCACCATGCCGTGTGGGAGCGTCATGCTGGAGATGCGGATCAGGCCTTCTGCGCGGGCCTTGAGCTCGGGATCCAGCCCATCCGCGCCGCCGATCAGGAACGCGGTGTCGCGCCCGTCCTGTTGCCATGCCATCAATTGCTGCGACAGCCCGACCGAAGTGAGGTCCTTGCCGCGCTCGTCGAGCGCGATGATGCGTACGCCTTTCGGCAGGGCCGCCTCGATGCGCTCGCGCTCGAGCGCCATCGCGGTGGCTGCCGTCTTGCTGCCGGAGCGTTCGACCGGCTTGATTTCCTTGAGCACGATGCGAAGCTCGGGCGGCATGCGCTTGGCGTACTCCGCGAAGCCGGTCTTGATCCATGTTGGCATCTTGTGACCGACCGCGGCGATGATGAGCTGCATTTACTCTTCGGTCTTCTTGATTCGCTTGATGACCTTTTTGGCCGGCGCAGCCGCCGCTTCCAGCTTGGCCGCGGTCGCGACTTTCGCTTCCTTGGCTTTCTTGGCCGAAGCCACATCCGCCTTCGCCGGCGCTACCTTGATGGTCTTGCCGACCGGTTTCGCAGCAGCCTTCTTGGCAGCGGGCTTCTTGGCGGCGGCGGTTTTGGTGGCAGCAGTCTTGGTCGCAGCGGTCTTGGTGGCGGCCGCGCGCGGCTTCTTCTCGACCACCGGCTTGGCCTCGTTCTCGTCCTTTTTGAGGTGCTTGGAACGGACCTTCGGCGCCGCTTCGGCTTCCATGCCTTCCGGGCTGGACTTGCGCTTGGCCGCGCCCAGCTTGACCGGCTTCTCGCCCCAGATTTCCTCGAGGCGGTAGTACTGGCGGATCGCCGGCTGCATGATGTGGACGATCATGTCGCCAAGGTCGACCAGTACCCATTCGCCGGTGTCTTCGCCTTCGATGCCGACCACGTCGCCACCGGCAGCTTTGACCTTGTCCCGCACCGATGCCGCCAGCGCCTTGGTCTGGCGGTTGGAAGTACCCGCCACCACCGCGATGCGGTCGAACAGCGAAGTCAGGTGGGTCGTGTCGAACAGCTGGATGTCCTGGCCCTTCACGTCTTCAAGGGCGTCGACGACCAGGGTTTGCAGTTTTTTGATATCCATTATTTATTGTATAGATGATGTTGTTGAATATAGTCTAGCACTACGCCAGAGATAAGCGAATTTGCCTCATTGCCGTGCGGCGCCCCCCGCGCTGCGAGCGATTCGCGCACCCCCGTAGCCGAGATGTCGATCGCCAGGTCAGGCGCAATCAGGATGCGCCCGGACGGGGAATTACACAGGTCTTCGGCGGTGCCGAGCCGCGCCGCGACTTCCGCCTGTACCGCGGGCGGAAGTTCGTCCAGCGCATAGCCGGGCCGTGCGGCAACCGCGAAGTGCGTGTAGTCGAACAGCGCGCGCCAGTCGCGCCAGCTGTCCAGGTGCTGCAGCTGGTCGGCGCCCATCAGGAACACGATGGAAGCACCGGGACCCAGCTCGCTGCGGATGTTGCGCAGGGTGTCGATCGCGTACGTCGCCGCATTGCGTTCGATCTCCTGCCTGTCGATGACCACGTCCAAGCCCGCTTCGTCGAACGCCAGCCGCAGCATCGCGACGCGGTGTTCGGGGGAAGCTTTCAGGCCCTTCTTTTGCCACGGGTTCCCTGCCGGGATCACGCGCAGCTGGTCGGGAGCCAGCAGGCGCTGGAACAGCGAGGCCAGCGCCACGTGGCCGTGGTGGACCGGGTCGAAGCTGCCGCCCAGTACTGCCACCACCGGCGCGGCGCGCTGCGTCACGTCGCCAGCCAGTCCCGGTGGACCAGGAAGTCGGTGTACAGGCGCGCTTCGGGCGTGCCATCCTCCGGATGCCAGTCGTAGCGCCACTTCACCAGTGGCGGCAGCGACATCAGGATCGCTTCGGTGCGCCCGCCGGACTGCAGGCCAAAATGCGTGCCGCGGTCGAGCACCAGGTTGAATTCGACATAGCGCCCGCGGCGGTACAGCTGGAAGTCGCGTTCGCGCTCGCCGTAGGGCGTGTCCTTGCGCCGGTTCAGCAGCGGCAGGTAGGCCATCAGGAAGCTGTCGCCCACGCTTTTGGTCATCGCGTAGCTCTGCTCCAGGCCCAGCGCGTTGAAGTCGTCGAAGAAGATGCCGCCGACGCCGCGCGCTTCCTTGCGGTGCTTGATGTAGAAGTACTCGTCGCACCACTTCTTGAAGCGCCCGTGCAGCTCGGCGCCGAACGGTGCAAGCGCATCGTGGCAGGTCTGGTGGAAGTGGACCGCGTCCTCGACGTCGCCGTAATACGGGGTCAGGTCCATGCCGCCGCCGAACCACCACACCGGCTCCTGTCCTTCTGCCGTGGTGGTGAAGAAGCGCACGTTCATGTGCACGGTCGGCGCGTAGGGATTGCGCGGGTGGATCACGAGCGACACGCCCATCGCTTCCCAGCTGCGGCCGGCCAGTTCCGGACGGCCTGCTGCCGCCGACGGCGGCAGGCTGGCGCCGGTCACGTGCGAGAAATTCACCCCGCCGCGTTCGATCACATTGCCTTCTTCGACCAGGCGCGAAATGCCGCCGCCGCCTTCGGGCCGCGTCCATTCGTCGCGCAGGAACTGCTTGCCGTCGACTTCTTCGAGCGCGGAGACGATACGCTCCTGCAGGTCGAGCAGCCAGGCCTTGATGGTTTGCGGCGACACTGCCGGCATCAGTTCTTCACTCCGCGCCAGCCGATATCGCGGCGGAACTGCATGCCGTCGAAGCGGATCTGGTCGACTGCTTCATACGCCGTCTTCTGCGCCATGCGCACCGAGTCGCCCAGGCCGACCACGCACAGCACGCGCCCGCCGGAGGTGACCAGGCGGCCGTCTTCGACCGCGGTGCCTGCATGGAAGGTCACGCATTCGGATGTCTCCGCCGGGATGCCTTCGATGACGTCGCCCTTTTTAGGGCTGTCCGGATAGCCTGCGGCTGCCAGCACCACGCCGACGGCGGTGCGGCGGTCCCAGTCCAGCTCCACCGATTCGAGCGTGCCGTTGACGGCGTGTTCCATCACCGTCACCAGGTCGCTCTTCAGGCGCGCCATGATCGGCTGCGTTTCAGGGTCGCCCATGCGGCAGTTGAATTCCAGCGTCTTCGGGTTGCCGTCCGCGTCGATCATCAGGCCGGCGTACAGGAAGCCGGTGAACGGGATGCCGTCTTTGGCCATGCCGTTGATGGTCGGGTTGATGATCTCGCGCATCACGCGCGCATGCATGGCCGGCGTGACGATCGGGGCAGGGGAGTAGGCCCCCATGCCGCCGGTGTTCGGACCCTGGTCCTGGTCGAGCAGGCGCTTGTGGTCCTGGCTGGTGGCCAGCGGCAGCACATTCTTCCCGTCGCACATGACGATGAAGCTGGCCTCTTCGCCGGCGAGGAATTCCTCGATCACGATGCGCGCGCCGGCGTCGCCGAAGCGGTTATCGGACAGCATGTGGTCGACTGCCTGGTGCGCTTCGTCCAGCGACATCGCCACCACCACGCCCTTGCCGGCGGCCAGGCCGTCGGCCTTGATCACGATCGGCGCGCCGTTGGCGTCGATGTAGGCGTGCGCCTGCTGCGCGTCCGAGAAGGTTTCGTAGTTCGCGGTCGGGATGCCGTGGCGCTTCATGAAGGCCTTGGCGAAATCCTTGGAGGACTCCAGCTGCGCCGCCTCTTTGGTCGGGCCGAAGATCTTCAGGCCGCGGCCGCGGAACAGGTTGACGATGCCGGCCGCGAGCGGGACTTCCGGGCCGACCACGGTCAGCGCGATGCCTTCGCTCTGCGCGAAATCGGCGAGTGCCGCAGGATCGGTGAGGGCGATGTTCTGCAGCCGCGCGTCGCGCGCCGTGCCGCCGTTGCCGGGCGCCACGTACACCATCTGGATGCGCTGCGATTGCGCCAGTTTCCAGGCGAGTGCGTGTTCACGGCCACCGGAGCCGACTACCAGGATCTTCATGTTTACTCTTCGATGACTGCGTTGGTAAAGACTTCCTGCACGTCGTCCAGGTTTTCCAGGGCGTCGAGGATCTTCTGCATCTTGATGGCGTCTTCGCCGGTGAATACGGTTTCGGTTGCCGGCTTCATGATGATCTCGGCTACGTCGGCTTTGAAGCCGGCTTTCTCGAGCGCGTCCTTGACCTGCGCGAAGTCGTTCGGATGGCACAGCACCTCGAAGCCGCCTTCTTCGTCTGCGATCACGTCTTCGGCACCCGCTTCGAGCGCCGATTCCATCAGCGCGTCCTCGTTGGTGCCCGGCGCGAACAGGAACTGGCCGCAGTGCTTGAACATGAAGGCGACCGATCCCTCGGTGCCCATGTTACCGCCATATTTGTTGAAGGCGTGGCGCACTTCGGCCACCGTGCGCACGCGGTTGTCGGTCATGCAGTCGACGATGATCGCCGCGCCGCCGATGCCGTAGCCTTCGTAGCGTACTTCCTCGTAGTTGACACCCTCCAGGCTGCCCGAGCCGCGCTGGATTGCACGCGTCACGTTTTCTTTCGGCATGTTCGCATCGGCCGCCTTGTCGACGGCGAGGCGCAGGCGCGGGTTGGCCGCGACATCGGCGCCGCCCATGCGGGCAGCGACGGTGATTTCCTTGATCAGTCGGGTCCAGATCTTGCCGCGCTTGGCATCGGTGGCGGCTTTTTTATGCTTGATATTGGCCCATTTGCTGTGTCCAGCCATGTCGCAACTTCCTTAGGAGGGTATACAAGAGTGGGCGACATTCTAACATACCGGACCCTGCGGAAATGGGGGCTGGGGATGCAAAACCGTCATCCCCGCGCACGCGGGGACCCATGCTGGATCGGCACGGAGGCGCAAGCTGGTGACGGGCTCAGTACAGGTCCCCGCTTTCGCGGGGATGACGCTCGCTACTGTTGGCGGGAGCTGAGGTAGGCGACGATCTCGCGCAGGGTGCCCAGGCGTGCGAATTCGGCATCGGGAAGATCGGCATGCAGGTTGTTGCGCAGGCTGTCGCCGAAGTTGCGCCAGCCCGCTTCATCGAGCTTCAACTGGTCGCGCAGCGGCTGGTCGTCGGAAATGTCCATGCCGTCGATGTCGGTCGCGACGATGCGCAATGCGCGCACCACCTCGTCCCTGGTGTGTTGGTAGTCCATAGTTGCCCCCAATTCAGGTCTTCGTGGCTTGATCGAGCGCGTCGCGCACTTCCTGGTCGCCGACGGGCCGAACCACCCGCGCCAGCTCCTGGCCCCCTTTGACGAAAACGACGGTCGGCCACAGCTTGACCTTGAACGAGCGCCCCAGCTTGCGCCCCGGTCCATCTTCCACCTTGATGTGCCGGACTTCAGGATGGGCGGCAAGCGCCGCTGCGATGTCGGCTTCCGCCGAGCGGCAGTAGCCGCACCAGTTGGTGCCGAAATCGAGCGCGACCAGGCCGGGCAGGGCGTCGATTTCGCTGCGGTCCGGCTGCGATTCTTCGTAGGGTTTGGCCATGCTGGCTCCTTGCGCAAGAGAGCACTCACGTGCGACAAGCCGAGTATGCCATGTGCAGGTGTTGGTCCCGCGCACAGCTCGGCCGTAGCGGCTGTTCAATTGAGACGCTGCCGCTGTTCAAATGAGACCGGGGGACGGTACTGCCGCCTTGGCGCCTGCGGGGACCGTCCCCTTTCCTGCGGCGCGCCTAGTGGGGAGCTTGCGGCTGGCGCGACTGCTGGGTTTGCGACTGCATCGGCGACTGCTCCGGAGGATTGCCGCGGTGGAAGGCCTTGCGTATTTCGGTGCGCAATTCCGGCGTGTCGTGCTCGCCATGGACGGCCATTGCATGCTGGACTGCAGCCTCGAGCAGCTCGTCCTCGCTGTCGGCCGCCATCGCGACCGTGCAACCGCTCGCGCTGGGCACCTCGCGGCAGTCGATGAATACTCTACTCATGATGTCACCTCTTTCGGTCGATGCGGCGCAAACAAATGTGCGCCGCTCTCTCTTTATATGCCGCGTGGCGCACGATGCAAGCAGCTTGGATAATGATTGCATCGACGTAAATACCGGAGTTAAAATCCGGTTTTTACGCGGAGGTAACAATGTATGCATGCTTACGGCGCCTGATGCCGTTCATTGCAGGCATGTTGGCAGCGAGCGGCGCGGTGCACGCCGACGCCATCGACGACATGATGCGCGCGCAGATGCAGCTCAACCACGTTCCGGGCGCCGCGGTCGCGGTCATCCGCAACGGCCAGGTCGAAAAGATGCAGGCTTACGGCGTGGCCAACCTCGAACACAATGTGCCGGTTACCACCAGCTCCGCGTTCCAGATCGCATCCGCCACCAAGATCTTCACCGGCGTGCTGCTCGCGCACCTGGCCGACCAGGGCAAGCTGTCGCTCGACGATCCGGTTACGCGCTACCTGCCGGACGCGCCGGCGACCTGGGCCGGGATTACGCTGCGCCATCTTGGCAACCACACCGCCGGGTTCGGGATGAGCGAACCGGGTCCCACCAGCGAAACCATGGAACAGGCCGTGGCGGCGATCATGAAGCGGCCGCTCGCGACCAGGCCGGGCGAGCGTGAACAGTACGCGCTCGACGATTTCATCGTCCTCGCGCACATCATGCAAAAGGCCAGCGGCAAGACCTACCAGCAGTTGCTCGACGAGGTCATCATCAAGCCGCTGGGGCTGGAAAACACGCGCTTCGAAAACGGCGTGGACCGCGGCAGCGTCAACCGTGCCGACGTGGTGCCGGGCCGGGTATCGCTGTACTCGTGGGAGAACGGGCAGCAGCGTCTGTTCTGGTTCGTGTACCCGCCGGCCAGCTACGCGGCGGGCGGCCTGTTCACGAGCATCGCCGATATCGCCAAGGTGATGCAGGCGATCGACCGCGGACAGCTGCTCAGTGAGGCGGGGCGCAAGGCGGTGTGGACCGCGAACACGCTCAGCAACGGCAAGCGCGGCGGCTTCGGCATCGGCTGGGTCGCTGGCCCCGTGCGCGGCAAGCCGGCCGTGGGGCACAGCGGCGGTCCCGCGCTGGGCGATGTGCTGTATGTGCCGGGCGAGCATCTCGGCGTGGTGGTCCTGACCAACCAGCGCTCGCTGTATCCGGTACTGGCGAAAGCGGTGGCCGGGCATTACCTGCCGGCGCCGTCCTTCATCAACGAGGCGGGCATCCGCGACAGCGATCCGGCGCAGAGCAAGCGCCTGTTCGAGCTGGTGCGCGCGCTGGGCCGCGGCGACGCAGACGGTGAACTGCTGGCGGCGAACCAGCTCCCCGACCTGGCCGAGCAAAACCTGTGGACTTCGCGCCGGGTGTCAGTACTGCCCGCGCCGTCGCGCATGGTGCTGTTGTCGGACGCCACTGCTGCCGGCAAGCGCACCCGCGTGTACCGCGTTGTGTACGGGACGGACGCGACGCAGCGCTGGCGGTTCGTCCTCGACGCCGACGGCAAGATCTCCGACTTCGAGATCAGCGACGAATAGCCCGTCGTCCCAGCGAAGGCTGGGACCCATACTGAGTGTCCGCAGTGGCGCCCTCCACGGATATCCATGGAGCAGCCGTCATCCCAGCGAAGGCTGGGATCCATGCTGAGCATCCGGCTGGGGCACACGGCGCCTTCACGCTAACGTCGTATGGATCCCAGCCTTCGCTGGGATGACGGCTTCGCTGGGATGACGGCTTCGCTGGGATGACGGCTCCGGCGCTTACTTGCGGAGCAGCTCCGCCTTGAAGCGCGGCTTGCCGTCACGTTCGAGGAAGTAGGTCAGCGTCTTCCCGTCCGGCGACAGCGTCAGCGTCCACACATTGGTCGCCGCGGCGGGAATCAGCTTGGCGGTGTACGCATCGGCATGGAACGATTGTGCATTGGAGCTGCCTGCCTCGCTCGCCATCCCGCCATACATGGTCTGTTCGTCCGGCGTGCCGTCCGCGTGGCGGTGATCGTGCTTGAGTTCGAGTCCGTTGCCGGCTTTGGTGATGATCCAGGTGCGCGACCGGTCTTCGCCGACGATGAACGGCACTCGGATCTCGGTGGCGCCGCACTTGGCCACGTTGGCCACCAGCTTCTTCCCCGCGAACGCATCGCCGGCCTCGCGCGGGAACACCGACGCGCCCTCGAAGGTGACGCCGCACAGCGCGCCCAGCCTGGCGAAGAATGCCGCCTTGCTGTCGGCCTGCGCGTGGGCGGGATGGGCGAGGGCGCTTGCGCAGAGCAGGGTGGCGATTGCGGTGCGGGTCTTCATCGATTGCTCCATAACTGGTTAAAAAACGGGGACGGTCCCCTCGGCTGACGATAGGGGTTGGAGGGTAGAAAGTCAACGGTCGCCAGCGGCCCGTCCTGAAACGGATTACAATTTCCCTATGAGTTCTCCCGCAGCGGCCGACCCCCACGCCTCATTGACACGTCCGGCCCTCGTCACAGGCCTCGCCATTGCCATCGGCGGCGCGATCCTGTTCTCCACCAAGGCGGTTGTCGCCAAGCTCCTGTACCGCTACCAGCTCGACGCCGTCACCGTGCTCGCGTTCAGGATGATTTTCTCGCTGCCGTTCTTCGCCGCCGTAGCGCTGTGGAAGATGCGCACCGAGGCGCCGCTGTCGTGGCCCGACCGCTGGCGCCTTGTTGGCCTCGGCCTGATCGGCTACTACCTTTCCAGCTTCCTCGATTTCCTCGGGCTCCAGTACATTTCGGTCGGCCTCGAACGCCTGATCCTGTTCCTGACGCCGTCCTTCGTCCTCCTCATCACGGTGATGGGCATGAAGCGCCATATCAGCAGCCGGCAATGGGTGGCGCTGGCCGCATCCTATTGCGGCATCGTGCTGGTATTCGTGCATGACCTGACTGGCGGCGCCGGCAACACCGTGATCGGCTCGCTGTTCGTGCTCGCGTCCGCGATCACCTACGCGATGTACCTGCTGTTCTCCGGCGAAATGGTGCAGAGGCTAGGGTCGCTGCGCCTGGTCGCTTACGCGATGTGTGTGTCGTCCGTGGCGTGCATCGCACAGTTTTTCATCCTGCGCCCCGCATCGATGCTGGTCCAGCCCATCGAGGTGTATGGCCTGTCGCTGGTAAACGGAATTTTCTGTACCATCTTCCCTGTATTTATGACCATGGTCGCGGTGCAACGGATCGGCGCGGCGACGGCGTCGCAGGCTGGCATGATCGGCCCGGTATCGACGCTGTTCCTGGGAGCACTGCTGCTGGACGAGCCGATCACCGCGGTCCAGTTGGCCGGCACGGGACTGGTGCTGGCCGGCATCTACATGCTGACAAAAAAATAAAGCGAGCTACCCATGAAACCACGTATCGCACTGATCGCGCACGACAAGAAGAAAGACGACATGGTGAACCTGGCGTCGGAGTACGCCGACTTCCTGCGTGGCTGCACGCTGGTCGCCACCGGCACCACCGGCGCGCGCGTGGCCAACGAAGTCGGGCTCACGATCGAGCGCAAGCACTCGGGACCGTTCGGCGGCGACATCCAGATCGGCGCCGACCTGGTCGAAGGCCGGATCGACTGCGTGATTTTCCTGCGCGACCCGATGACGCCGCAGCCGCATGAGCCTGACATCAACGCGCTGGTACGTGCCTGCGACGTGCACAACGTGGCGTGCGCGACCAACCTGGCCACGGCGCACCTGCTGCTGTCGCAGCTGAAGCTCGCTGCGCGCAAGCACACGTAGGCCGTCATCCCAGCGAAGGCTGGGATCCATACTCGGCGTCCCAAGGGCGTAGTCGTTCCGGCCAGCTCAGTAGGGGTCCCAGCCTTCGCTGGGACGACGGGGACGAACAACTAAATAATCGGAGAGGACGAACATGGCAAAGGCAATCAGGATGTTCCGCACCGGCGGCCCCGAGGTCATGGAATACGTTGACGTCGAAGTGGGCGAACCCGGCCCCGGCGAAGCGCGGATCCGCCATCACGCCATCGGCGTCAACTTCATCGACGTGTACTTCCGCACCGGCCTGTATCCGCAGCCGCTGCCGGCCGGCCTGGGCATGGAAGGCGCGGGCGTAGTCGAGGCGGTCGGCGAAGGCGTCACCCACCTGCAGCCGGGCGACCGCGTGGCCTACGCCGCCCGCCCGCCCGGTTCCTACGCGGAAGTGCGCAACATGCCGGCAAGCCATATCGTCAGGCTGCCGGACAACATCGCGTTCGAGACCGGCGCGGCCATGATGCTGCAGGGCCTTACCGTGCAGTTCCTGTTCAACCGCCTGCGCCAGCTGAAGGCCGGCGACACCATCCTGTTCCACGCCGCGGCCGGCGGCGTCGGCCTGATCGCCTGCCAGTGGGCGCGCGCACTGGGCGTCAACATGATCGGCACCGTCGGTTCGGACGAGAAGGGCGAGCTGGCCAAGGCGCACGGCTGCGCCCATGTCATCAACTACAACCGCGAAAACTTCGTCGAGCGGGTGAAGGAGATCACCAATGGCGCCAAGGTGCCGGTGGTGTACGACTCGATCGGCAAGGACACCTTCATGGGATCGCTGGATTGCGTGGCGCCGCTCGGGCTGATGGTCAGCTTCGGCAACGCATCGGGGCCGGTGCCGCCGTTCGCGCTGACGGAGCTGGCCTCGCGCGGCTCGCTTTTCATCACGCGCCCGACCGTGTTCGACTACATGGCGAAGCGCAGCGACCTTGAGGCGATGGCGGCGGACCTGTTCGGGATGGTCGAATCAGGGAAGGTCAGGATCGAGACCAAGCAGGTGTACCGGCTGGCCGAAGCGGGGCGCGCGCACATCGAGCTGGAGGGGCGGCGGACCACCGGCTCCACCATCCTGATCCCTTAAAAACAGAAGGGGACTGTCCCGTTGGGACTGTCCCCTGCTTTTGGCTTGCCACCCCCGAAAGGCGGGCAGAGTCCCGGCTTACTTGTTCGGTTCGAGCTTGTACTGGATCACGCGCGACACGCCGCTCGGCCCCGGGAATTCGGCAAACGCGCTCGCCACCAGCACCGGCATGATCGACGGCGTCGACTCCACCCTCGACTGGTTACGCACGGTCACGTCGAACAGGCGCCGGCCGTCGCGCCGCGACTTGATCGATACCTGCACTTCGCGATGGTAGTTGTACTTGATCGTTTCGGTGTAGTCCGGCATGCCGTACCAGAACGGGTCGTACCAGAACGGGCTGTACCAGCCGCCCCAGTAGCCGCGCCGGCGCGGATGGAAGTAGCCCAGCCGCATGCTGGTGTACATGTGCGGATAATCCACCTCGATCACGCGCACCGGCACCACGGTGGTCATGAAGCGCAGGGTCACTCCCAGCGTGGGATTGCGGTCGGCCGACACTTCCTGGAATCCATGGCGGGCCAGCTCGCCCCGCACCAGGTTCTGGTATGCCCGGTACTCGAGGGTGTCGTCCTGCGGCGACGGCGCCTCCAGGACATAGGTCTTGTCCGGCAGGTCGGCCGGCCAGTTATGGAAGGCGGTGACGTTGCTGCGGACGGTTGTGGCGCAACCGCTGAGCAGCAAAACCATGCCGGCCAGAAATACCATTGCTAAGCGTTTCATTGCGAACTCCGATCTATCGCGGGAATGAGGGTATTTTCCAGTCTATTGCCAGTTAAACCAGTTTGCAGTGATTTTACAGATTCTTACCAGGCAAACATAAGGAAACATTGGTATGGATGACAACAGTGTGGGGTGCCGGCTTGGTAAAATAGCCGTCTTCATCAGGCACTAGCGAAAGACCACCATGCGCACCGATCTCCCGCAGACCATTTACCGGAAAGATTACCAGCCTCCCTCGTATCTGGTTGATACGGTTGAACTCGGTTTCGACCTCGATCCGACCCGCACCGTGGTGGCGAGCCGCCTGGTCATGCGCCGCAACCCGGACAGCCGCAAGCGCGACATCGAACTGTCCGGCGGCGACAACGAGCTGGTCGCGTTGCGCATGAACGGCAAGACCCTGAGCCGTGCCGATTATTCGATCGCCGGCGGCATGCTACGCATCCTGAACGCGCCGCAGGAAGTGGTGCTGGAGATCGAGACCATCGTCAACCCGGAAAAGAACACCACGCTGAACGGCCTGTACGTCTCGAACGGGAACTTCTTCACGCAGTGCGAGGCCGAAGGCTTCCGCAACATCACCTGGTTCCCGGACCGCCCGGACGTAATGGCGCGCTACACCGTCATGCTGCGCGCCGACAAAAAGCGCTATCCGGTGCTGCTCTCGAACGGCAACCTGCTGGAGCAGGGCGACCTGCCGGACGGGCGCCACTTCGCCAAGTGGGAGGACCCGTTCCCAAAACCTTCCTACCTGTTTGCGCTGGTGGCGGCGCAGCTGGTATGCCAGGAAGAGACATTCCGCCTGGCCGACGGCCGCGACGCGCTGCTGCAGGTGTGGGTGGAAGAGGGCAACCTCGACAAGACCGACTACGCGATGCAGTCGCTGAAAGCCTCGATCCGCTGGGACGAGGAGCGCTGGGGCCTGGAGCTGGACCTGGACCGCTTCATGATCGTCGCCACCTCGGACTTCAACATGGGCGCGATGGAGAACAAGGGCCTGAACATTTTCAACACCAAGTTCGTGCTGGCCAATCCGCGCGTGGCCACCGACATCGACTACCAGGGCATCGAAGCGGTGGTGGGCCACGAGTACTTCCACAACTGGACCGGCAACCGCGTGACCTGCCGCGACTGGTTCCAGCTGTCGCTGAAAGAAGGCCTGACCGTGTTCCGCGACCAGGAGTTCTCGGCCGACATGGTCGGCACCCCGAGCGGCCGCGCGGTGACGCGCATCGACCAGGTGCGCACGCTGCGCCAGGCCCAGTTCCCCGAGGATGCCGGCCCGATGGCGCACCCGGTGCGTCCCGACTCGTTCGTCGAGATCAATAACTTCTACACCGTCACCGTGTACGAAAAAGGCGCGGAAGTGGTGCGCATGTACCAGACCCTGCTTGGCCGCGAAGGCTTCCGCAAGGGCATGGACCTGTACTTCAAGCGCCACGACGGCCAGGCGGTGGAATGCGACGACTTCCGCGCCGCAATGGCGGACGCGAACAAGCGCGACCTGTCGCAGTTCGAGCGCTGGTACAGCCAGGCCGGCACTCCGGTGGTAAAGGCTGAAACCCGCTACGACGCGCGCATGAAATCGTACGAGATCACCCTGACCCAGTCCTGCCCGCCCACGCCCGGCCAGCCGCGCAAGCAGCCCTTCCACATCCCGGTGGCGGTCGGCCTGGTCGGCGCCGATGGCCACGACCTGCCGCTGACGGTGCAGGGCAAGAACGGCGAATCCACGATCGTGCTGGAACTGACCAAATCGCGCCAGACTTTCAAGTTCGAAGGCGTGTTCGAAAAGCCGGTGCCATCGCTGCTGCGCGACTTCTCCGCGCCGGTGATCCTGGAATACCCGTACACCGACGAAGAGCTGCTGCACCTGTTCAGCCACGACAGCGACCCGGTCAACCGATGGGAAGCGGGCCAGCGCCTTGCGATGTCGCGCCTGCTGCGCCTGACCACAGCGATCGGCGAGGGCAGCGCGCTGATGCTGGACGATACCTTCCTCGACGCGCTGCGCAAGATCCTGGTGGACGAATCGCTGGACGCCTCGTTCCGCGAACTGGTGATGCTGCTGCCGGCCGAAACCCTGATCGCCGACCAGATGGACGTGGTGGACCCGCAGGCGATCCACATGGCGCGCCAGTTCGTGCGCGGCACCATCGGCCGCAAGCTGCGCCAGGAACTGCTGTCGCAGATCGACGCCAACCAGACGCCGGGGCCGTACAGCCCGGATTCCATCTCAGCCGGCAAGCGCGGGCTCAAGAACCTGTGCATGGCCTACCTCGCCGCCGCGGGGCTCGACGTGGGAATCGCCGAAAAGCAGTTCGACAATGCCGGCAACATGACCGACCGCGTATCCGCGCTGACCTCCCTGATCCACGCCGACGCCGCGTCCGCGCCGCGCGCGCTGGATCACTTCTACAAGGAGTTCGAGCACGAGGCGCTGGTCATCGACAAATGGTTCGCTCTGCAGGCCGGCGCGCCGCACACCGACGTGCACATGATCCGCGAACTGATGAAGCACAAGGCATTCAACATCAAGAACCCGAACCGCGCGCGCAGCCTGATCTTCACCTTCGCCAACGCGAACCCGGCGCAGTTCCACTCGCCGGACGGCAGTGGCTACCAGTACTGGGCCGAGCAGGTGATCGCGCTGGACAAGATCAACCCGCAGGTCGCGGCGCGCCTGGCGCGCTCGATGGACCGCTGGCGCCGCTACCTGCCGTCGCTGCAGCTTAAAATGCGCGATGCGCTGGAACGGGTGTCCACGTCCGGCAAGCTGTCGAACGACGTGCGCGAAGTGATCGGCAAAGCCCTCGCCTCCGAATAAGCCGTCATCCCAGCGAAGGCTGGGATCCATAGGCCCTCTGCACTTAGGCAGGGCCATTGGAGCCGATACCCGCTGAGTGGCCAAAGATTTAAAACTAAAGCAAAAGGAACTTCATGAAACGCGTCAGCCTCACGCAATACCTCGTTGAAGAACAGCGCCTGAACAAAACCATCCCGGCCGAACTGCGCCTGCTGATCGAAGTGGTCGGCCGCGCCTGCAAATCCATCTCGCACGCGGTCGGCAAAGGCGCGCTGGGCGACGTACTCGGCTCCGCCGACACCGAGAACATCCAGGGCGAAGTGCAGAAGAAGCTGGACGTGATCTCCAACGAGATCCTGCTGGAAGCGAACGAGTGGGGCGGCCACCTCGCGGCGATGGCGTCAGAAGAAATGGAGTCGATCCACCCGATCCCTAACCGCTACCCCATGGGCGAATACATGCTGCTGTTCGATCCGCTGGACGGCTCCTCGAACATCGACGTCAACGTCTCGATCGGCACCATCTTTTCCGTGCTCAAGGCGCCGGAAGGCATGGGCCAGCCAACCGAACAGGACTTCCTGCAGGCCGGCAGCAAGCAGGTCGCCGCCGGCTACGCCGTTTACGGCCCGCAGACCATGCTGGTGCTGACCACCGGCCACGGCGTGCACTGCTTCACGCTGGACCGCGAGATGGGTTCCTGGGTGCTGACCCAGCGCGACATGAAGATCCCGAAAGCCACCAAGGAATTCGCGATCAACATGTCGAACCAGCGCCACTGGCACCCGCCGGTGCAGCGCTACGTGTCCGAACTGCTGGCCGGTGTGACGGGCCCGCGCGACAAGGACTTCAACATGCGCTGGATCGCCTCGATGGTGGCGGACGTGCACCGCATCCTGAACCGCGGCGGCGTGTTCATGTATCCAGCCGACGTGCGCGACACCTCCAAGCCCGGCAAGCTGCGCCTGATGTACGAAGCGAACCCGATGGCCTTCATTGTCGAGCAGGCGGGCGGCGCGGCGACCGACGGCGTGCGCCGCATCCTCGACATCGAGCCGACGCAGCTGCACCAGCGCGTCCCGGTCTTCCTCGGCTCCGCCGAAGAAGTCGCGATCGTCACTTCCTACCACCAGCAATAACAAGCCGTCATCCCCGCGAACAACCCGTCATCCCCGCCAACAACCCGTCATCCCCGCGAAAGCGGGGACCCATAGTGATTTCAACGAAGCGACGCTCAGATATCTTGTGCGAATTCAGTATGGGTCCCCGCCTTCGCGGGGATGACGGTGGTGTGGACGCCCGGTTTGCTGGCGCGCGCGGGGTTGCAGACACTAAACACTGTCTGATAGAATACCCGCTCTTCAGCCGCTTTAGCTCAGTCGGTAGAGCAGTTCATTCGTAATGAAAAGGTCGCCAGTTCGATTCCGGCAAGCGGCACCAAAGACAAGTAGCAGCAGATAACCCGCTCCCTGAAAAGGCCAGCGGGTTTTTTGTTGTTTATTGCTCTAGCGCTGGCTGAGGACGCGCGGTCGGCGCCACCGTCACGCTGAAACTGCCGATCGCCTTGGTAATGGCATCCGGACTCGCATAGTGAATCATGTGACCCACGGCCGGCTCGATCCGTAGCGTGCTTTGCGGAACCTCACCATGGAAGCGAATCGAGTTATGGTTCGGGCTCACCACCTTGTCGCCGCTGCCGGCGAACACCGCAACCGGCACCGACAGCTCGGCATAGTGCTTCTTCAGCGCGATGACCGACGGGATCATCAGTGCGCTCTCCGCAGCGCCCGCGCGTAGTTGCGAAGGACGCAGCATGAACCACACCGGCAGCCGGCGGAAGCGCCAGGAAATCGGCACCGGGCTGAACATCCGTTTGGACATCCCTGGCCACATCATCCGGCCCAGCAGCGGCGAAATCGTGTAGCGCATCAAATCGCCAATGATCGGGATGGCTGGCGGCGACAGCATCGGTACATCCAGGCGCACGCTGGGATAGTAATACCCGGACAGCAGTACCAGGCCGCGCACGTATTCCGGATGGGCCAGCCCCATCGACAGCGCCACCATGGTTCCCCACGAGTGGCCGAGCACGACCGGATGCTCGATGCCCATTTGTTCCAGCGCGCGATACAGTAGCTCCGCCTGCGCATGCGGTGTCCAGATCGTGGTCCGGGGCCGGTCGCTATAGCCGTAGCCGGGACGGTCGAACACGATCACACGATGATGTTCCGCGACGCGTTCCACGAGGCCGCTGGCTTCCAGGTCATTCGCGGATATGCCATTCCCGTGCAGCATGACCACAGGCGGGCCATCGCCATATTCCATGTAGTGAAGCTGGATGCCGTCCACCTCGACGAATTTCCCGCGCGGCGGGTTCTCGCGTTCGGCTTGACGCGTCTTCGCGAGAACAAAAAGGAACGATGCGCCGAGTGCCGTTGCCAGCAGGGCAGGGCCGCTCCACCTAGGCAGCCTGGGTGATTCGGTGAAGTAGCGTGTTGTGAGGGTTCTGCTCATGGCGGCTCCTTATTCGATCAGTCGGCGGACCTGCGCTAGTGCCTGTTTTACTGTATCGCGGTAAAACGGGACGCTCATTTCGGCGCTGCACGTTTTCGGGAGACGGCTTTATTCTGTCGCGTTTTGTATAAAATGAGCCACGTTCAGCCTTGCTTAAGCGGATTGCCGGGAACGAGGAGTAATGTTCAAATGTCATCGCGAAGCTGGCTGTATGAAAATGTCGACTCAGAGACGAAAACGGAGACAACATGACCACAATGAACAACAACCATGAATTCCACGCCCCGGCACTGTCGAAGAGCATTGGCGCCGTAGTGCTCGTCACCGCGCTGATCCTGATGGTGCCGCTGGTGGCCATGCAGTTCACCAGTGAAGTTGATTGGGACGCATTGGACTTCATGGCCGCCGGCACCCTGCTGCTGGTCGCCGGCCTCGTCTACGTGTTTGCATCGCGGATGGTGCGCACGCCGCAGCAGCGCATGCTCGTGCGTGTGCTCGTGTTGGGCGCGCTGTTCCTGATGTGGGCCGAGCTGGCCGTCGGCATCTTCGGCAGCCCGATCGCCGGCAGCTAGGACGGCCGTCATCCCAGCGAAGGCTGGGATCCATTGACCGCTACCGAAGTTGGATCCTCAGTATGGATCCCAGCCTTCGCTTGGATGACGCGGTGTTGGTATTTGTGTTTTGTAATCGCAGGGTCACAATCGCTACCCAGAATGAAAGGATGATCAACTCTCATCCTTTCTCATGCGCATCGTAAGGCTACATACCGGCGCCAAAGTCCTTGGCGCTTTCGGCATCGTACTGCTGGTCATCACCCTGATCTCGGCCGTGTCCCTGTGGCGCATGCAGGCGGCCGACTCCATTACCTCGGACCTGGTCCGGAACAAATTCCCCAAACAGCAACTTGCGAGCGAACTGCTGGGCGCGGTACGCCTGGATGGCGTCAGGACGCTTGCGATTGCCCGCAGCGACAGCCTGGAGCTGTCCGACTACTTCCACGCCCAGCTGGCACAGGGCGCCCGGGAGCAGGCGTCGATAGAAGCGCGCCTCTCCTCAATGGCGAACACCGGCGCGGAGCAGGAGCTGCTGCGCGCGAGCCAGGCCAGGAAGGCCGCGTTCAACCGCATCCAGGCCGAGATTTTCCAGTTCAAGGAGCGCGGGCAGACCCAGGAGGTGGAACGGCTCGCCGGCGCGGAGCTGCAGGCGGCGATCGATGCGCACCTCGCCGCGCTTAAGAAGCTGGTGGAGCACCAGGCGGCGCAGGCGAACCATCAGGCGGCCGTCTCGGCCAGCGATTCGGCGTCCAGCCGCGCCATCGTCGGGGTGCTGGGCGCGCTGGCGCTGCTGGTCGGCTGCACGCTGGCGCTGCTGCTCGCGCGCAGCATCACACATCCGCTGAAGCGCGCCGTGGCGCTGGCCGAACGGGTCGCGACCGGCGACCTGCGCGCGTCTATCGAGCATTCGCGCACCGACGAAATGGGGCGACTGTTCGATGCGCTCAATGCGATGACCGAGGGCGTGTCGGCCACAGTCGCGCGGGTGCTCGAAGGCGCGCGCGCGGTGGACGGCGCGTCGAGCGAGATCGCAGCGGGCAATGCCGACCTGTCGATGTGCACCGAGCGCCAGGCCGGCACGCTGGTCGAAACGGCTGGCGCGATGGACGAACTCACGGCAGCGGTGGCCCAGAACGACAGTAGCACCGCGCAGGCCAACAAGCTGGCGCACGAGGCGTCTGCAGTGGCGCTGGAAGCCATGCGGGCGGTCGGCCAGGTGGTGGAAAAGATGGCGGCGATCGAGGCTTCCGGTATCCGCATCTCCGAGATTACCAGCGTGATCGACGGGATCGCGTTCCAGACCAATATCCTTGCCCTGAACGCGGCGGTGGAGGCGGCGCGGGCAGGCGAAGAAGGGCGCGGCTTTGCCGTGGTGGCGGGCGAGGTGCGCAACCTCGCCCAGCGCTCCGCCGCGGCCGCGCGCGACATCAAGCACCTGATCACGGAGTCGGCGCAGCAGATCGGCGCGGGGCGCACGATTGCAAACAACGCCGGGGATACGATGCGCGATGTGCTCGAGAGCGTGCAGCGCGTCACCGTGATCCTGGCCGCGATCAAGGACGCCACCTCGGAGCAGGCGTCGCGCATCGGTTCGATTGGCCGCGCGATCTCGGAACTCGACGGCGATACGCAGCAGAACGCGGCGATGGTGGAGCAGGCGGCAGCGGGCGCACACTCGATGCGCGAACAGGCCGCGCACCTGGCCGCCCTGGTCAGCACCTTCCAACTGAAACCGGCGCCGGGGCAGGCGGCCCGCTCGCGGCGCCTGCCTGCGCAAGCCCTTGCGGTGGCGGAGTAGGACATGGATATCCGACGCATCGAGTTGCGCGACCGGCTGATCGTCATCGCTATCCCGCTGATCGCGCTGGTCGCATGTCTGGCGCTGTGGGCCAAGGTGCTGGGCCGCGAGCAGGCCGAGATGGAAGCGGCGCGCAAGGTTGCGGCGTCCCGGCAGGGCTGGGACGGTGGCGCCTACGTGACCGACGCGCCGCTTCCAGGAACGCCGGCGCGCGATGCGGTCGATATCGCCGCGTCGGAGGCCAACCAGCGCCGCAACGAGGCTGCATTCCTGACCGTGCTGGCCGCCTTCCTGGCGCCGTGGACCAGCTTCAGGCTGCACCGCACGCTGCGCCGCTGGCGCGAGGACGGCGAAAGCCGCCGCGTGTACTGGGCCGCGATCCAGAACGCGGAGGACGGCGTGTACATGGCGACCGCCGTGCGCGACAGGCACGGCCGCGTCGCCGATTTCGACATCGTCGACTGCAACGACCGCGGCGCGGCCTTCTGCGGCATGACGCGCGACGAGCTGACCGGCATCCGCGTGTCGACTTTGGCGCAGGGGCCGTTCGGCCCGGGCCTGCTTGAGGCGTGCCAGGCTGCGATGTCTTGCGGCTTCCACCAGGAGGATCGCGAGATCCCGCTGGGCGGGCGCTCGAACACGCGGTGGACGCAGCGCCGCATCGTCCGCGTCGGCAACAGCCTGTCGGTCACGCTGCAGGACATCAGCGCGCGCAAGGCCAACGAGGACGCGCTGTACCGCTCCGCGAACGAGGACCTGCTGACCGGCCTTCCGAACCGGCACTGGATGAGCCACGCCTTCCACCAGGCGATTGCGAAGGCCGGCGACGAGGGGCGCGCGCTGCCCCTGCTGTCGATCGACCTCGATGAATTCAAGCAGGTGAACGACGCGCACGGCCACGCGGTCGGCGACGCCGTGCTGCAGCAGGCGGCGCGCCGCATCAAGGCGCTGCTGCGACCCGACGACGTGCTGGTGCGTTTCGGCGGCGACGAATTCAGCGTGCTGCTGGCGGAGGACCACAGCGATGCGCACATCTCCGGCGTCGCGCAACGCATCATCGACGCGCTGGTACGGCCATTTTCGGTGGGCGACCAGCTGCATTCGGTCGGGGCCTCGATCGGCATCAGCGTGTTCCCGCGCGACGGGCGCGAGCCTGGCAGCCTGCTGCGGCACGCCGACATCGCCATGTACTGGGCGAAGGAAGACGGCAAGCGCCAGTTCCGCTTTTTCGACAGCCTGCGCTACGCGACCGTGAAAGGCCGCGCCCACCTCAAGCAGCAGCTGGCGCTGGCGGTCGAGCGCAACCAGCTGATGCTGCACTACCAGCCGCGCGTGGACCTGCGCACGGGGGCCGTGTGCAGCATGGAGGCGCTGCTGCGCTGGCAGCATCCGGAGCTGGGCTTCGTCTCGCCGGCCGACTTCATCCCGCTCGCGGAATCGAGCCCGATGATCCACCGGATCGGCGATTTCGTACTGGAGAAGGCGTGCGCGCAACTGAGTGCGTGGCGGGCACAGGGTCTGCAGCTGGTTCCGGTATCGATCAATGTGTCGCCGCGCCAGTTCGAGCAAGGCGGGGTGCACCGCGTGCTGGCTGCGCAGCTGGCGCTGCACAAGATCAGCCCGCGCCTGATCGAGGTGGAGATCACCGAGTCGGCCATGATGGGCGAACAGACCAACATCCTGGAGCAGCTGGCGGCGATCCGGCAGCTGGGCGTGAAGCTGCACGTCGATGATTTCGGCTCCGGCTATTCCTCGCTGTCGCAGCTGGCGATCCTGAAGATGGACGTGCTCAAGGTGGACCGCTCGTTCACCATCGCGCTCGGCAAATCACCCGAGGGGCGCGTGTTCTACCAGGCGATTGTCTCGATGGCGCATGCGCTTGGCATGTCGGTGGTGGCGGAGGGCGTCGAGTCGGACGAGCAGCTGGCCATGGTGCGCGAGCTTGGCTGCGACGAGGCGCAGGGCTACTTGCTGGGCAGGCCGATGCCAGCTGCCGAGCTGGCCGCCCTGCTGACGGCGCGCGCCCATCCGGAGCGGCCGCGCATGCCGGCGTGACGATTTTGTGAGGGCGCGAAGACCCGTCCGCCGGCAGGGTCGTCGGCTTTTTATCGCAGGCCGCCTGTTAAGCTGGCATCTACATGAAAAGCGAGTCAAGCATGAACGTTGAAGCCTACCTTGTCCGGATCGGACACGGCCCCGTGGCCATCCCCGACGCCGCCTCCCTGGTCACGTTGCACCGAGCCCACATGCATTCGGTCCCGTTCGAGAACCTGGATATCCACCGCAAGCGTCGCATCGTGCTCGATACCGGGCTTCTGTTCAACAAGATCGTCGGTGCGCGCCGCGGGGGAATTTGCTATGAGCTGAACGGGGCGTTCGGCGCGCTGCTGGCTGCGCTGGGGTTCAAGACCACGCTGCTGTCCGCGGAGGTCTTCACTGGCGATGACACGGTGGGACCGCAGTTCGACCACATGGCCCTGCTGGTCGAGGTGGACGGCCTGCGCTACCTCTGCGACGTCGGCTTTGGCGATTCGTTCGTCGAACCGCTGCTGCTGGACGAGCGCCGTGAGCGGGAGCAGGCGGGATTCGCGTACCAGCTGCGCGGGACGGAGGACGGCTATATGGTCATGCGGCGCAGCGTGCAGGATGCAGGGCCGTCGAAACCCACGTTCCGGTTTTCGCTGACACCAAGGATACTGTCGGATTTTGACGCGATGTGCGAGTTCCACCAGGGGCCGGAATCGCATTTCTCGCGCAAGGAAGTCTGTTCGATGGCGACCGCGGACGGTCGGATCACGGTGAGCGGCGCCGAGCTGATCGTCACTCGGGGCGCGTCGCGCGATGTCGCCGCGATCGGAACCGGCGAGCATCGTGCACGGATACTGGAAGATTACTTTGGGATGAATTTATGAAAATCGTCGGATTGGGCGGAAGCCTGCGCGTCAATTCGTATTCCGCGGCGGCGCTGCGCAAGGCCCTGGAGATTGCCGCAGATGCGGGGGCGCAGACCGATATCATCGACCTTCGCGAACTGAACTTGCCAATTTATATTCCCGATGCGCCGGTGGCGGCCTACGCGCCGCCGGTCCGCGACGCGCTGGAGGAGTTCCTCGCGAAGTGCCGTTCAGCCGATGTGATGTTGTGGGCGACCCCGACTTACCACGGTTCGATGAGCGGAGCGATGAAGAACGCGATCGACTACATGCAGTTGCTGGCGCGGGATCCGGCGCCTTATTTGCAGGGCAAGGCGGTTGGGCTGCTGTCGATTTCGGACGCCGCGCCGCTGGCCCACCTGGCGGGCTGCGTCCAGGAGCTGCGCGCATGGCTGGCGCCGACGCGGCTCACGTTCGATGCGGAAGATTTTTCGGACGGGATGGTGCTGGCAAGCGAGAAAGCGCTTCGCCGCACCACGCGGCTGGTCGACGAGCTGCTGGTGCACGCACGGGGCGCCTGACGCCCCCAGCTATTCCTTTGGGGCCTTGACGGCTTTGCGGTAGCGCCAGCCGCCGTAGACGAGCAGCAGCGAGACGAAGATGATCAGGCCGGAGCGAAGCAGCGCCTGCGTACGCGGCGAGAACAGCTCGAACCACTCCAGCGCGGCTTGTCCAAGGTAGATTGCTGCGAAAAGGCTGATCGCCGCGAGCGCCGCGGAAATCACGAGCGCCAGCAGGATTTTGGTGAGTTTCAGTTTCATCGACTGCGATTTACAAGATCAAACCAAGACGATACACGAAAAAAATGGCCGGGTATAAACCCGGCCATTTTTATTGGCTCTGTCACACGTGAATCAGTCGTCATCCCAGCCTTCGCTGGGACGACGGTGGTGACTCGCCGATTTACTTGTCGGTGACGGTGAATTCGCCGAACTGCTTGAGCTGCTCCGCAACTGCCTTCGGATCGCCAACGACCACGATGGACTGCGCTTCCGGGGCATAGTATTTCTTGCCCATCTCGCGGACCTGTTCCGGCGTGACTTTCTGGATCGCCGGTACGAACTGGCCGAGGAACTCGGACGGCAGGCCGATCAGCCAGTTGTTGGCCAGCGTGGCCGCGACGGAGCGCTGCAGCTGGTTCTGCACCAGGTAGGTGCCGGCGACGTAGCGCTTGTTCATGCTCATCTCGTCGGCCGGAACCAGGTCGGTGCCCAGGCGCTTGTACTCCTTCATGAACTCGGTCAGCGATGCGCCGGTGACTTCATTGCGTACGTCCGCCTGTGCCACCACGGCGCCACCTTCGCGGTAGGTGCGTGGCGTCGCGCCCGCGCCGTAGGTGTAACCCTTTTCCTCGCGCAGGTTGCTGTTCACACGGCTCGAGAAGCCGCCGCCGATGATGGTGCCGGCCAGGCGCAGCGGCACGTAGTCGTCGGTGCGCGCCGGCGTGCCAGGGCCGCCCATGCGGATGGTCGACTGCACGCTGCCGTCACGCTGGAGCAGGATGCGGGCCGGCTTGGCTGCGGCGGTCGCAGGACCTGGCTCCGCGACTGCCGGGCCGGTGGCCTTCCAGTCGCCAAACGCGGCTTGCGCGAATTTCATCGCGTCCGCTTCCGAGATTCGGCCGGTGACGACCAGCAGGCTGCGCTCCGGACGGAAGCGCTTCGCGTGCTCCGCCTTCAGCAGTTCTTCGGTGGTGGTGTTGATCGACTCGACGGTCGGATCGGTCGCGCCGTACGGATGCGCACCGAAGACAGCCTTGTTGACTGCACGTTCGGCGCGGAAGCGCGGCGTGGTCTCGGATACGCGCAGCGCCTGCAGCGCGTTGGCCTTGGCCAGCGTGACTTCCTTGGCCGGGAACGCAGGCATGCGGGCCACTTCGGCCAGCAGGTTCATCATCGGACCGGCGTTGGACGCCAGCGCGTTGCCGAACACGGTGATGCCGTCGTTGCTCGGCGCGGCGCCGACCGAGCCGCCGTAGCCTTGCGCCATTTCGGCGACCGCGCGCGAGTCGCGCTTGGCGGTGCCTTCGCTCAGCAGGCCGGCCAGCAGGCGCGCAAAGCCGGGATGGGCTGCGTCGTCCGCCGCCAGGCCGGAGCCGCGCACGGCCAGCACGTAGTCGACGCGCGGCAGGCCGCTGCGTGGCACGACCCACACTTCGAGGCCGTTGGACAGGACCTTCTTGGCGATCTTCGGCGCCGGGATGGTTTTCTCTTTGCCGAACGGCGGCAGGCCGACGGCCTTGACTTCCGCCTTCGGCGTCGCTTTGGTGTCCTGCTGCGCGAACGCGGCGGGCGCGAACGCCAGGGAAACCGTCAGTGCAAGCATCAGTTTTTTCATCGATGCGCTCCTTATTATTTAACGCCAGCCGGAGCTGGTGCGGGTGCTGGGGCTGCGGCTGCCGGCGCAGGCGCCGGTGCGGCCGGTGCTTTCGCTACCGGCTTGCGGTCGATGACCGTGCGGTTTTCGCGGGTCAGGTAGTTCTTGGCGACGCGCTGGACGTCGGCCGAGGTTACGCCGTCGATCCAGGTCGGGATCTGGTTGACCACCTTGGCGTCGCCCCACAGGGTCTGCAGCTTGGCCAGCGTGTCGGCGCGGTTGATGAAGCTTTCCAGCTTGTTGTTCCAGTCGGCCAGCATGCGGGTCTTGACGCGCTTGAGGGTGGCTTCGTCAACGCCGTTGGCGACGATCTTGGCCAGCTCTTCGTCCACCGCGGCCAGCACTGCGTCGGCGTTGGTGTTCGGCTTGTACAGCGCGAACAGGGTGAACAGGGTAGGGCCGTCGAATTCCCATGGGCTGGTCAGGCCGTACAGCGAGTCGATGTTGAGCGCGATTTCGCGGCCCTTCACCAGTCCCTGGTACAGCACCGACGCGTCGCCGCCGGCCAGCAGTTCGCCCAGCACGGCCATTGGCGCCTGGTCCTTGCTGCCGCGGGCAGGCATCTTCCAGGCGGCGGCGATTGCCGGCACCTGCGCCAGCGCGTCACTCTGCTCGACGCGCTTTTCCTTGGTGTTGAGCGGCTCGGTGAAGTCGCCCGCCTTCGGGGTTGGACGTGCGGCGATGCCGCCGAAGTACTTCTGCGCCAGCGCGAAGCCTTGCGCAGGCGTGATGTCGCCGGCGATCGAAAGCACCGCGTTGTTCGGGCCGTAGTAGTCGCGGTGGAAGTTCTTCACGTCTTCGAGCGAGGCGCCTTCCAGGTCCTGGAAGCTGCCGTAGCCGTCGTGGTTGTTTTCCCACTTCTGGAAGGCGTGCTGGCCGATGTCGATCCACATGAAGCCGCCGTATGGCTGGTTCTTCACGTTGACGCGGATTTCTTCCTTCACCACATCCTGCTGGTTCTTCAGCGTGGTCGGGTTGAAGTCGAGGGTCTTCATGCGGTCCGCTTCCAGCCACAGGATGGCGTCGAGCGCGGAGACCGGCGCGGTCTCGATGTAGTTGGTGAAGTCGGCGCGGGTCGAACCATTGTTGTTGCCGCCACCGCCGGTGATGGTCTTGTCGAAGACGCCCTTTGGCGCGTTCGGGGTGCCCTGGAACATCAGGTGTTCGAACAGGTGCGCGAAGCCGGTGCGGTTCCTCGGCTCGAGGCGCATGCCGACGTGGTAGACGACGCTGACGCCGACGGTAGGGGAACTGTGGTCTTCCGAAATGACGACGGTGAGGCCGTTATCGAGTTTTTTGACATTGACCGGGAGATTCCAGCGGTCGGTGCTCGCGGCAAGCGCGGACAGCGACAGCGTGAATCCCGCCAGCAGGACAGGCAGGTGGCGTAAGCGCATAGATAACCCTCAGGGTGCAGTTGGCTTTGTAAGTGATTTCGGCGGTGCCGCAGGAGCGGCACCACGGGGATGCATATTACCGTAGGGTATAGACGGATAAGTAATTTTTTGCATGCATATATCTGGCGCACAACGGCAGCGCGGTGTGGACGATTTGCCACATATTTCATTTGTCATCAGCTTGAAATGTTTGCTGCGCAAGATGCGTTTCAGCAGTCAACTTTTTCAACAACTACTGATCATTCAAGTGAAAAAATCTCTCCTCGCACTTATCGCCCTGTCCGCCATCGGTTCCGCCCAGGCGCAAAGCTCTGTCACCGTGTACGGCGTGGTTGACGTCGGCTTCGCCAAGCAGACCGGCAAGGACCTGATCCAGCGCGAAAACCACGCCTCGCGCCTGGGCTTCCGCGGTGTGGAAGACCTCGGCAACGGCCTGTCGGCGGTGTTCACGCTGGAAAACGAGTTCCTGCTCGACAGCGGACTGCAGAAGGGCGTGTTCTGGGAGCGCCAGGCCAACGTCGGCCTGACCGGCGCGTTCGGTACCGCGATCTTCGGCCGCACCAAGAACCTGGTCGACAGCGTGCAGTCCAAAGTTGAACCGTTCGGCGCCGACGGCGTGATCGGCAAGGTCAACGAGCCGATGATGCGCGTGGGCGTATCGAGCTCGCGCGTGTCGAATTCGGTTACCTACACCAGCCCGAAAGTAGCCGGCGCGTTCTCCGGCTCGGTGCAGTACGTGCTGTCGGAAATCGATGGCGCGTCGGATGGCATGGGCTTCCTGGGCCAGTACGACAAGGGGCCGGTATTCGCTTACGTGGGCTACGAGAAGCCGGCGGAAACGCGCGCCGGCACCGAGCAGCCGGCGATGTGGACGGTGGGCGGCTATTACAAGTTCGGCGCGCTGCGCCTGTCGGGACAATATGCGCAGGGCGACACCAAGGCTGCGGCCGGCGAATACACCGGCATGCTGCTGGGCGCCGTGTATACCATCGGCAAGGGTGACCTGAAGGCGGTGGTGTCGAAGCAGCGCCAGGATACCGCGACGTTCGAGAAGGACACGGTCAAGGAAATCGGCTTCGGCTACGACTATCACCTGTCGAAGCGCACCGACCTGTATGCGTATGCCGGTCGCGAGCGCGTAAGCGCGGTGACGTCCTACCAGGTCGGTATCTCCCACAAGTTCTAAGTGGGGAAGGGGACTGCCCCGTAGGGGACCGTCCCCCGTTCTTTAGTCACCGCGCCGTAATCGTCATTGCGCGGTCCTGCCGGCCAAAGAGCAGGGGACAGTCCCCTGCGGGGACGGTCCCCGTACCCCTGACACAACACATCTGCCCGCTACCTGCTTGCTGGAATATATACTGCGCCAGTAAATATCCACCACTCAAAGGAAGCCGCATGTTTTACCGCAAGATCGCAGCAGCAGCCGTCGCCCTGTGCGCCGCCACGCCATTCGCCTACGCCGGCGACAATATCGACAGCCTCCCCGGCATGAGCCAGAGCCAGTTCCGCCTGCTTTCCGAAGACCTCGGCTCCGCGCTAAGTTACAAGCCGCTGACCCCGGCCGAATCGACCGGCACGCTCGGCTTCGACATCGGCCTCGAAGTCACCGCCACCAAACTCGCGCATCCGGAAATTTTCGACCGCGCCGTGTCCGGCAGCGCGCCGAGCTCGCTGATCGTGCCGAAGGTGCACGTGCACAAAGGCCTGCCGTTCGGCTTCGACATCGGCGCCTCGTATTCGGCTGTCCCGAACAGCAACATCAAGCTGATGGGCGCGGAGCTGCGCTATGCGCTGATCGAAGGCGGCGTTGCGACCCCTGCGGTCGGCCTGCGCGCCAGCTACACCACCGTGCAAGGCGTGGACCAGCTCGACCTGAACACCACCGGCGTCGATATCTCGATCTCGAAGGGCCTGACCTTCCTGACCCCGTACGCGGGCGTGGGCATCGTGCGCACCGACAGCACGCCAAACGGCGTGCCGGGCCTGGTTCGCACCACCTTCAACCAGCACAAGGTATTCGTCGGCGCGAACATCAATTTTGCGCTGATCAATATCGCGGTCGAAGCGGACCGCACCGGCGACGCGACCAGCTACGGCGCCAAGCTCGGTTTCCGTTTCTAAGCGTTCAAAGGGCTGAACCCACGTTCTCGGCCCTTTTTCTCGGAAATAGATGAAGATAGGCAATTTTCGCTGAAGAAAAGCGGAAATTGCCTTTTTTCGTTGCAGTTGGCACTACTACGCCCCAATTCCCATCCAAAGTCCCCAGACCGCCCGAGTTGTCGCCAGATACCCGCAGATGCGCGAGGTTCGGCGAAGATGAACTCCTCGCCGCAGGCCTTGTCTATTCCTCTTGTTGCCTAAGCTGACGCGGCTCTGTTAGCCATCGCACGGTCAGCCCGGCCTCAACGTTATATTTTTTGTATTCGACGCAGATATCAGTTGCGCGTCCCCACGCACGTTTGTGAACAATTTATACGAGGAATGGATCATGGATACAAATCAGAAATCGAACGCGGGTAGCGGTCGCGACCAGAATCGTGACTCAGGCACTAACATGGGCAAGGATGTCCGTCCCGGCAGCGGTTCGAGCGCATCCTCGGGCAGCGCTTCGTCCGGCAGCATGGGCTCGTCGCAGAGCGGTTCGTCCGGTTCGTCGCAGAGTGGTAAACCCGGTTCGTCGGGCGGCATGCCAGGTTCCTCGTCCGGCGGCCTGTCGGGCTCCTCGTCGCAGAGTGACAAGTCCGGCTCGTCCTCGAGCAGCCTGTCCGGTTCGTCCTCGCAGAGCGACAAATCCGGTTCCTCGAGCGGCCTGTCCGGCTCCTCGAGCGGGCTGTCGGGTTCGTCCACCTCGGCCAGCTCCGGCGGCCTGTCGGGCTCGTCCTCGCAAAGTGGCAAGCCAGGTTCGTCCCAGAGCGGCACCAGCGGTTCGTCCTCCACCCCGGGCAGCAGCGGCGCCGGCTCGTCCGGCAGCATGGCGAGCAGCTCGGGCTCCAACCTGTCCGGCTCCAGCACCGGCTCCAGCATGAGCGGTTCCGGCAGCAGCGGCTCGGGCCAGTCCGCATCCTCGTCGGGCAGCTCGTCCGGCATGGGCACCGGCTCGTCGATGTCGGGCGGCGCCAGCGGCGGCTCGATGACGATGCCACACAGCGCAGCCGACCTGCACCAGACCATCGACAAGGCAGCCAGCGCTGCCCAGCCGGTGGTCGAGCGCATTGCGACCAGCGCGCACGCAGCGGTCGACAAGCTTGCCACCTCGTTCTCGGGCGTTGGCGGCATGGTCGACGACAAGAGCAAGCAGCTGAGCGAAGCCTATGGCCACTTCCTCGACAGCGGCCGCGACTACGTTCGTTCGCGTCCTGCCTCGTCGGTGCTGATGGCGCTGGCGGCGGGCTGGATCATCGCCAAGATGACCGGCGGCCGCAGCAACCGGGACTAAGTGGCCGGTCCGGCGCCTGATGCGCCGGTATTCGTCATACCCAGCGCCGGACCGCTCCTCCAGGGGCGGCCCGGCGTTTCCATCGTTTTATCCCGCACGTTTATTCCCCGATGCCGGTCAAGCGCCGGCATGGATCCGATAGGGGCGCGGCGGCGCGCATGCATGCGCCCGCGTTGCCTGAACGAGAAAAAACAAGAGGTGCTACATGGTTTCACGTAAAAAACCGTCCGGTCCATCAATGGAGGGCGCGGGTTCGATCAAGAGCACCGTGTCCGGCCCGTCCGATCCGACGCCACCCCAGAGCCTGGGTCCCGCCAATCCGATCGCGGACCAGCTGCTTGAAAAGGTAGTCGCCGGCGCCGACCTGGCCGATGCGATGCCGTTCAACCCGAACAAGGCAGCCGAACACGGCGATGCAGCGCGCACGCCGCCGCAGGGCGCCACCGCCACGCCATCCACGCCGCTGGCTACGGCCAGCACCAGCACCGAGACCATCGCGTCGGCCAAGGTCGGCACCGGCAATCCCGTCATCGGCGGCAATCCGACCGTGATGCCGCTGGACCGCGTGCGCGTCGACGGCAGCGCCCAGGCGCTGACCACCAACCAGGGCGTTCCGATCGCCGACAACCAGAATTCGCTGAAAGCAGGCCTGCGCGGGCCAACCGCGATGGAAGACTTCATCCTGCGCGAAAAGATCACGCACTTCGACCACGAGCGCATTCCCGAGCGCGTCGTCCATGCGCGCGGCTCGGCCGCCCACGGTTTCTTCGAAAGCTACAAGGACCTGTCCGACCTGACCCGCGCCGCGCCGTTCGCCGCCGCCGGCAAGCGCACGCCGGTGTTCGTGCGCTTCTCGACCGTGATCGGCGAGCGCGGCTCGCCCGACACCGTGCGCGACGTGCGCGGCTTCGCCGTCAAGTTCTACACCGACGAAGGCAACTGGGACCTGGTCGGCAACAACATCCCGGTGTTCTTCATCCAGGACGCGATGAAATTCCCCGACCTGGTGCACGCCGCCAAGCCGGAACCGCACCACCAGATGCCGCAGGCCTCCACCGCGCACGACACCTTCTGGGACTTCGTGTCGCTGATGCCGGAATCGGCGCACATCCTGATGTGGGCGATGTCGGACCGCGCGATCCCGCGCAGCTACCGCACCATGCAGGGCTTCGGCGTGCACACCTTCCGCCTGGTGAACGCGGAAGGGCAGTCGGTGTTCTGCAAATTCCACTGGACGCCGCTGCAGGGCACGCACTCGCTGGTGTGGGACGAAGCGGCCAAGCTGATTGGCGCCGATCCCGACTTCCACCGCCGCGATTTGTGGGAAGCGATCGAAGGCGGCGACTTCCCGGAATGGGAGCTGGGCCTGCAGGTGTTCACCGAGCAGGAGGCCGAGCAGTTCGGCTTCGACGTGCTCGACCCGACCAAGATCGTGCCGGAAGAGATGGTGCCGCTGCGTCCCGTCGGCCGCCTGGTCCTGGACCGCAACCCGGACAACTTCTTCGCCGAGACCGAGCAGGTCGCGTTCTGCACCGCGCACATCATCCCCGGCATCGACTTCACCAACGACCCGCTGCTGCAGGGCCGCATCCACTCGTACGTGGACACCCAGCTCACGCGACTCGGCGGCCCGAACTTCCACGAGATCCCCATCAACTCGCCGGTGGCGCAGGTGCAGAACAACCAGCGCGACGGCTTCCATCGCCAGGCGGTTCACCGCGGCCGCGTGAATTACGAGCCCAACTCGCTGGCCGGCGGCTCGCCTTACCAGGCGGGCATGAAGGGCTTCACCAGCTTCCCGCAGCCGGTCATGGAAGACAAGGTGCGCGGCAAGCCGGAGCTGTTCGCCGACCACTACTCGCAGGCGCGGCTGTTCTATCACAGCCAGACGCCGGTCGAGCAGGCGCACATCGCCAACGCCTACCGTTTCGAGCTGACGCGCTGCCAGGTGCCGGCGGTCCGCCGCCGCGTGCTGGCGCTGCTGGCCAACGTCGACACGCTGCTGGCGCAGGTGGTGGCCGATGGCCTGGGCATGGAAGTGCCGGAGCCGCTGCCGCTGGCCTCCACGCTGCCGATGCCCGAGTATGAGCCATCGCCGCCGCTGTCGCTGCTGTCGCGTCCGGGCCAGACCGGCATCCGCACCCGCAAGGTCGCGGTGCTGGTGGCGAACGGCGTCGATGCAGCCGGCGTGCGCGCGGTGTACGAGTCGCTGGCCGCCGATGGGGCTGTGCCGCGCATCGTGGCCAGCACGCTGGGCAAGGTGATGGGCTCGGACGGCAATCCGCTGGATGTCGAGATCACGCTGGAGGCGGGACCATCGGTGCTGTATGACGCGGTGGTGATTGCGGACGGCGAGAAATCGGCCGAGGCGCTGTCGCGCGATGCGCATGCGCAGGACTTCGTGCGCGAGCAGTACCGTCACTGCAAGCCGATCATGGCGATCGGCGCGGGTGCGGGGCTGCTGCAGAGGGCGGGCGTGCCGCCGAAGCTGCCGGACGGCTCGGACGATCGCGGCCTGATCGGCACCGAAGCGTCCGACCTGAACGCGGCGCTGCAGGCGTTCAAGAAGGCGCTGGCCGGCCACCGCGTGTTCGAGCGCGAAACCGATCCACCGGTAGTGTAAGGGTTTGGGGACTGTCCCCAACGGGGACCGTCCCCCGGTGTTTTGGGCGCCAAGGTGGCCCATCCAAACACCGGGGGACAGTCCCCTGCGGGGACGGTCCCCTGGCGCCGCTTTTATTTCGTGGCTGGTACTTCCTGCTCGGCGGCGGCGCGCGTGAAGGTCAGCGTGCGCCGCGCGCCATTGCCGACCACATTCACCGTGTTGCGCTGGTTCGGCAGCACGTCAACCAGCACCGTGTCATGGATGCGCGCGATCGCGCCCACCTGCGTCTTCTCGATCTCCTGGAACACCATCACCGTGTCCGCGTTCGCGCTCATGCCGATCCAGCGTAGCGGAATGCGCTTGTTGTCCGCCGTGAGCATGTAGAAGTTCTTCTCCATGTACGCCCGCAGCGCAGCTTCGTCTTCCGGCTGCGTCAGGTCCGACTCGCCCTTGTTGAGGATGGCCAGCAACGCCTCGACATCGTGCGCCATGTAGCTGTGCACCACCTCGACGCTGCCGGTGGCCGCGTTCTGGGTCACGTCGGTCATCCCCGCGTGGAAGCGGTGCGCGTGCGCCGCGCCGCTGGTGAGAAGGGCGGCCGCGAATGCGACGCCGCCAATGAATTGCTTGATCATGGCTTATTTCGTTTTCGGTTGGGCCGGCGCGGTCTCGCCGGCCTTTGCTTCCGCCTTCTTCAGCGGCGTGCGGTAATCCTTCATCATGTCCGGCGCTTCCTCCGACTTGAACAGCTCCAGGCGCGACTTCGACGGCTTGGGCGGCCAGGCGTTGTTGTTCTGGTCGATATCGGCGGTCTCCCAGTACGGGTCTTGTGTCAGGCCGGTCATCGGCTCGTCGGTGACGATCACCTTGGTGATCTTCTTCGGAGAATAGCGCCATACTTCGGCCGGCACGCGCTCGATATACTTCTTGCCGCTCTTGAGTTCGATCTCCAGCACCAGCGGCGTCACCAGCCCGCCACGGTTGCTGAAGTCGACCAGGTAGATGTGCTTGCCCTGCGCGAGCAGCGCCTTCTCCCAGTCCTCCAGCTTCTCGACCGTCTCGGCGTACTTGTTGCGGTCCTTGTTGGTGACCGTGAAGTCGTCGTGCTCGTTGTAGAAGTCCTTCAGTTCGGGGTGCACGTCGATCCGGCGCGGCGTTGCGCGGTCGCGCTCTTCCGAGATCGAAATCGGCTCGGCGTCGCGCTGCGCCTTCTGCCAGGCCTTCTCGGTCTCCGGATTCTTGGTCGAGACGCCGTATTCGGTGATGCCGTCGATGCTGACGTCGACGGCGTCGGTGGTATAGAACCAGCCGCGCCAGAACCAGTCGAGGTCCGTGCCGGAAGCGTCTTCCATGGTGCGGAAGAAGTCGGCCGGGGTGGGGCGCTTGAACTTCCAGCGCTCGGCGTAGGTGCGGAACGCAAAGTCGAACAGCTCGCGGCCCAGGATGGTCTCGCGCAGGATGTTGAGCGCCGCCGCCGGCTTGGCGTAGGCGTTGTTGCCGCGCTGGAGCGTTGACTCCGCGTTGGTCATGATCGGCACCTGGTTCTGGCTGGCCATGTACGAGGTGATGTAGCGTGCGTCGCCGCGGCGCGATGGGAAGTCCTCTTCCCACGCGCGTTCGGCCAGCGACTGCAGGAAGGAGTTGATGCCCTCGTCCATCCAGGTCCACTGGCGCTCGTCCGAATTGACGATCATCGGGAAGTAGTTGTGGCCCACCTCGTGGATGATCACGCCGATCAGGCCGTACTTGGTGCGCTTGGAATACGTGATCTCGCCGGTCTTCTTGTCCTTGATCGGGCGCGGTCCGTTAAACGAGATCATCGGGTATTCCATGCCGCCCACCGGGCCGTTCACCGAGATCGCGACAGGGTAGGGATAGTCGAACGAATACTTGTTGTACTGCTCGATGGTGTGGATGATCGACTGGGTCGAATAGCGTTCCCACAGCGGGTTGCCTTCCTTCGGATAGAAGGACATCGCGAGCACCCGGTTCGGGCCGCTCTGCACGCCCTGCGCATCCCAGATGAACTTGCGGCTGGAGGCGAACGCGAAGTCGCGCACGTTCTTCGCCTTGAAGTGCCAGGTCTTGGTGGCGGTGCTGCGCGCTTTCTCGGCCGCTTCCGCCTCCTTCTGCGTCACGATCAGCACCGGCTTGCTCGCGGTGCGCGCCTGCTGCAGGCGGTCGCGCTGCGCGGCGGTCAGGACCTCGCCCGGATTCTGGAGTTCGCCCGTGGACGCGACGATATGGTCCGCCGGCAGCGTGACCTGCACATCGTAGTCGCCGAATTCGAGCGTGAACTCGCCGTCGCCGAGGTACTGCTTGTTCTGCCAGCCCTTTTGGTCATAGTAGGCGGCCATGCGCGGGAAGAACTGCGCGATTTCGTAGATGTCGTTCTTGTCGTCGAACTTCTCGAAACCGGAGCGGCGGCCCAGCACCTTCATCTCCGGCACGTTGAACTGCCAGTCCAGGCTGAACGAGAAGCGCGCGCCCGGCTTGAGCGGCTGCGGCAGGTCGATCCGCATCATCGTCTTGTTGATTGCGTGGCGCAGCGGCTTGCCGTCCGACCCGACCAGGTTGCTGATCGTGATGCCGCCGTCGAAGGTGCGCGTCTCCAGCATGAAGCGCAGGCCTTCGTAGTGCAGGCCATCGCTGTCGCTCTTTGCCTTCGCCCATGCCTCGCGCGACGGCGCGGTTGCCACCTTGCGGTTGTCCGAATCGGCGCGGAACATGTTCTGGTCGAGCTGCACCCACAGGTAGTCGAGCGTGTCGGGCGAGTTATTGTAGTAGGTGACGGTGCCGGCGCCCGTGATCGAACGCTTCGCTTCATCCAGGCGCACCCGCATGCGGTAGTCGGCGCGCTGCTGCCAGTAGCCGTGGCCGGGGGCGCCGGACGCGGACCGCACTTCGGTCGGCGTCGGCAGCAGCTCGTCGAGCTGGCGGAACTTGTCGTCGAAAGGATCTGCTGCGAATGCGGAAGCGGACAGGAGGAGGGTGGCGAGGGAAGCTGGAATGCGTTTCATGTGCTCTTGTATTGTGACAGCGCCACCCCCCGCGTGGCAGGGGATGGCGCCTGTTCTTCTCAGGACTCGACCGGCTCAGGAGCCTTCGGTGCTGCGTCCTTCTGTTCGCCGCTCTTCTTGAGCGGGGTATTAAAGTCCTTCATCATGTCCGGTGCCTCTTCGGCCTTGAACAGTTCCAGGCGCGACTTCGATGGCTTGCGCGGCCAGGCGTTGTTGTCCGGGTCGATGTCGGCAGTCTCCCAGTACGGGTCGTGCGTCAGGCCGGTCATCGGCTCGTCCGTCACGATCACCTTGGTGATCTTGGCCGGCGAATAGCGCCACACTTCGGCCGGCACGCGCTCGATGTACTTCTTGCCGCTCTTGAGTTCGATCTCGAGCACCAGCGGCATCACCAGCCCGCCCTTGTTGCTGAAGTCAACGAGGTAGATATGCTTGCCCTGTGCCAGCAGCGCCTTCTCCCAGTCTTCCAGCTTCTCGACCGCTTCGGCGTACTTGTTGCGGTCCTTGTTGGTGACCGTGAAGTCGTCGTGCTCGTTGTAGAAGTCCTTCAGCTCAGGGTGCGCGTCCACACGGCGCGGCATGCCCTTGTTGCGCTGGTCGGAGATCGATACCGGTTCCGCGTCGCGCTGCGCCTTCTGCCAGGCCTTCTCGGTTTCCGGATTCTTGGTCGAGACGCCGTATTCGGTGATGCCGTCGATGCTGATGTCCACCGCGTCGGTGGTGTAGAACCAGCCGCGCCAGAACCAGTCGAGGTCCGTGCCGGAAGCGTCTTCCATGGTGCGGAAGAAGTCGGCCGGGGTAGGGCGCTTGAACTTCCAGCGTTCGGCGTAGGTGCGGAACGCGTGGTCGAACAGCTCGCGGCCAAGGATGGTCTCGCGCAGGATGTTGAGGGCCGCGGCCGGCTTGGCGTAGGCGTTATTCCCGAACTGGAGCAGCGACTCGGAGTTGGTCATGATCGGCACCTGGCTGCGGCTGGCCATATAGGACGTGATCGAGCGCGCGTCGCCGCGGTACAGCGGATAGTTCTCTTCCCATGCGCGCTGGGCGATCGACTGCAGGAAGGTGTTCAGGCCCTCGTCCATCCAGGTCCACTGGCGCTCGTCCGAATTGACGATCATCGGGAAGTAGTTGTGGCCGACTTCGTGGATCACGACGCCGATCAGGCCGTACTTGGTGCGCTTGGAATAGGTCAGCTCACCGGTCTTCTTGTCCTTGACCGGACGCGGACCGTTAAACGAGATCATCGGGTATTCCATGCCGCCCACCGGGCCGTTGACCGAAATCGCCACCGGGTACGGATAGTCGAACGAGTACTTGTTGTACTGCTCGATGGTGTGGATGATCGACTGGGTCGAATAGCGTTCCCACAGCGGGTTGCCTTCCTTCGGATAGAACGACATCGCCAGCACTTTGGTCGGGCCGCTCTGCACGCCCTGCGCATCCCAGATGAACTTGCGGCTGGAAGCAAACGCGAAGTCGCGCACGTTCTTCGCCTTGAAGTGCCAGGTCTTGGTGGCGGTGCTGCGCACCTTCTCGGCCGCTTCGGCTTCGGCCTGGGTGACGATCAGGACCGGCTTCTTCGCGTTGCGCGCCTGCTGCAGGCGGTCGCGCTGGGTGGCGGTCAGCACCGCGCCCGGATTCTGCAGCTCGCCAGTGGAAGCGACGATGTGGTCGGCCGGCACGGTGATGGCGACGTCGTAGTCGCCGAACTCCAGCGTGAACTCGCCCGAGCCGAGGAACTGCTTGTGCTGCCAGCCGTAGACATCGTAGTAAGCCGCCATGCGCGGGAAGAACTGCGCGATCTCGAACAGGTCGTTCTTGTCTTCCTTGAAGTGCTCGAAGCCCGCACGGCCGCCCAGCACCTTCTGCTCGTTGACCTTGTAGTTCCAGTCGATCGAGAACGAGATGCGGCTGTTCGGCTTCATCGGGCGCGGCAGGTCGATGCGCATCATCGTCTTGTTGATGACGAAGCGCAGCGGCTGGCCGTTGTCGCCCTTGACCGACAGGATTTTGAAGCCGCCGTCGAAGGTCAGCTGCTGGAGGATATTGCGCAGGCCCTCGAAGCGCATGCCGTCGTCGCCCTTGGCCTTGGCCCACGCCTCGCGCGATGGCGCGACTTCGGTGCGGACCGCGTCGGAGTCCGGACGATAGATGTTCTGGTCCAGCTGCAGCCAGAGGTAGTCGAGCGTGTCCGGCGAGTTGTTGTAGTAGGTGATCGTCTCGGAGCCGCTGATCGAGCGGTTCGCCTCGTCGAGCGTGGTGCGGATCTTGTAGTCGGCGCGCTGCTGCCAGTAGGCGTGGCCCGGGGCGCCTGACGCCGTGCGGATCGTGTTGGCCGCCGGGAGTAGTTCGTCGAGCTGGCGGAATTTATCGTTGAACGGTTCCGCGGCGATGGCGGACGATGCGATGACGATGGCGGCAATGCAAAGCGGCAGACGAATCATGTTTACCCTGGCAGTTGATGGACAGATTAACCAGCCATTCTAATCTCAGCAATTGGAGTGCGGCGTGGCGAATTGTAAAAAAACTGATACACGAGCCGCAGTCGCGGCCCCGGCCAGGACAACGTTGTCAGTACAGCTATCCGGCTCTGGCGGGAACAGGTATTATGGTTCCGGCAAGGAGAACCGATGACTACGAATTTGGAAACGACCGTCCTGGTCGCGGCAGCCGACACCGCCCGCGCGGACATGATCAAGGAAGCGCTGCACGGGCGCCACCAGCTGCGTTTTGCGGGCGGGTCGCGGGAAGCGCTGGCGACCGCCAACCAGCTGCCTCGTCCCGATGTGGTCATTCTCGATGCCTCGCTATCGGATATCGATTCCCATACCGTTTGCCGTGAACTGAAGGCGAACTTCCTGACCGCCGACATCGCCGTCATCATGGTCGTCGCCGCCGGCGACAGCGCCCAGGCTTACGCGGACGGCGCCGCCGACGTCGTGTGCGATCCGGCCGATGCTCCGGCCCTGCGCGCACGCGTCGCGGCCCACGCGCGCCTGGCGCTCGGCGCCACCAAACTGCGGCAACTGGCTGCGGTGGCGCAAAGCGGCGCCGCCGGGCACGCGCGCGACATGCTGCAGATGCACGAGGCAACCATCCTGGCGCTGGCGGCCCTCGCCGAGCACAAGGAAGAAAACGTCCACAACCACCTGCTGCGCACCCAGCACTACGTGGGAGCGCTGGCGCGCGAGCTGCGCTTCAACCCGCGCTTCGCCGCCGAACTGAGCGACGAAAACATCACGCTGATGTACAAGGCCGCGCCACTGCACGACATTGGCAAGGTGGGCGTACCGGATTCGATCCTGCTCAAGCCCGGCAAGCTGTCGCCGGAAGAATTCAACGTCATGAAACAGCACACCGTGTACGGCCGGGACGCGATCATCGCGATCGAACGCACGCTGGGCTTTACCAACACCTTCCTGCGTTACGCGCGCGAGATCACGCACGGGCACCAGGAAAAGTGGGATGGCAGCGGGTATCCGCAAGGGCTGGCAGGGGAGGCGATTCCAGTAGCGGCGCGCCTGATGGCGGTGGCCGACGTGTACGACGCGCTGATCTCGAAGCGCCGCTACCGGCCTGCGTTCACCCACGAGACGGCGGTGGAACTGATCCGCCAGGGCAGCGACGAGCATTTCGACCCGCAGGTCGTCGACGCGATGCTCGCGGTCGAAGAAAAATTCCGCGACATCGCCAACCGCTTCCGCGACCCCGACTAAGCAATATCCTGGAGACCGTCATCCCAGCGAAGGCTGGGATCCATACTGAGCGTCCACAGAGGCACAATCACTGATCCACCGCAGCATGGATCCCAGCCTCCGCTGGGATGGCGGCGAATCACTGATGCGCTGGGATGACGGCTCAGGCCTGCCAGGCCCCGTCGCGATACACCTGCTCCCCGTCGAGGAACACCGCGTCCGTCACCGCAAACACATCGATGTGATAGCGCGCATCCTTGCGCTTGAACCCGGGCTTGGCGTACACCCCATGCTTGGCCCCCAGCGACAGGTGAATGCCGCACATGCGCTCATAGGTACCGATGTCGCTGACTCGCCGCTCGCGCGTGAACGCCCGGTTCATGCCAAATCCCAGCTCACGCAGCCACACCTCACCTTCGTCGCGCCGGATGATCGCCAGCACCTCATCGAACTCCGGCGTCGAGTCGATCGCATCGACCACGCGCCCCTTCTCCACCACCAGCGTGATCGGCGTATCTGGCCTGTTCACGTGGTAGGTCGTATCGCCGAACACATGCACGCGCACGCGGCCATTGACCGCTTCCAGGTCGCGCGCCTCGGTGAACACCTCGCCGATCGGGAACTGCCCGCCGACGTTGTTCATTTCGCTGTAGTCGCCCACATTGAGCTTGGCCGCTTCGAATCCTGATTCGAACACCAGTTCCAGGCCATCCCCCAGCACGACCGCGCGCGCCGCGCTGTCGATGCGCGCCTTGAGCGCCTTGCCGACGCCACGGTAGTAGGCCGGATCGTATGCCAGCGATTCGATGTAATGCTCGCCCTGCACACCCGGCATGCGGGACAGGTGCACGTGTTCGATCACCTTCAGTCCCAGCTTGAACAGCTCGACCCGGATGCGGAAAGCTTCGAGACGGAAGTTGGTGGACTGGATCAGCACCACCAGGTCGCCGGCGCGCATCTCGCCGAACGCGGCGTGCACCTGTTCCGGCGTGACCGAATCGAAGTCGACGAAGGTGGCGCCAGGCAGGTTGCGCCGATACGCCTCGGTGAGCGCCAACGCGAGCTCGCTACGGTTGTCGTGCACGATCAGGACGCGCTGGCCGGGACCGTGTTCGACGACGATGTTGAGGATATCGCGGATGCTGGACGTCGCAGCGTCGATGGCGTGAGGGGGAAGTGCTTGCATCCCTCCATTATATCGGCGCGGGCCGCACGAAGCGGTCTAGGCCCCGTCCCCTTCGTGGACGCGGTGCGCGATCCGGCTCTCGATCCGGCGGTCCGGGACAATCCACATCATGGCGACCGCCGCGTACACGCCAAATCCCAGCCACGAGTGCACGAAGGAGAGTCCTATGCCGAACAGGTAAAGCGCGAGCGAAATCCATCCTTTGCGATCCGAACCGATCGCCTCCGCCAGTGCCTTGTTCTCAGGATGGTGGTAGGTCAGGCTGCGAACGAGGACACTGTATGCGATCGCGCACATGAACAGGACGAAGCCGTAGGCGGCGACCGGAGTGGTGGCGAAGTGGTTCTCGCCCATCCAGCCGGTGACGAACGGGATCAGCGAAAGCCAGAACAGCAGGTGAAGGTTCGCCCAGAGTGCGCCGCCGCTGATCTCATGCACCGCGTGGAACATGTGATGGTGGTTGTTCCAATATATCCCGATGTAGATGAAACTGAGCACGTAGCTCATGAAGACGGGCCAGAGCGGAATGAGTCCGCTGAAATCGGCGCTATGCGGGACTTTGAGTTCCAGCACCATGATCGTGATGATGATGGCTATGACGCCGTCACTGAACGCTTCCAGTCGATTTTTGCCCATCCGTTTTCTTCTCCTGTGACGTCGTACCTACGCTCCGAGTGCGAAACTACTCTTCAAGCCAACGCAAGGCTTGCGTGAGATCGCCATAGAACACGCGATACTCCCCTTCGCCGAACTGGCCGAAGGCTATCCTCGCCAAATAGGCCAGGCGTGTATTCGGAACCAGGATGGCTTTACGCAAAGGCCGGTCGCTGAACAGTTGTTTCGTTTGCCTGTCGAACTGTGCCTGCACTAGCGCGAGCCCGACATCGGGCGAGTCCATTTCCAGGCCATCGTAGAGCACGCGTGTATGCCCCGTATCGTGCAGAAGTTGTACGACCCGCTCGTGCAACTCCCTGATCAAATCTTCACTTAGCTCCCCTCGCAGTCGGGCCACAATAATATTACCGACAGGTTCGATCCAGAGCTGCGTATTCTTCATGTTTTGGATGAGTAGGGGGATTGGATCCCTCATTATCGCTCCAACAGCAATTTCCCGTTTCTCCCGCGAAGGTTTTGGGTCCCCTAGGTGGGTTCGCGGTCTTCGTCCGGCTGCGACGCCAGTTGCTGGAGAAGGTACAGGCGCTGGTAGAGACCGTTCGCGATGCGCATCAGGTCTTCGTGCGTGCCTTGTTCTTCGATGCGGCCGTGGTTCAGTACGACGATTCGGTCGGCGTCGCGGATCGTCGACAGGCGGTGCGCGATGGCGACGATGGTGACGCGGCCGCGCAATTCGATCAGTGCGCGCTGCACGATCTGCTCGGTCTCGCTGTCGATGTTGGAGGTGGCTTCGTCCAGCAGCAGGATGCGCGGGCTGCCTGCCAGCGCGCGGGCGATCGCCAGCAGCTGCTTCTGCCCGGTCGACAGGCGCGAGCCGCCCTCGCCGAGTGCGGTCTCGTATCCGTGTTCCAGCGTTTCGATGAATTCGTGCGCATGCGCCGCGCGTGCCGCCGCAACGATGGTCTCGGTTGGCAGGTTGCGTCCCATGTCGATGTTCTCGCGCGCAGAGGCGGCCAGCAGGAACGGGTCCTGCGGCACGAGGCCCACTTCGGCGCGGAACTGCTCGTTGCCGACGGCGTCGAGCAGGTGGCCGTTGATCTCGATGGCCCCAGGCCTGGCGGGGTAGTAGCGCAGCAGCAGCGACAGCAGCGTCGATTTGCCGCTGCCGGTGTGCCCGACGATGCCGTAGAACGATCCCTGCGGGATCTCCAGGTTCAGCCCGTGCAGCACCGGGTGGCCCGGTGTGTACGCGAAGTCCAGGTCGCGGATGCGCACCGCCGGCGCACCGGCACTATCGGCCGCGAATGCGGCGGGCGCCTGCGTATGTTCCTGCGCCTCCGGTTCGTCCAGCAGCTCGCCCACGCGCGCGCTGGCGACGACCGCCTGCTGCAGGCTCGAAAACTGCATCGTGATCTGGATCATCGGCTCGATCACCCGCGCGATGTAGCTGATGAACGCATACAGCACGCCCACTTCGACCGTGCTCATTTCGCGCTGCCCGAAGAACCAGATGACGGCGGCGAGCAGGATCACGTTGAGCATGTCGAGCGCCGGGCGCAGCAGCAGCGCATTGGCGCGCAGTTCGGCCAGGCGCGCTTCGTAGTGGGTGGTGTTGGTGTCGCCGAAGCGGCGCGCGAAGCGCTGCTGCGCGTTGTTCGCCTGCAGTACGCTCATGCCGCCGATCGATTCGGCCATCTGCGCGTTGATCTGGCTGCGCATTTCGCGCGCCTTGGTCACGGCGGGCGCGGACAGGCGCTGGTACAGCCACACGATGCCGACCACCGCCGGCACCAGTGCGAGCACAATCAGCATCAGGCGCCAGTCCAGCCAGGCCATTGCGATGGTGGTCCCGATCAGCACAATACCGCTGTCGAGCATCACGAACAGCACCTGGATGTACAGGTTCTTGACCGCCTCGGTGTCGTTGGTGATGCGGCTGACCAGCTGGCCGGTGATGGCGCGGTCGAAGAACGCCATCGGCAGGCGCAGCACGTGGCTGTATACACGCTCGCGCAGGCGCTGCACCGAGCGCATCGCCAGTCCGGACAGGCGCACCAGCTGCATGTAGCGCAGCCACGATGCGAAGCAGCCGGTCAGCAGGATGCCGCCCAGGAGCAGCATGATGCGCGGCCAGTCGAGATGGCGCGGCAGCAGGTGCTCGTCGATCAGTGCCTTGCCCAGGATCGGGCCCAGCACCTCCAGCGAGGCGGCGATCACCAGGCCGAGGGTGGCCCAGGCGAGATGGGACTTGTCGGGCGCGGCGGAATCCTTCAGCAGCGCGATGGCCCGCTTGGCCTGGTCCAGCTTCGGCTTGGGTGGGGACGGGTCAGGATTCGTCAAGGCTTGCCTCCAGCTGCTGGTAGCGCCACTGGCTTGCATACCAGCCGGATTGTTCGAGTAGCTGCGCATGGGTGCCGCGTTCGGTGACGCGGCCGTGCTGCAGCACGATGATCTGGTCCGCGTCGGCCACCGCGGACAGGCGATGGCTGGCGATCACGGCGGCACGTTCGGCGCGTTCCCGCCGCAGTTCGGCCAGGTGTTCGAGGATGCGGGCCTCGGTGCCGGTGTCCACGGCGGACAGCGCATCGTCCATCAGCAGGAGCGAGCTGTCCGACAGCAGTGCGCGCGCGATCGCCACGCGCTGGCGCTGGCCGCCGGACAGCGTGATGCCGCGCTCGCCCACAGGCGTGTCGTACCCCTGCGGGAAGCGCAGGATGTCCTTGTGGATGTCCGCCATTTCTGCCGCGTGTTCGACCTGGGCGCGGGTCGCGTCCGGGCGCCCGAGCGCGATGTTCTCGGCGACGGTGGCGGAGAACAGGAAGGACTCCTGCGGCACCCAGCTGATCGCGGTGCGCAGGGCGGCAAGTTCGTATTCGTCGAGCGCGACGGTCCCCCAGCGCACGCTGCCCGATTGCGGATTGGCCTGGCGCTGCAGCACGCGCAGCAGCGTTGACTTGCCGCTGCCGGTGGGACCGACCACGCCCAGCGTGTGGCCCGGTTCGAGCCGCACCGACACGTCCGACAGCGCGTCGACCTGCTGGCCCGGGAAGCGGTAGCTCACCTTGTCGAGCACCAACGCGCCGGGTGGAACCTGCGTGATGGTGCCGTGGTCGTCCACCGACAGCGGTTCGTCGAGCAGCGGTTGCAGGCGCGCCAGCGCGGCGCGGCCCCGTTCGATCAGCGCGAGCACCCAGCCGGCGGCGAACATTGGCCAGATCAGCTGGCCGAGGTACATGGTGAAACTGGTCAGCGCGCCGACCGTGAGCTGGTCCTGCCACACCAGGTAGCCGCCCACACCGAGCGTGAGCGCCGAGGCGCTGGCGAGCGTGAGGCCGACCGCCGGCTCGTAGGCCGCTTCCCAGCGCTGTGCGTCCAGGCTGGCGTTGGCCGCGCCCTTGGCCAGTTCGTGGAACTGCGCCGCGCTGCGCGCTTCCAGGCCGAGTGCGCGCAGCGTGCGCACGCCGGATATGGTTTCCTGCACATGGTCGTTCAGCGCCGAGAAGCGCTTGAGCGAATCGGTCGATGCGGTGTGGATGTGCGACGAGATCCGCCAGAACGCGAACGCCATGAAAGGGAAGGGCAGCAGCGCCACCAGCGCCAGGCGCCAGTCCACGCCGAGCAGCATGATGCCCAGCACCGCGATCAGGGTCAGCGTGCCGTCGAAGCCGGCAAGCATCGCTTCGCCGGCCGCCATTTCGATTGCATCGATGTCGTTGGTGGCCAGCGCCATCAGGTCGCCGGTGCGCTGCTTCTGGTAGAACAGCGGACCCTGCGCGGACAGGCGCGCGTAAAAGCGGGTGCGCAGCTCGACGCCGAGCTGGTACGCGGCGGCATACAGGCGCAGGCGCCAGCCGACGCGCAGCAGGTAGATGACGAGGCCGAACGCGAGCAGCGTCGCAATCTCGACCAGCAGGGCCGAACCCCGCAGGGTGTGGGCCGCGAGGCCGTCGATCATCGAGCCGACCTTGCGCGGTATCCAGACCGTCAGCACCGCGATCCCCACCAGCATCAGCGCGGACGAAGCGTACGCGCGCCAGTGGCGCAACACGAAACCGCCGATCAGCCTAGATAAGGTCATCCATCATTCCTTTTTTTATGCGAAGCCCGGGCAAAACAAAGCGGGCCGAAGCCCGCTAATTTACTACTTTTGGTGTGTCTGGCGCGAGAAGCGGTGCTTACTTGCGTGGCGCGCCCTTGCGGCGTTGGCCGCCGTTACCCGGGGCGGGGAAGGGAGACGCGGCCTCCAGCGGCTTGACGCGGGGGATGGCGATGTCGTCGGCCTTGTGGACCGAGGCGGCCGACAGCCCGGCATGCACCTCCGGGGCGATGTGAGCGGCCGCTTCGGCGATTGGCGTGCGCGCGGCGGGAGGTTCCGGCACCGCTTGCAGCGACTCCAGCACATCTTCAGGCGTCTCGCCGGATTCTTCATCCGGCGGGGAAGCCTGCGGGCCGGCCGCGGACTGCTGCGGCTGGGTGTCAGGCTGCGGCTGGTCGCCGGCACTGGCGGCCTCCTGGCGCGGCTGTGCTGGCGGCGCGCCGAACGGCGTCAGCGACGTGGCGGCCGCGAACGGCGCGCGCGCGGCGTCGAACAGGCCTGACAGGTCGGTTTGTGCCTTTGAAGCCAGGTCGAGGAAGTTGTGCGGGCCGAAGGACAGCAGCTGGAACCAGGCTGCGCTGGAACGGTCCATGACCTCGCGAGTGGCGTTCAGCTGGAGCAGCGCGAGCTTGCCGGTGTTTTCGACTGCCGCGGTGGCGAGCGACCCGAATAATTCAAGCTGGGCCTGTACTTGGGCGCGGCCTGCCGATGAAAGCTGTTCAGGAATTGTTTGCATGAATGTTCCTCAGGTTTATGATGCACTGCAATAAACCACAGTGTAGCTGCGATTAGGTAGGGAGCAAAGTACAGCACGATTGAAATTCATGCATTGCAGCAAAACAACCCCGGGCGATCCTTTACAATCGGGAACAACATAGCAAGGGAGCGCGCATGGACCTCGTGATACGCAACGCCACGCTGCCGGACGGCCGGGGCGGCATCGACATCGCCATCGACGGCGGACGGATCGCGGCGGTGGAAGCGCGCTGCGGCGCCACCGGGCGGCGCGAGATCGACGCCGGCGGCGACCTGGTCACCCCGCCGTTCGTGGACGCGCACTTCCACATGGACGCGACCCTCAGCTACGGCCTGCCGCGGGTGAATGCGTCCGGCACCCTGCTCGAAGGGATTGCGCTGTGGGGCGAACTGAAACCGGAACTGACGCAGCAGGCCATCGCCGAGCGCGCGATGCAGTACTGCGACTGGGCCGTCGCGCGCGGCCTGCTGGCGATCCGCACCCACGTCGACGTGTGCGACGACCGGCTGCTGGCGGTCGAGGCGCTGCTCGACGTGCGGCGCCGGGTCGCGCCGTGGATCGACCTGCAGCTGGTGGCGTTCCCGCAGGACGGCCTGCTGCGCAGCGCCGGCGCATTCGAAAACCTCCGGCGCGCGATCGCCATGGGCGTGGACGTGGTCGGCGGCATTCCGCACTTCGAACGCACCATGGCCGAAGGCGCGGAGTCGGTGCGCCTGCTGTGCGAATTTGCGGCCGAGCGCGGCCTGCGGGTCGACATGCATTGCGACGAGACCGACGACCCGATGTCGCGCCACATCGAAACGCTGGCCTTCCATGCGCACCGGCTCGGACTGCAGGGCAGGGTCGCGGGATCGCACCTGACCTCGATGCACTCGATGGACAACTACTACGTCAGCAAGCTGCTGCCGCTGATCCGCGAGTCGGGCGTGGCGGCCATCGCCAACCCGCTGATCAACATCACCCTGCAGGGCCGGCACGACAGCTACCCCAAGCGGCGTGGCATGACGCGCGTGCCCGAGCTGCTGGCCGCCGGGGTCGACGTCGCCTTTGGCCACGACTGCGTGATGGACCCGTGGTACGGCATGGGTTCGGGCGACATGCTCGAAGTCGCGCACATGGGCCTGCACATCGCCCAGATGACGTCGCAGCGCGACATGCATCAGTGCTTCCTGGCGGTGACCGAAACGCCGGCGCGCATCCTGGGCCTGGAAGGATATGGCCTCGCACCGGGATGCAACGCCGACCTGGTAGTGCTGGACGCCGGCAGCCCGGCCGAAGCGATCCGCCTGCGTGCGGCGCGCCGCTGGGTCATCCGCCGCGGCGAAGTGGTCGCCGAGTCGCCGCCCGCGCACGCGCGCCTGTCTCTGGACGGCCGGCCGGCGGCGGTCAATTTCAGGCTGGGGCGCTGACACCGGCGCAAGCCGGTGATATGCTGGCCGACATGACAAAAATTTGCGACACCGAGCGGCTCACGCTGCGCACCGTCACGCTGGACGATGCACCGTTCTACCTGGCGCTGGTCAACGACCCGGCGTTCATCGAAAACATCGGCGACCGCGGCGAGCGCACGCTCGACCAGGCCCGGGTGGCGCTGACCGATAAGATGCTGGCGTCCCAGGCGAAGCACGGCTATTCGCTCTACCTGGTGCAGCTGCGCGACGGCACCCCGATCGGCATGTGCGGGCTGGTGCGGCGCGACACGCTCGACTGCACCGACCTTGGCTACGCCTACCTGCCCGCGTACCGCGGCCAGGGCTACGCCGTCGAGGCGGGGCGTGCGGTGCTGGAGCATGCGCGGCGCGACATCGGCCTCACGCGCCTGCTGGCGATCTGCTTCCCCGGCAACGCCGGCTCGATCGCCGTCCTTACCAAACTGGGCTTCCGCTTCGAGCGCTTCACGCACCTCGATGCGAACGACCCCGGCACCAACGTCTACAGCCGCGACCTGACCTGACGATGAAAAAAATCTGCGAGACCGAGCGCCTGACCGTGCGCACCATGACCATCGACGACGCGCCGTTCTTCCACGCGCTGGTGACCGACCCGTGCTACCTGCGGATCATCGGCGACTCGGGCGTGCGTACCCTGGAACAGGCGCGCGCATCGCTGACCGAAAGGGTACTGGTGCCGCAGGCCGAACTTGGCTACTCGCGCTACCTGGTCCAGCTGCATGACGGCACCGCGATCGGGAGCTGTGGCCTGGTCAGGCGCCCCACGCTGGACGGCCCCGACCTCGGCTACGCCTACCTGCCTGCTTACTGGGGCCGCGGCTACGCGGTGGAAGCCGCGCGCGCCATCGTCGAACACGCGCAGCGCGACATCGGCATGACGCGCCTGCTCGGCATCACCTCCCCGGACAACACCGCATCGATCGGCGTCCTGACCAAGCTCGGCTTCCGATTCGAGCGCTTCACCTACCTCGACGCCGCCGACACCGGCACTAACGTCTACAGCCGCGACCTGACCTAATCCTTTGCGCTACCTCAACCCTGGTGTCAGGCTTCGATTCCCCTAGGTGTCAGGCACCGTTTTCGGATTGCACCTACATTCGGTTCGGAGTTCCTCGCATCGTCCAGAGTGAAAACCGTTGGCTGACACCAATTTGGTGTCAGGCACCGATTCCCCTTGGTGTCTGACACCTCGCGAAGTGCGTGGTGCCTGACACCCTAGGTTTTAAGGGGTGGTGGTGTTCCACGGGAAGAACCAGACGAGGGGCTTGTCGACGCGCGCGGCCCACGATTTTTCGTTGTGGCTGCCGCCATCGGCGGCGTGGAAGTAGAGGTCGACGTCGGGCCGGTAGCCGGTCGAGAGCATCGCGTCGCGCATGCGCTCGGTGTCCGGCAAGCCGTCGTCGCGAGTGCCGGCGTCGATGTAGAACTTGACCGGCACGCGCGGCACCGTCTTTGTCAGCGCGCCCTGGTTCCACCAGAACGAGCTCGATACGCCGCCCGCCTTGGAGAATACGCCCGGATCCTTCTGGGCGATGTAGACCGAGGCGATGCCGCCCAGCGAGGACCCCATGATGGCGGTGTGCTCGCGCCCCGGCAGCGTGCGGTAGCTGCGGTCGACGTAGGGCTTGACCGTCTCGACGATGAATTTGCGGTAGGCGTCGAGCCGTCCGCCTCCATGCTTCGGATCGCAGCAGGGTGTGTATTCGGCGATGCGCTCAGGGGTGTTGTCGATGCCCACCACGATCACTTCGGCCATCTGGCCGGTCGCGATCAGGCGGTTGACGGTTTCGTCGATGCCCCATTCGGTGCCGAAGGACGCGGTCTTGGCGTCAAACAGGTTCTGCCCGTCGTGCATGTACAGCACCGGGTAGTGCTTACGCGTGTTTTCCTGGTAGCTCGGCGGCAGGTACACGCGCAGCGCGCGCTTGTTCTTCAGCTGCGGCGATTCGATGCCCTCGACGATGGTGACTTTGCCGAACGGCGCGCCGAAGAAGGGGTAGATGTCGAGCGTGCCGCCGGCCTTGATCCGGTACACGCCGCCGGTCGAGACCTTGTCGCCCAGCGCGGGTTTCATCTGGACGTCGCCCAGCGCGTCGGGCCAGGTGTAGCTCCACACGCCGTCCACGCCGCGTTCGGCGGGCACGCCCTGCGACCAGGTCATCGGGCCTTTGTCGCCGCGCACGGCAAGCGCCTGCGTGCCAGCGTCGTAGTGGATGCGAACGGTGGTTGCGTGCGCACTCGCGCAGGCAAGCGACAACGCCAGCAAGGCGTAGCGGATCGGTTTCATCGTTTCCCCATGTCGTTGACGGCGCGCACTCGCACGCCATAGATATCGAACCGGTTGGAAGGACCGGCTGCGCCACCGGCGGCGCTGAAGGTGCTGTTGCTGTCCAGGTAGCTCATGTTATAGAAGTCGCTCATCTCGATCCGGTACTCGGCGCCGCGCTCGAGGCGCACCATCAGCGGCGTCGAGTACACCGGCGATACGCCGGCCCGTTCGATGCGCGCGTGCGGAAGCTGCACCACGCCTTGCGCCACCACGGTCCCGCGCGCGTCCTTCACGGCCAGCCATTTCACCCCGCCGCTGATGCCGAGGTTGATCTGGTTCGCGGCGTTATGGTAGCGCAGCTGCACCGCGTAGCTGCCGGCGGCCGGCACGGTCAGCTGCCGCACCGCGAAGCGGTCGGCAGGAGCACCCCAGTCCCGGACACGTGCGGCGGCTCGCGCATCGCGTGCGCTGACGCCCACGTTCGACTCCACGCGCGGATCCGTCACCGGAATGTCGATCGCCGTTCCCACGCACAGCGGCGGGCTATGGTGGCTGCGGTTACCGGACACCTTGTACTGCGCTTCGACCGCATAGCACGCGGCGTCCGCGTCACGGTCCAGCCAGCTGCGTGCGGTGACTCCCCCCGCGGCGAGCTTGCCGTCCCGGTAGATGTTGAGGAGCGTGCCTGGCACGGCCGGCGCGAACTGCAGGCGCACGCCGCGGCCTTCGCGCGCTGCGGCCGGCGCTTGCGGATCGGGCGGCGCAAACACGGAGCGCGCCTCTTCATAGGGATGCGCGTTCACATGGGTGATCGCCTGCGTGCCCGGCACCAGCCGACCGAGCCTGATGTCGATTTCGTTGCCGCCTTCGGCCAGCCGCTCCCACGCGATGTCCGCTTCCACGAGCTTTCCGTTGAGGCGAATAGCCTCGACCTCGTAGTAGCCTTCCTCGTTCGACGCGGCAGGCAGGTGCACGGTCACGCCGACCTGCTTCCCGCGCAGCGCGAGGCCCTGCATGCGGATGCTGTCGCTCTTGCCGAAAGTGTCCCGGCGCAGTTTCGCGGTAATGAAAGGGCGCACGCGCAGGCCGGTGTCGGTCAGCGACACGCCGAACACGTTCTCGACCACCATGCCGATGTAGGCGCCCACAGACCACAGCTGGCGCCGCGAATTGATCACGGGCCCGATCAGGTCGGGGTTCTTCTCGTCGAGCAGCAGCGGCTGCCCGCTCAGCCACTCGAGGTTCTCCATGTTGGAGACGTTCAGCGCGGCGCCGCGCATCAGCGAGGCGTAAGCCGCATCGGCGACGCTGACGTTGCCATGCAGCGCCGCCGCCTTCAGGCCATACGCCGTCACGAACGGCCACAGTGCGCGGTTGTGGTACACGGGCCGGCCCGGCTGCTGCGGATAGATCACGGGTGGACCCATTGGCCCGTGCGGGTAGCGCGCCAGGATCGACGCCGCCTGCCTGTCGCTGGCAATGCCGGTGACGATCGCAAGCGACTGGCCAAGCCAGTCGAACTTGTGCATCGGCGCGCCGTCGAAGTGGCCCGCGGTGAGGCTGCTGTACATGCCCGCGTCGCGCAGCCACAACCTGGCGTTGATCGCGCTCTTCAGCCTCGCGGCCCAAGCCGAATAGCGCCTGGCGAGGCGCGTATCGCCCAGCTCCCTGGCCAGGCTGGCCGCCAGCGTCAGCGCCTTGTAGTGCGCCGCATTGGTCGATACCGACACCGAGCTGGCCATGCTTGACAGGTCGTTGACGATCCACGAGGCATACGACTGCTCGCGCCAGTCGAGGAAGGACTGTTCGCCGGTGTACAGCCCGGTCTTCGGGTCATACGCGGCGGTACGGTCGATTTCGATGGTGTTCGACAGCGCCTTCAGCGCGCGCGGCGCGAATGCCGCACGTTCCGCGGCCGGCAGCGCGCGCAGCGCGGCCTCGGCGCCGAATGCCCACGACACGCGGTCGGTAGATACCGGCCAGCTGCCGCCGCTGCCGGTGTCCTGGATGACCTGGAATCCGTCCTCGGACCCCGGCACCACCGGCGCCTTCGGCACTCCCGGACGAAATCCGGACAGCTTGAAGTCGAGCGAATTGCGCACCCGCTGCGGGTCGAGCGTCGCGAGGCCCAGGGCGGCCGCATACGAGAGGTCGCGCGTCCACACGTAATGCCATTTCTCGCCGGTCTCGAAACATTCGCATGGCACCGGCGCGCCGCCGTTGTAGTTGCCGTCCGCGATATGGCTGACCGAATCCTGCTTCATTTCGGATGCCGCCAGCGCAAACAGCGCGTCGAACGGCAGGCTGCCCGAGCGCACGCGCGGCGCATCGGCTCGCTCGGTATAGCGGGAAAACGGCGGGACGGGATCGCGCAGCTGCAGCGTGGTCGAATGGACGTAGGTTCGCAGCGGCGCGTCGTCGGCAGAGAAGCTGGCGGTCTCGCGCCTGCCGTCCCAGGTCGGGAACGCCAGCGTGGCCTGCGGGCCGGACGCCGGATGCGGTATCGCTACCGGCGCCCGTGCCGATTCGATCCGCGTCACCGTCAGCACCAGCGCACCGGGCCGCGACACGTCCACCGTGAAGCGGTAGCGCGCCGCGGTCTTGACGAACAGGTAGTCCTCCGGCCCGGCGCTGGTCGTCATCGGATACGGCGATCCCGGCGCGACGCGAACCGACTTGGCCGGATCGATCACCCATTCGGCGCTCCAGTCGGCATGCCCCACCTTAAACGGGTGGTTCCCGGGCGGGAGCTCCATTTCGACCTGGTAGATGCCCGCGCCAAGGTGGACCAGCTTGTGGTCGATGCCCCAGCCATTGAAGCCGCCGCGCACGTAGATTTCCTGCGCCAGCGGGCCGGGCGCCGCGGCGATAGCCGATGCCGCGGCCAGCGCCGCCAGCAGCGCGAGGGCGCGCCGCATCACCGGTATTCGCCCCGTTCAATGATGCCCTTCAGGACGTCCTTCCCTTTCAGCATCGGGAAGTCCTCCGGGCGGTAGCGTTTCGGCGTGACGAATTTCAGTTCGCCGATGGTTTTTGCAAATGACGGCTGGACCGTGGTCGCTTCCAGCGGCTTGCCGTCCAGCGTGGCGCCCGTGTCGCCCAGTACCAGCCTGGCCGGGGTGTCGGGGCGCAGTTCGAATTCGACCCGCGCGCGGCTCTTTTCCGCCCTGAAGTAGGTGAACTCGACCTTGCGCGGCGCGGCGCCGGCCAGCTTCAGCGTCCATTTGCCATCCTTCGCATAGTCCGCCGTCACCTGTTCGTTGCTCCCGAACGGCAGCACGGCGTACACGCTGGTCCACGCCGACGGCAGCGCGGGTTCGAAGCGCAGCGTGTTGGCCAGCAGGTCGGGCTTGAAGCCGACATAGTCCTGGTAGGCGTTGCGCGCGAATTCGGCCACGCTCCACGACTGGGCGAAGGTGCCGGAGGGCTTGAGCGGAGGCAGGGCGTCGAGCAGTTCGCTCATCGCACCGAGGGTGCCCAGTTCCAGGATCTGTTTGCCCAGGTTGGAGCTGAGCTTCCACGCGTGGTCCTGGTAGCCGAACCTGTTCAGCGCGGTGACCGTGAAGCCGGCGTTCCAGCCCCAGATGGTGCCGTTATGGTAGGAGGCGTCCTTGTGGTGGAAGGCGGGATTTTCGTGGCGCGGATGGAAGTAGGTTTCGTCCTGCCCCAGCGACGCGATGCCGTAGTCGTACAGCAGTCCGGACACCGCGTTCCTGGTGACGGCGGCCTGCACCTCGAGCGGGACGAAACGGTCCGACGGGATCGACACCAGCATCAGCTGGTTGGGGCGCAGCTTGGTGTCGCGGCTGCCGTCGGGGCGGATGCGGTCGGCCATCGTGCTGCCGTCCCAAAACAGCTCGAGGAAGCTGCGCTGCAGCCTGGCGGCCTGTCCCGACCACTCCTTCGCGCGCGCTTCGTCGCCGGCCTGGGTCGCGAGGTATGCGCCGGCCTGCAGGGCCTCGTACCACAGGGCCTGGATTTCGACTGCGCGGCTGCCGCGCGCAGACCACGGTTCCTTGTTGGCGATGCGCGCGTCCATCCAGGTGTCGGCGTCGTCATGCGTCATCAGGCCCTGCTTGTCGGTGAAGTTGGCGGCCACGCCTTCGAAGTAGGGCAGGGCCAGCTTGTACATCTGCGCGGCGAAGGCCTTGTCGCCCGTGTAGCGGATGTATTCGATCGCTTCGCGCAGCATCCATGGGGTGCCGTCTACCGTGTTGTAGATGATGGCCGTGTCGGCCGACACGCGGTTCGGGATGCGGCCGTAGTTCTTGTCGGCGCGGTCCAGGTTCTGGTAGCGCGCAAAATTCGCCAGGACCGCCCTGGCGTCGTCGAACTGGCCCGATACCAGAAGGGTACCCGGCAGTGCGATGAAGGTGTCGCGGCCCCAGTTGTCGCGGAACCACGGCAGGCCGGCCCAGATCCCTTTGCCGAATTCCTCCACCACGAACATGCGGGCGGACGCCTTGGCCCAGTTCAGGGCCTTGTTGTACTGCGCGTCGCTGGTCTGGATATAGCTCTTGGTGAGCTCGCGGTGTAGCTTGCCGCGTTCGGCCGCGATGGCGTCGACCGCGGCCAGCGTACGCGCCTGGCGCTCGGCTTCGCCGGCTGTCTTGCCGAACGCTGCGATCACGGTGAACGATGTGCCGTCCTCCCTGGCGCGTATCAGCAGCGCTTCTTCCATCGCGAACGCGCGGTTGGAAGCGAGCGCCATGAAGCCGCCCGGCAGCGCGACGGTGACCAGCTTGCCGTCTTCGCTGGCCTGCGTAACGCGCGCCTTGTCGGCCACTTCGGCGGTGAGCGTGGGCTGCAGGGACAACCGGGCGGCGCGCGTTGCGCTCACGCGCATCGCGATGGCTCGGCTGCCCGACATGACCGCCAGCTCTTCGCTGATTCCGCCCGGGTAGTCGACCCGGTGCCCGTAGGGCAGCACGCGCTCGCGCGAGCGCGTTCGGTCGTTGGCGTTGTCGCCGACGTAGCTGACGTAGCTCTTGAACCAGGTGCCGGCACGCGTCACGTAGCCCTGGCCCTTGTCGTAGGACTGGCTGACCGCGTCGAAGTAGCCGTCGACGTTGTCGCCGACCACGAAATGGCGCTCCTCGCCGGGTGCGACCGCGATCGCCATCTCGTTGAAGAAGGCTTCCGGGCCGGGCTTCTGCCCCGCGTGTGCCTGCAGGATGGTGAGGGCGGCGGCCACCGCGAGCGCAGTTTTCTTCATTGTTTTTTCGAGTCCAGTTCCAGGATCAGGGCGCTGCTTGGGGCCAGCGTCAGCGTGGACGACAGGTCGTGCACCTTGCCGGTAATGACGTCGGCGCCGCGTGTGACGCCCGCGAGCATCTCCGAGAAGCGCGCCACCGGAAGTACGGCCTGCTTGTCGCCCTTGTTGAATGCTACCAGTACTTTCTTGTTGTCGTCGTAGCGGAAGTATACGTAGGTGTCGTTCTCGGCCCCGAAATGCATCATCTTCCCGCGATGGATCACCGGTTCGCCGCGGCGCCAGTTGGCCAGCTTGCGCACATAGTCCTGCGCTGCCTTCTGCCGGGCGGTCAGGCCAGCGCCGGTGAAGGCGTTGACCTTGTCGCCCGCCCAGCCGCCGGGGAAGTCGTGTCGGTAGCTGGCGTCGTCGCGGCCCTTGGTGGTGCTGGTCATCAGGACCTCGGTGCCGTAGTACATCTGCGGGATGCGTGGCATGGTCATGATGTAGGCCATCGCGATCTGCCAGTTGCCGAAGCTTTCGCCGCCCACGCTGAAGATGCGCGCGACGTCGTGGTTCCCCTCGAACAGCACCAGGTTGCCCGGGTTCGGATACACGTAGTCTTGCGACAGCGTCTCGTACACGTCGCTGAACGCGCGCCAGGTCGGGCCGGCGGCGAGTGCGCCGCGCATCGCTTCGGCCATCGGGAAGTCCATCATGCTTGGCGTGTAGCTGCGGTAGCCGTCGAAATTGCGCTTGCCGGCCTGCCAGCGCGACACCACGTTGGGCGACTTGTGCCACTCCTCGCCGACCATGTTCAGGCGCGGATATTCGGCCATGATGCGGCGGCCGTATTCGGTCAGGAAGTCGCCGTCGGAGTAGCCGTAGGTGTCGATGCGCAGCCCGGACAGGCCGGCGTACTCGATCCACCAGATGTTGTTCTGGATGAGGTAAGTTGCCACCATCGGGTTCTTCTGGTTCATGTCGGGCATGCCCTGGCCGAACCATCCGTCGATGAAGTTGGTCTTGTCGGCCTGCGAGCCGTAAGGGTCCTGCACCGACACGCGGTGGTGTTCGGTCGGGACGAATTTCGACCGGAAGCTGAGCCAGTCCGGCATCGGCAAGTCCTGCAGCCACCAGTGGCCGGAGCCGATGTGCGACAGCACCACGTCCTGGATCATGCCGATGCCGCGCTGCTTCGCCGCGCGCGTGAGCCTGACGTAGTCTTCGTTGCTGCCGTAGCGCGGATCGATCTTGTAGTGGTCCGTGGCCGCGTAGCCGTGGTAGGAAAAGCCGGGCATGTTGTTCTCGACCAGCGGGGTGGGCCACAGCTGCGTGAACCCAAGCCGCGCCACGTAGTCGAGGTTGGCCTCGATGCCGCGGATGTCGCCGCCGTGCCGCCCGTAGGCTTCCTTGCGGTTGGCGGTGTCGGGCATGCCCTTCACGCTGTCGTTGGACGGATCGCCGTTGGCCCAGCGGTCCGGCATGATCTGGTAGATCGCGTCGCTGCTGTCGAAGCCGCGCCGCTGCGCCGAACCGGGCTCGCGTTCGCGCAGCGTGTAGATGTAGGGGGCTGGAGCGGCGCCGTCGAAGCGAATCTCGAACTGGCCGGGTTTCGCGTCGGCGCCGATCTCGAGGTCGATGAAAAGGTAGTTCGTGTTCGGCACGCGCGTCACGCTGCGCACCGCCACGCCGGGGTAGGAGATCACGGGACTGGTCTGGCCGACGCCCTTGCCATGCACCATCAGCTGCAGGCCGCTGTGCTTCATGCCGGCCCACCAGAACGGCGGCTCCATGTGCTGCACGCCCTGTGCCCATGCGGCTGCGCCTGAAAGCCCCAGCAGGAGGGCGGCGATCGTCTTTTTCATATGCTTGTTCTCTCCGTAGTTCGACTACAGCCCTGTTTGGCTTCGCCGACGAGAATACCGCGCCTGAAATGCTGTTTCAATCACATTTTCCCGCTAGTTTAGGTACAGGAGGGGACGGTTGCGGCGGGACTGTCCCCAGCCTTTGGGGGCTTGGTGCATGCATGAAAGGGCCGGGGACAGTCCCGAGGGGACAGTCCCCACCCCCAAATGTAGTCGTACTACAACTATGTACACACACCCGTGTCGCCGAAATACAACGCGAAACCGGCCCTGTCATAGGAGGAGGCGGCGGGGCGCACACACTGTAGTGGTATTGAAGTTTCGTTGACAGTGGATCTAGTTTTAGTACAGAATCCTTGATGAGAACGTCCATGGGCGTTTGCTTTCGGGTCCCGGTGGTGCGTGTGCTTGCGCGGGATTTAATTGTGGTACTGATGAGAAGATGAGGGGATACATGAAGAATTTCGCTAAAAAAAGCGAGACGAGCACTCCATCGCGCCGGGCATTCGCGCTGAATCCGGTTGCTGCCGGATGCGCACTGCTGCTGTCGGCGCTTGGCGGTAACGTCTATGCACAAGATGCGGCCCAGCCAGCGCCGCAAACCCAGGAACCGCAAGCACCGGTTGTCGTGGACCCTGCAGCGGTAACCGCGCAGGATCCGGCCCAGCCGTCGACCGTGGTCGTCACCGGTATCCGCCGCGGTATCGAAGCGGCGATCTCGATCAAGAAGAATTCCTCGTCGATCGTCGAAGCCATTTCGGCCGAAGACATCGGCAAACTGCCTGACCAGTCGGTCGCGGAATCGATCTCGCGCCTGCCAGGCGTGACCACGCAGCGCGGCCGCAGCTCGGGCAAGGCGTCCGAGGTATCGGTGCGCGGCCTGTCGCCAAGCTTCAACGGCACGCTGCTGAACGGCCGCGAAATGGCATCGACCGGCAACGCGCGCTCGCCTGAGTTCGACCTGTTCCCGGCCGAGCTGATGGGCTCCGTCGTCATCTACAAGACCCCCGACGCCACCGTCATCGGCCAGGGCCTGGCCGCGACCATCGACCTGCGCACCGTGCAGCCGCTGGACTTCGGCAAGCGCACCGTCGCCGTCAACTACAAGAAGAGCCTCCTCGGCGTGAAGCAGCGCGACAACCTGCCTGAAGGCGATGGCGACCGCTTCTCGCTGTCGTACGTCGACCAGTTCGCGAACCGCACCATTGGCCTGGCGATCGGCCTGACCCGCTACGAAGAAACCGGCGGCGCGCAGTCCAAGTTCAACTCGTGGGGCGGCTGGGCAGCCGACTTCGACGATCCGCGTTCGGCCGATCCTGCGGTCACCGTCAAGACCCCGGGCGGCTTCGGCTTCGACACCGAAGTGTCGACCCACAACCGCGATGGCGCCTTCGCCTCGCTGCAGTTCCGTCCGAACCGCAATTTCAAGTCCACCGTCGACCTGTTCTACTCGGCCGGCGACACCGGCCTGAAGAAGACCGGTATCGAAGCCGCAGTCGGCGGCAACAGCGCCGGCGGCTACGATCCTGCGGGCGTGCTGACCAATGCGACCTACGCTGGCAACGTCGCCACCGCCGGTACCATCACCAACTGGGTTGGCGTGGTGCGTAACCACATGGAAGGTTCGGAAGATGACCTCAAGACCATCGGCTGGAACAACGAGCTGAAGATCGGCGAGTGGACCACCTCCGCGGACCTGAACTGGTCGAAAGCGAACAAGATCAGTTCGCGCTACGAGACCTACGCCGGTATCCCGGGCAACCAGGCCAAGGACACGATCACGTACTCCGGCTTCGACGGCGCCAACTTCACCGAAGTGAAGTACACCCCGGGCCTGAACTACGCCGACCGCAACGTCGCCAAGCTGACCGACGTGATGGGCTGGTCCGGTGGCGTGTCCTCGCCACAGGCAGGTTACCTGGCGATGCCGGAGATTAACGACGAAGTCAAGGCGCTGCGCCTGACCGCCAAGAAGGCAGTCGAGTGGGGCCCGATGGTCGCCACCACCTACGGCTTCAACTACACCCGCCGCGACAAGGCGCGCACCGGCGACGAAGGCCGCCTGTTGATCAAGGGTGGCGATCCATACGGCGCCGCTACCATGCCTGGCAGCGAAACCATGATGGCCGGCAGCTCCGGCATCATGGTCGCATCGTGGGATCCGCGCGGTTCGCTCGGCACCATCTACGAGCTGGCCAACAAGGTCGACGCCGACATCTACAACAAGTTCTGGGACGTGCGCGAGAAAGTCGCTACCGGTTACTTCATGGGCGAACTGGACGGCGAAATGTTCGGCCTGTCGTACAAGGGTAACGTCGGCCTGCAGGCGATCCACACCGAGCAGACCGGCGGCGGCTACGCCATCGACCGCAGCCGCTGCACGGGTAACACCGCGCAGACCTGCCCTGCGATGCGGGTCACCGACACCTCCAAGTACTGGGACGTCCTGCCAAGCGCAAACGTATCGTTCGACCTGACCAACGACCAGTTCCTGCGCTTCGGCCTGGCCAAGGTCGTGTCGCGCGCGAACCTGGACGACCTGCGCGCAGGCCAGAACTTCTCGCTCAATACGGCGGGTCCGTTCCCGATCCTGACCGGCAGCGGCGGCAACCCGCAGCTCAAGCCGTTCCGCGCCAAGGCATTCGACATCTCGTACGAGAAGTACTTCGGCAACAAGGGCTACGCCAGCGCTGCCGCCTTCTACAAGAAGCTCGACACCTACATCTACCGTGCACCGCGCGCGTTCGACTTCGGTCCTTACGTGACGCCGACCACCCCGCTGCCAGGCAGCGGCCCGTTCGCGGGTTCCACCAACGGCCTGATGACGCAGCCGATGAATGGCGACGGCGGCAACCTGTACGGCTTCGAACTGGCGGTCAACGTGCCGTTCTCGATGTTCACGCCTTGGCTGGACGGCTTCGGTGCGATGCTGAACCACTCCGACACGCGCAGCGGCATCGACCTGCCTGAAATCGGCTTCGACAACGTCGCCGGCGACCTGGTGCGCATCCCGCTGCCAGGCCTGTCGCGCAAAGTGACCAACCTGCGCCTGTACTACGAGGCACACGGCTTCCAGATCGCGGCAGCTGCGCGCAAGCGTTCGAACTTCCTCGGCCAGGTGTCGGACTACCAGGACAACCAGCAGCTCACCTTCATCAAGGGCGAGACCATTGTTGACCTGCAGGCTTCGTACGAGTTCCAGCGCGGCTGGCTGAAGGGCTTCAGCGTGTACGCGCAGGCGCAAAACTGGAACAACGCACCGTTCCTGGAGTACACCGACAATCCTGACAAGCCGACCAACCGCGTCGACTACGGCCGCACCTACCACTTCGGCGTGAACTACAAGTTCTAAACTGAAGAAAAACGCGGTACAGTAACAACCCCTGCCGGCTCGCGCCCCAGGGGTTGTTTTTTATCTGAACATGACAGGGCAGCAGATGCAGAACCAAGCGATCAGGAACATCGTCATCGTCGGCGGCGGCACCGCCGGCTGGATGACCGCCGCGGCAATGGCCACCGTGATGGAGGGCCGCCAGTACAACATCCGTCTGGTGGAGTCGGACGAAATCGGCATCGTCGGCGTGGGCGAGGCGACCATCCCGATGATCAAGCTGTTCAACCAGGTCGTGGGGATCGACGAAAACGAATTCCTGCGCGAGACCAACGGCACGTTCAAGCTGGGCGTGGAGTTCGTCAACTGGGGCAAGCGCGGCGACCGCTACATGCATGGCTTCGGCCGGCTCGGGCAGGACCTGGCCACCGTCAACTTCGACCAATACTGGCAGAAGATGCGCAAGCTGGGCAAGGCCGCGCCGCTCGAGGAATACTCGATCACGCGCATGGCCGCAAAACACGACAAATTCATGCCGGCCTCGGACGAGGCGGGCAACTCGCCGCTGCGCGACATCGTCTACGCCTACCAGTTCGACGCCAGCCTGTACGCGCGCTACCTGCGCAAGATCTCGGAGCAGCGCGGCGTCAAGCGCACCGAGGGCAAGATCAACCAGGTGATCCAGCGCGACACCGACGGCTTTATCGAAGCGGTGGTGCTGGAAGACGGCACCCGGGTCGAGGGCGAGCTGTTCATCGACTGCTCGGGCTTTCGCGGCCTGCTGATCGAGCAGGCGCTCGCCACCGGCTACGACGACTGGACGAAGTGGCTGCCCTGCGACCGGGC
>DASTVB010000197.1:0-7403 GCA_035759315.1 Telluria sp. | reverse complement strand
GTGGGCGGAATACTGTTTCGAGACGGACTGGAATTCGATCATGGGCTTATCCGAGCAGCGCTTCGACGAATTCGTCGGCCTTGAAGGGCTGCAGGTCTTCGATTTTCTCGCCGATGCCGATGAAATACACCGGCACCGGGCGGGTACGCGCAATCGCCGCCAGCACGCCACCCTTGGCGGTGCCGTCGAGCTTGGTGATGACGAGGCCGGTCAGGTCGAGCGCGTCGTCGAACGCTTTCACTTGCGCCAGCGCGTTCTGGCCGGTGTTGCCGTCGATGACCAGCAGCACTTCATGCGGCGCGCCGTCCATGCCCTTGCCGATGACGCGCTTGATCTTCTTGAGTTCTTCCATCAGGTGCAATTGCGTCGGCAGCCGGCCGGCAGTGTCGACCATCACCACGTCCATGCCGCGCGCCTTGCCCGATTGCACCGCGTCGAAGGCGACCGCGGCCGGGTCGCCCGACTCCTGCGAAATGACGGTGACGTTGTTGCGCTGGCCCCAGACCATCAGCTGTTCGCGCGCGGCGGCGCGGAACGTGTCGCCGGCGGCCAGCAGCACCGATTGCTGGTATTTCTGCATGTGCTTGGCGAGCTTGCCGATGGTGGTGGTCTTGCCGGCGCCGTTGACGCCCGCGATCATCATCACCAGCGGCTCGTAGCGGCCCAGCTCGAGCGGCTTTTGCAGCGGCGTGAGCATCTCAATCATCAGCTTCTTCAGCGCGCCCTTGACTTCGGCGGCGTCCAGCAGCTTCTCTTCCTTCACCTTCTTGCGCAGTGCGTTGAGCAGGTGGTCGGTCGCGTCGACGCCGGCATCGGCCATCAGCAGCGCCGATTCGAGTTCCTCGTACAGGTCCTCGTCGATCTTCGCGCCGACGAACAGCAGCGACAGGTTGGAGGACGTCTTCGACAGGCCCGCCTTCAGGCGCGACATCCACGACTGCTTGCGCTCGGACTCGGGGACCAGGCGTGGAGCCGGTTCCTCGGGCATGCCGCCAAGCGACGTCACGGGTGCCGGTGCGGCCGCCGCGGTTGGCGTCGGAGCCGGCGCTGGCTGGAGCGAAGGCGCCGGTGCCGGAGTCGGCGCAGGCTTCGGTGCAGGTGCAGCGGTCGGTACAGGTGCAGGTGCCGCAGGAGCTGGAGCACGAACCGCGGGTGCCGATGGTGCCGCAGGAGCGGGAGCCGGTGCAGGTGCAGCGGGTGCTGGTGTCGCAGGAGCGGGAGCCGGTGCAGCGGCAGGAGCAGGAACCGGCGCAGCGGCAGGAACCGGTGCAGGAGCCGCAGGTGCTGGTGCGGCGACTGGGGCGGGTGCTGGGGCAGCTACTGGCGCAGTTGGAGTCGCAGGGGCCGGAGCAGGCGTCGGCACTGGCGCAGGAGCAGGCGTCGGAGGCGCTACAGGTGAAACAGGTTCAGCGACTGGAATCGCAGCTGGAATTGCCGCGCCGACCGAGCCGTAGCGGCGTCCGTGTCCAGCTGCTGGCTGGTGTTGCGTTTCGGCGGCAGGTGTTGGCTGGACGGATGCGGGTGCTGCTGGAGCCGGAGCGGGAGCGGGCGGCTCGACCGGTACGGCTGCTGGAACTTCGGGTTCTGGCTTTTTTCTCTTAAAGAAGCTAAACATTGGGCTATCGTGGAGGGGAACTGCAGGCGAACCGCCGGATGACGGACGCAAAGATCGCGCGTATTTTACCAGAGCGGCAACCCCGGCTCCGCACCCCCGAAGCCCCCTCGGATTACTCCTAAAAAGTGCCTGACCCCATTTCTGGTTTGTCTGACAAAATCCTTCGGAAAACTTCCCCAAGGTGCCTGACCCCATTTCTGGTTTGTCTGACAAAATCCTTCGGAAAACCTCCCGAAGGTGCCTGACACCATTTCTGGTTTGTCTGACAAAAACGTTCGGAAAATGTCCCGAAGGTGTCTGACACCGACGGGATGTTTTCTTATTTGCCGGCGGCTTTTGCGGTGGCGCGGATGGCGTCCAGCGTCAGGTTCGGCGTGATCAGGTTGCCGTCGTAACGCAACTCGATCACGGCCGGGAGCGAGTGCTCGGTGGTGTGCGCGAGCGCGCGCGCCAGGGCCGGGGCGAATTCGGCGGTCTGCGTGACGACTTCGCCCTGCGCGCCGTAAGCCCGCGCCAGTGCGGCGAAGTCGGGGTTGTGCAGGGTCGTGCCGGACACGCGGCCTGGGTAGTCCCGCTCCTGGTGCATGCGGATGGTGCCGTACATGCTGTTGTTGAAGACGATGATGATCAGGCCCGCCTTGTATTGCACCGCCGTCGCCAGCTCCTGCCCGTTCATCATGTATTCGCCATCGCCGGCAAAGGTCACTACCGTACGCGCCGGGTTGACGATCTTTGCGGCGACGCCGGACGGGACGCCGTAGCCCATGGCGCCATTCGTCGGCGCGAGCTGGGTGCGCATGCCGCCATAACGGTAGAAACGGTGCGCCCACGAGGCGTAGTTGCCGGCGCCATTCGTCAGGATGGTGTCGTGCGGGACCGCCGCCATCAGGTCCTGCACCAGCTGCCACAGGTCGAGCGGCGCGGCGCCGTCCTTGAAGACCGGCGGCTGCTGCTGGTAGGCGGCCAGTTCGGCTTTCGCTTCTTCCACAGTGTGGCGCCACGCGGAGGCATCCACCGGTTCCATCGCGGCCAGCATGGCGCACGCCTGCGGCGCGCCGCTGACGATCATCAGGTCGGCCTGGTACACGCTGCCCAGTTCTTCGGGGTCGGCGTGGATGTGCACGAGCCGCTGCTGCGGCACCGGCGAGGCGAGCAGCGTGTAGCCGCCGGTCGTCATTTCGCCCAGGCGCGGGCCAATGGCGATCACGAGGTCGGCGTTCTTGACGCGCGCGGCGAGCTTCGGGTTGATGCCGATGCCGACGTCGCCCACATAGTTAGGGTGCGCGTTGTCCAGCAGGTCCTGGAAGCGGAAGGTGCACCCCACCGGCAGGCTGTTCGCTTCGGCGAAGCGGCGCAGGTCAGCGCATGCCTGCTCGTTCCAGGTGCCGCCGCCCAGCAGGACGATCGGGCGCTGGGCCTCGGCCAGCATGCCGCGCAGCTGGTCGATCTGCGATGCGGACGGCGATGCCTGCACGGGCCGGTAGCGGCGCGTGTCGGCTACGTCCGCGGTCGTGATCAGCATGTCTTCCGGCAGGGCCAGCACCACCGGGCCGGGACGGCCGCTGGTGGCGATCTGGAAGGCGCGCGCCATGTATTCGGGGATGCGGTCGGCGCGGTCGATCTGCGCCACCCACTTGGCCATCTGGCCGTACATGCGGCGGTAGTCGATCTCCTGGAACGCTTCGCGGTCGATGAAGTCGTTGCCCACCTGGCCGATGAACAGGATCATCGGGGTCGAGTCCTGGTAGGCGGTGTGCACGCCGATCGAGGCGTTGGTGGCGCCCGGCCCGCGGGTCACGAAACAGATGCCCGGGGTGCCGGTCATTTTGCCGTAGGCTTCCGCCATGAACGCGGCGCCGCCTTCCTGGCGGTTGATGATGAATTTGATGCCCGAGTCGTGCAGGGCGTCCAGCACGTCCAGGTAGCTCTCGCCAGGGACGCCAAAGGCGGTGTCCACGCCATGTACTTTGAGTGCGTCGACCAGGATCTGGCCGCCGGAGCGAAGGTTTTGCGTCATGTTGGTCTGCCTCGTGAAGTTGGGCCGGATGAACCGAGTCTCGCAGATTCTATGTCAGCCGGCGCAAATGCTACTTCCATAATGGCGACACCAAATTTCAGAAACGGGGAAGGGGACTGTCCGATAGGGACAGTCCCCTCAGGGTATAATGACGCCCGATGCAAGCCAGACAGCCGCTGGCCGGCGCAAGCCGGCGGGAGGAAGGTCCGGACTCCATAGAGCATGGTGACGGTTAACGGCCGTCCGCTGAAAGCCTTCCGGCGCAAGCCGTGGGTATAAGGCGAGGAATAGGGCCACAGAGACGAGCGTATTAAGTTACGGTGAAACGCGGTAACCTCCACCTGGAGCAATTCCAAATAGGCACGCGATGAGGTGACTCGCTGAGCGTGCGGGTAGGAAGCTTGAGCGCCGGAGTAATTCGGCGCCTAGAGGAATGGCTGTCATAGCGCAAACCGCAAGGGGCGCGCCGTAACAGAATCCGGCCTATCGGCTTGCATCAACTTATTTCAGCAGGATCGTATGAAAAAATACATCCTCGCCCTCGACCAGGGCACCACAAGTTCGCGCGCAATCCTGTTCGACCACGCAGGCCAGCCCTGCGGGATCGCGCAGCAGGAATTCCCACAGCATTATCCCCAGCCCGGCTGGGTCGAACACGATCCCCATGATATCTGGACCTCGCAACTCGCAGTGGCGCAGCAGGTCATGCGCGAGCAGGGCGTACGCGCGTCGCAGGTCGCGGCGATCGGAATCGCCAACCAGCGCGAGACCACCGTGCTGTGGGACCGCCGCACCGGCGAGCCGGTTGCTCCCGCAATCGTGTGGCAGGACCGCCGCACCGCCGCCGATTGCGACCGCCTGCGCGAAGCCGGGCACGCTCCCGCCATCCAGGCCGCGACCAGCCTCGAACTGGACCCGTATTTTTCCGCGACCAAGCTGGCCTGGCTGCTGGACCATGTGCCCGGCGCGCGCGACAAGGCGGAGCAGGGTGCGCTGTGCTTCGGGACCGTCGACAGCTGGCTGGCGTTCAGGCTCACCGGACGCCATGTGACGGATGCCAGCAACGCGTCGCGCACGATGCTATTCAATATCCATGACCTGTGCTGGGACGATGCGCTGCTGGCGCTGTTTGGCATTTCGAAACCCCTGCTGCCCGAGGTCGTCGCATCGTCCGGTGTCTTCGGACACACGCACGCCGACCTGTTTGGCGCGCCAATTGCGGTGGCCGGCATCGCCGGCGACCAGCAGGCGGCCACTTTTGGCCAGGCCTGCCATCGCCCCGGCATGGTGAAGAATACCTATGGCACGGGGTGCTTCATGCTGATGCATGCCGGTTCGCAGGCACCGCGTTCGCACAATCGCCTGCTCTCCACGGTTGGTTGGTGCATCGATGGGGCGACCGACTACTTGCTGGAGGGAAGCGTCTTCATGGCTGGCGCCACCATCCAGTGGTTGCGTGATGGCATTGGCATCATCTCGTCCTCTGCGGAGGTGGAAGCGCTGGCACGAACGGTGCCCGACAACGGCGGCGTTTATCTTGTCCCCGCGTTTGCAGGGCTCGGCGCGCCGCACTGGGACCCGTACGCCCGCGGTGCACTGGTCGGCATGACGCGCGGCACCACGCGCGGCCACATCGCGCGGGCAGCTATCGAAGCGATCGCCTATCAGAGCGCCGAGCTGCTCAATGCGATGCGCCGCGACACGTCATGCGAGGTGACAGAGGTCCGCGCCGATGGCGGCGCCTCCCGTAACGACGCGCTCATGCAATTCCAGGCCGACCTGCTCGGTGTTCCGGTCGTACGGCCACGGGTAACGGAAACCACTGCGCTGGGTGCTGCCTTCCTTGCCGGCGTTGGCGTCGGCTTCTGGGACTCGCGCGAAGAGGTGGGCGCGCAATGGCGGTCTGAGCGCGTCTTCGAGCCGTCTATGGACGATGGGCGGCGCGCTGCACTCATGGAGCGGTGGCATGGCGCCGTTACGCGTTCCCTCAACTGGGCCGTATGAGCAATTGAGGGCGGCCAGTTCGGCGGCGCAGCAATAGCGAGGAGGCAATGCTAGAGCTTGCCCGACTGCCGCTGGTCTACATTGCTGAAATACCCTCCAGGTGGGCTCGTTGTGCCGCTTAGCCTGAGGTCGACCGGATGACCGGCAGCTTCCGTCGCCATCCGAGTGCTAACAACGACACCAGCCCCGTTCCGAGCATGGCAAGCGAAGAAGGTTCTGGAACGGCGCTGATGTAGGTAGTTGCAGCGATGCCGATACTAAGTAAATACGGTCCCCCGTAGAGTACACCACTGTTGACGCTGAAACTCATTGTGCCAGGATCGTAAACCAGGTTCCCCACCTGGGTCTGACTACCGAACTCGAGCCGGGTAAACAACTCCTTCGGGTCAAAAAACAGCACCCACTCTTCGTTCGACAAATTGAAGAGAGAGATTACGAAACCAATTGAGGCGGAACTCTGTTCAATAGGGGACTCCGCGGCCGTTGGTCGGGACAATTGGAGATACGGCGTCGCATCAAATTCGAATGTCATCGTTTCCGGCTGGTTGAGCCGGAAACGGAACTCGACTCCCGACCATGCAGTCCCGCCCCAGATCCCATTTGCTGTCGACTGGGCACTTGAGTCGCTGCGGGCCTGCAAGTGCAGGTCTCCCGCCAGCAAACTACCCAACTGCCGCTGGTCGACATTACTGAAATATCCTCCGGGCGACCCTGATAGCGGGGCGAAGTTGTTTTCGCTCGTGACCGGGCAGGGTAATCCAATACAGATCCCGGGAATATCGACCTGTTCGATGGTGGGCGACACGGTGTTGTACTCTATTGTGGTGCCATTACGGTAACTGACATACGCTTCGTTGAGGACTGAGCTAACCTCTGCAAAATCTGACTGGCTGTAGGGAGTTCCGTCTGCGCGCAATATGCGCACTTGGCTCACGTCGAGAATAGCCGATGCGGTCACGTCCGCATGCGCCGGCAATGGCAGGGCGGCGCCGGCAGCCAGCAGGATGGTCGGGATAAGACTGGCGGATTTCTTCATTACGGCCCCCGTTCTTGGGTCAGCAGATTAAGGCTAGAAGAAAAGCAAGCGGGCGCAACATCGATTCCATACCGATTTGACAAAAGTCACACGAAGGCTAGCGGATACGTGCCAGTGCGTGTTGTTTAGCAGTTGATCGCATAAAAAATACCAACGTGCCTTTATCGTCAAAACCCCTGTATACACATGAGATAGCACTTTCAGTGTGTCTTATAAGTGCTTAATTCCACGCGATTTTTTGTGCGCACGTCACTTCAGCGAAGTGCGCTAAGTCTTTGGTTTCATTAGAAAAAATCCGATTTTCGATACGTGAAAACGCTTGACCCTAGGAATTCCTTAATCTAAAGTGGGCAAACGTGTGAAAAAGTGTCGTTTTGTGGGATGAAATTCCAGAACATGCACCAATCAGCGTATTTACAATGAACCCCTCAAGCCAAGGCTAAACCAGTGTTCCAAGGCGCTTCAGCGATCAATCTCGATGCGAAAGGCAGGATGTCCATCCCTGCCAAGCATCGCGACGCACTGCAGGTGCAGTGCGAGGGTCGGCTGACGCTCACGAAACACCCGCATGGCTGCCTGCTGTTCTTCCCGCGTCCGGTGTGGGAAGCCCACCGCGAGCAAATCGCCAGCTGGCCGATGTCGGCCCGCGCCTGGCAGCGTATTTTCCTCGGTAATGCCTGCGACGTCGAACTCGACTCGGCCGGCCGCATCCTGATCTCGCCCGAGCTGCG